>CAZMEN010000084.1:0-10319 GCA_964565335.1 uncultured Algimonas sp. | reverse complement strand
TTCTTTGGTCAGGGTTGTGCCCTTACGCAGAGAAAGCAATTCGAGCATTTGGTATTCTTTGCCGGTCAGGTGAACGCGGTGATCACCGACTTCAACCGTTTTGGCGTCGAGGTTCACTTTGATGTCGCCGGTTGTGATAATAGACTGGCTGTGACCTTTGGAGCGGCGAACAACGGCATGGATACGCGCAACCAATTCGTCCTTATGGAAAGGCTTGGTCATATAATCGTCTGCGCCCGTCCCGAGGCCGCGAACTTTGGTATCAATGTCGGATGTACCGGAGAGGATAAAGATCGGTGTGTTGACTTTCGCCATACGCAGAGTCTTCAAGACTTCGAAACCCGGCATATCCGGCAGGTTAAGGTCCAATAGAATAATGTCATAGTCATAGAGCTTGCCGAGATCGACACCCTCTTCTCCGAGGTCCGTCGTATAAACGTTGAACCCTTCGGTTTTCAGCATCAATTCGATGCCTTGTGCTGTTGCACTGTCGTCTTCAATTAAAAGAACGCGCATTTTACCCTCCCAGGCGAATCACTGTCTCATAGCCATTGAGACATGGTTAATGGAACTCTAGCGGTAAGGGAATCCCGTAAACCAAGTGTTAACGAGATTAATCAAATGGCAGGAAAGACCGAAAATCGACGTTCCTTTTGCAATATTTTCGCCCTAAGCGCGAAAAGCCGCCGAAATGCGAACTGAAATACTAATTTTTTTTAACCCTAACTTTTCACAGTATCGAAAGCCTAGTGGCGTATACCTCTCCTTAGAACAGGTTTTGGCGACAACTCAAAATAGAGTTGCGACAGGGTCTCATCCGTAATTTTACGGATTTTGAGCCAAGTATTGGCTCAGGTGAAAGATTTTGGGAGTATATGATGGCACATTCTATGGATAAATCCGTGCAAAAAACGCGATTTGCGATTTCGGAGCTACAAAAACGTATCGCCGTATTAGAAGCGACGCGCGAAGATCTCGAGCGTCAAATCCGCAAGCTTAATGACAGCGTGCCCGAAGACGTCGTCGATGCGAATGCTCAGAAAGACGGCTATGTGGCTTATGGCTCTTACGCCAATTCAGTGATTGCGCGGAAAGAAAACATCCGCCGCTCTTTGGACGATATTAATGAGCAAACGCAGGTGCTCTCGGCCGATCTTCGGATTGCTTTGGATGCGCTGGATAGTTTTGAACGCGTTCGGGCCCGCCGTCTGGCAGCTAAGGCTGAAAAAGCGATGGAACGCCGCGCCGGATAATTTTTAGGCAAAAAATAAGCTCTGATTAAAGAGCGATCAAAGAATAAAAAACCCTGCAAAGCTCTCGCTATGCAGGGTTTATTGATAGATGAAAGGCGGTTTTACCCGGCCTTAGAAACGGTAGCGACCGCGCAGCGTCACAGGAATGGCGTAGCGGCCTTTGCTGTCACTAATGTCGTCAAATAATGGCGCTGTGCTGTCCGCTCCGTCAAAACCTTGCGTATAGCGTAGGCCAGATTCGAGCGCCAATGTTGAATAACGCGAGATTGGCACTTCTACACCAACCAAACCGGCCGCAGACGCAACCCAGCCGCTGTCATAAAGGGCGATATCTCCCCCTGCATATGGCGCGCCGCTCAATGTCGTGTTTGTGATTGAAATATCGTTATTATGTGTCGCGCCAATACGGCCTTCGACATATGGGCGATAGTTCTTTAACAACCAACCACGCTGCGGCTTCATATATTGACGTAAACCCAATTCTGCGCCGTAGGTTTTCATGTCAGAAAACTCGCCGTTCAAAGTCCCCGCTGGGCCAGCGAGCGTGCCGATAGTTTTCTCACCAGAGCCTTTGGCTTCGCTGTAGAAACCAGTTGCTGTGACTTTCCGGTTAGGCGTTAGGGCATAAGAAACACCTAACTCACCGCGATAACCGGCATCGTAGACATCTTTGAACTTTATATCTTGGATTTGACCAATCCCTGGGCCCGCTACATTGCTACCTGTAACAATGTTACCGGCTACATCTGCATCAACACCGATACCACCTTCGAGGTTCCACCGTGAAAGGCAGTTATTACCCGTACATCCATTACCGTTATGGGCTGCATGAGAGCCGTGGTAACCTGAGTTAGCTTGATGATGTTTATAGTCGTTTCCGCCGCCGAGGCCGAGGAAAGAACATCCTGAAAGCGCAATCGTTGCTGCGCCAAGTAGTAGAATCCGCATTGCTTTCATCCCTTTGTTCCAATTTGGCACAATTGCCGTACACCTATTGTGTCGGCAGTGGACGTTGCAAGCAGGAGGCCAAACCACCCGAATTTCGTAAAACTTTGCTAAATTAACATCTGAAAACGAAAAACCCGGCACAAAGGCCGGGTTTCGTTAGATAAATAAGGTTTAGCTTTAGAAGCTGACACGCCCTCTGAGTTTAACAGGTACGCTCCAACGATCCTCAGACTCAAATAATGTGTCCATATTGTCTCTCCATCGCAGGCCCGACTCAACGCCGATTGCAGCACGTGAACCGACGGCCATTTCAGCGCCAATAACGGCTGACGCAGTTGGGTTCCAACCACTATCGACATATTCAAGGGGCGTAGCGTCAAATGCGGCACCATCAGAGCTATATGTTCTGTTTAAGGTCACGTCATTATTATGCGTGAAGCCAGCCGTTGCACCAACATAAGGGCGCAAGCCAGGGTTTTGACCGATATATTGTCTGACACCGCCCTCAATTGTCCATAAATCCAGATCAGAGAATTCCGCATCAATACTTTCAAATGCGCCGCGCGCATCGACTGTTTGGTAGGCATTGACTGTGTCGCCATCAGCTGACGTATAGTCAACAACACCGAGAAGCGTTGTGTTCTGAGAGACATCATAAGTCAGCGCGCCGCCCAATGATGTCCCTTTGCTGAAGGCATCGGCATAGCTAATGCCGCTTGTCCCGCCTGTGTTAATAGCAGGATTACCAGAGGCCGGGCCAGCTGCTTTCTCGGTAAATATGTCACCTCCAATATCAAAATTGGTACCGCCGCCTAGCTCAACGCCAAAGGGTAGAGCTACGCCGCCAACGCTTCCAAA
This sequence comes from uncultured Algimonas sp., assembly GCA_964565335.1. Lineage (GTDB taxonomy): Bacteria > Pseudomonadota > Alphaproteobacteria > Caulobacterales > Maricaulaceae > Litorimonas. The sequence goes on along the minus strand of CAZMEN010000084.1, from coordinate 7,260 downwards.
ACCACCGCCATATGCTCCGCGGAACTGAGGCACGCCGTAATAGGCGGGATAGGGCTGAGGAACGTATAGGGGTGAGCCTTGGACGTTTTGCACATAAGCGCCGTTGACATATTGGCCATTAGATAATTGTGTTCCAACGACGTTCTGGCCATACGCACCGCCAAGTGCCGAACCGTAAGAGGCGCTTGCGCCTAAAGTCGTCACACCGTTAAATGCGCCTGCCCCATATCCTGATTGCCCATATCCGGCAGGGCCGACACCCATTTGTGCGTATCCACCTTGACCGCCCATGCCTTGAGCAAATCCACCTTGGGCGAAACCGCCCTGCGTAAGACCGCCTTGGCCATAACCGTAAGCCGATTGACCATAAGTACCTTGTGCGAGGCTACCTTGCCCCATCGAGGGCGGTGCGTAACTGCCCTGACCATATGCTCCTTGACCTAATCCACCTGGGCCGTAGCCATATGCACCTTGTCCAACATTATAACCGCCACCGGCACCGCAAGCGCCACTGCCGTAACCAAATCCTTGTGCGGCAGCACTTTGTTGAAAACCATGTCCATAGGCGTTCTGCCCATAAGCCGCGACGCCGCAATTTGCGCCAGCGCTAGTTTCGTAGGCATAATGAGAGCTATGCCCCCCCGTTCCAAGCCAAGAACAGCCTGACAATAATACTGCTGATAAAGCACATAGTCCGAGCCGCATACCGGTCTCCATTTCTTAGGTTTTTTTGTTCCTGTGCCGATTTAAAACAGATTATGCTTAACAAAGCGTTTTTAAATCGGAAACAAAACCTTAATTTTTCAACTAATTAGATGGTTAATTGAGAAGTTTGCAGTTTGACGGCTAGAAATTATAGCTGCCGCGAATTGTGAACGGAATGGCAACATTCGTGTCGCCTCGTTCGTCATTTGTGTATTTACGTGCCCCTTCAATTCTCACTCCGGTTTCCAATGCTATCCCGGTTTTCGGAGTGACTTGCCATTCAACACCGGCATTAAGTTGTCCGGAGGGAACCCATTGACTGTCATATAAAGAGACCTTCGTCTCCTGACCGTCTAAATTGTAAAATTGAGAGCTTTCTCCATCCGGATTCTCAAACGCCTGTTGATAGAAGCGTTGACGCTGATCTGTTTTGTAAGTCACTGCATTGTAGCGTGACGCTCCAATAGCGCCGCTTACAAAAGGTGTGACCGTATTTACTCCGCCGGATTTGTTCAGAGAGTTAAAATAATGCCGCCCTCCCACTTCAAGGTCTAGCCGTTTCATGTCTGAGAAATCCGCTGAAAAATCGGCAATCTGCTCGTCAGGAATGAAGCTGGTGTTTGTAATGGGCCCACCAACCGGAGCCCCTGTGTCGGTGTCGAAGTCCTGGGTTGTGGTCGTTCTGTATAAAGTTGCGAAGACTGATGCGGCAGTGCCTGGCTTTCCTTCTGCGGCTGAATAGCCAACATTAGCAAAGATAGTATTTTTCTCTGAGATAATGTATTCCCCGCCAATCGCTAGACGTGCTGGTGTGGACCAAACATCGTCTAAAGACTTATCTTTGACCGAAACCCGATCATATAAAGCAGCAGAACCCGAATCTCGGGGACCGGCGGTATAAGATGTTTGTACGACCTGTCCCGAAGCAACGGATCCTGTCGTACTGCCCTCGGCAAATGCGTTAGGGATATAATTGACGGTTGGGTCGGACGGTAAACCTGAAGCAGGAATAGTTGGGAATGTGTTGTAATTTAAAGCATCACCGCTGAAACTTTTTTCGCCTCCTAAACTTAAAGACCCGCGGAACTTAGGTTTTCTCAGTTTCGTTTGATCTCTACGAAAATATGCCCCGTGCTTCTGAGCAGAGGCTGCATGCGTCCCGTAATTTCCAGATGTAAACGTAGGCTCACCAAATTGCGGTTGTTGCGGAAACCCGTTCGTCGCTCCGCGATTAACACTCTGGTTTTGAGCATATTGGTTCTGGCCATAGACCCCTTGATTATACCGTGCTGAGCCGTTGTATCTTTGAGAATTTTGTTGGGAGGAATGTTTAGCATAGCCGTTTTGAGAGCCATTGTGTGACACGCCGCCCAACCAAGAACAGCCGGACAAAGCAATCGCGGAAACAGCACATAAAACAAGACGCATTTAAAATCCCCTGAGTTTGCAAATCTTCGCTGAGAGACGAAAATCCAACTATGGTTAACGTAGGGAATGACCTGTTTTGCTTAACAAGCCGTTTATACTCTGTCTTTTTTATATGAGATTTTAACCGTTTACGGTAAGAGAGCGTTAACATTCTCCGGAGGTCTGCCAACAATAGCATGCTGAGTATTTTCAACAATAGGACGCTCCAGCAATTTAGGATTGTCAGCCATGGCCTTTATGAGCATCGCTGGATTCATTTCGTCCTTTAACGCCAGCTCTTTATAGATCAATTCGCCTTTCCGCATAATTTGCCGCGGATCAGATATACACAACTTAACCAACAACGCGCCAATCTCTTCTACGGTCAAAGGATTGTCCAGATATCTAACAATCCGCGGCGTCAGCCCTGCCTCTTCAATTAAAGCCAAGGTTTGACGTGATTTTGAACACCTTGGGTTATGATAAATTGTTAAGGTCATGATATGCGCTCACCTCTGTAGTGGTTTGAAGACTATTCTCTCCTGCGCCTTGCCTCGCCCATCGCAACAGGTCAATAAGGTCACGTTCCAAGCTTGGGTCACTATACTTTAATCCAATGCAAAAATCAGCAACGAGGTTTAAGACGCGTGTGAAGACGGTTTTGATCATATCCTCTTTTGTCGGCGCCAGTCGTGTGGGCGCTGGAGCCGCTATGTTTTGCCTAAGGCGATTAGGCGTAGAAGCTGTTGTCCTTCCAACAACATTAATGGGGCGGCATCCGGGCTGGGGGGTTCCCGGAGGGGGCGCTGTTGAGGTAGAACACCTTCAATCCATGTGGAGAGCAATTTACGATCAGGGCATTGTTTTTGACGGCATTTTGACAGGATATATGGGCCAAGACAATCATATCCCGCTTTGCGCAGAAATCATTACTGATATTCGAGCCAAAAACTCTGAGAGCTTTACATTAGTTGACCCAGTCCTTGGGGATAATGGGGCGCTCTATATTCCTGAACGTCGGGCTCAAGCTATCAAAAAAACCCTTATTCCCTTGGCTGACCTCATCACACCCAATCTATGGGAACTGTCCTATTTATCGGGCAAAGAGCTGCCTTTTCACTCAGATGTACTGTCAGAATGCCGCCGCTTAAATTGCAACAGCGTGGTAACGTCCGTCCAACATGGCGAAGATATAGGCGCTATCTGGATGAACTACGATTCGGTAAGTAAACCGAGAGCAGGGCAAATATCACATGAACGTTTCGGACATATGCCGCATGGCGGAGGGGACTGTCTGGCCGCCCTGCTGATTGCTCACCTTCTTTCAGGTCTTGATTTAGAGACAGCGACCCAAAAGTCCGTGGCCTCAATCTTTGCAATCATGAAACAAGCTCACAAAAACGGAGGCAAAAACACCAATGATGGTGAGTTACCTCTTGTCGAGGCGCAAGACGCTTTGATAGACGCGCCCGCGCTATTCCACCAAAATCTTAACTTCAAGATATGACCCTCAAGATAGGACCCTCAAGCCATGACCAATCAGTCTCTGTCGGACATACCCTTTGAAATCGACGCCGTACCAGGATTTAAAAATGCGGTTGCGGCTTTCAAAGCTAATTTTTTGGAAAGCGATGAACTGGGTGCACAATTCTGTTTGATGCAGCACGGCGAAGTCTTACTCGACCTAAAAGGGGGGTGGGCCGATAGAAAGCGAACAAAGCCCGTTAGCGCGGACACGCTTTTCAGTGTGTACTCGTCAGGTAAAGCTATGGCCGCATTGGTTATCGCCTGGCTCGCAGAAGAAGATCGACTCGGATACAATCAAGTTGTTTCAACGCTCTGGCCTGAATTTTCTCAAGCCGGAAAAGGTAATTTAACCATCGCCGAAGTTATGTCCCACCAAAGCGGATTGTCGGGCATTACAGATAGCAGTTTTGACAGAACAGACTGGCTCGATTGGGATAAAACGGTTTCAGTTCTTGCAGCGCAAAATCCAATTTTCCCGCCGAGAAGCCAAAGCGGGTATTGCCCCGTCTCTTATGGGTTTCTCGCAGGCGAAATCGCACGTTTGGCTGATAAAAATTTACGAACGCTCGGCGGGATATTGCGCGGTGAATTAGCCGAACCCTGCTCGGCGGATGTGTGGATTGGCCTCCCCGAAAGTGAACATTCGCGGTGCGCGGAAATGGTCAAGCCAAAAGCGTTGCCCGACCTTGGTGAAATAAATGAGGCCAAAAAAGCAGCTTTTTTAAAACCATGGTCATCACCGGGCGGTATTAATTTGAAAGCTTGGCGCGAAGCTGAACTCGCTGGGTCTAATTGCCACGCATCGGCAAAGGGTCTTGCAACATTAATGCAAATAATTGCCGATGGCGGTTGTCGGGATATGGCTATCTTAAGTGAGGACACATTGGCTGACTTCCGCAAACCTCGAATAAATGGCATGGATCAAGTCTTACCCTTCGATATTAGTTTCTCAGCAGGGATTATGGGCAATTTACCCAACAAATTTTATGGCCCGAACGCTCAAACACTTGGCCATAGCGGATGGGGCGGATCTTGTCTCTTTGCTGACCCTGAAACCGGATTACATGGCGCTTATGTTATGAATCGTCAGCAAAACACTTTATTGGGTGATATAAGACCGCGCCGTATTATTGATGCTGTATATGACAATCTCTCGGCGTAAGAAGGTAAAAAACGGATATGTCAGATAAACTTCTCGAGCGCTTATGGGAAATGGGTCCCAACTTTATCGCAGGCACGCCTCATGCTCAAAAACTCGGCATGAAATTTGTGGCTGTTGATAAGGGCCGTGCTACCATGTCCCTTCCCTATAACCCTGACCTTATTGGCGATAAATCAACGGGTGTTATTCACGGCGGAGCCGTCACAACCTTGCTCGACCAAGCCTGCGGATTAGCCGCTTTAGCAGGATTTGACACTTTAGGCGCAACCGCGACTTTATCTTTACGCATTGATTATATGCGGGCGGCGCAACCAGATAGCATAATCATTGCTGAAGCCCACTGTTACAAGGCCACAAAACACGTCGCCTTCGTTCGGGCCGTTGCTCATGACGGTGATGAAAATAATCCTGTGGCGACCGCACAATCCTGTTTCATGGCGACCGGCCCCCGTATAGGTGCCGAGGACATGAAATGAACGAGAAGAATAGATCACAAACTAAGTCTGCATCGACAGACCTTGATCCTTCGCAAAGCTTTCCAGCCATTCGGACCTTGTTGGAAAACGTTCCCTACGCAAAAATGCTCGGCGTGAGACCCTTTTTCATGGGAGAAGAATTCACGCTGATACTCCCTTATTCAGCAGACAACATCGGAAATCCGACTTTACCAGCTCTACATGGGGGCGGCATAGGCGGCTTCATGGAAATGTGTGCCATTGCGCAACTTATCATTGCTAACCCTAGCGGAAAGTATCCTAAACCAATTGGCATTAACATTGATTATCTAAGGCGCGGCAAGCCTGTAGAAACTTACGCCCGCGCCGTTATTTTCAAACAGGGCAACCGTGTCGCGAATGTACGTGTTCGCGCTTGGCAAGAAAACTTCGACTCACCCATCGCAACATTGCACGGTCATTTCTTGATGAGCTAATGAACTCTATTGTCAGCACATAAACTCGAAAAAGAGCCCTGAATGATATTATATTGCACCCGCTATTAAAAAACCCTTGGCTTTCAACCAAGGGTTTTAAGTTTTGATATTATAAAAGCGTATTAATGCTCGACATGTCTCCAAACGCGTTTGTAAGAGAACCAAAGCAGAATTGACAGAATAAGCAGGTAACCCATGGTCATCAAACCTGTCGCTTTGCGCTGTTCCAACTTCGGATCAGCGGACCAAGCCAAAAATTCTGTCACATCCGCGGCCATTTGTTCAACAGTCGCTTCAGGCGCAGGCACTTCATTACCGTCTGCGTTCATCATCGGCGCGTATTCGACCAACCCATCCGTTAAGGGGGCGGCCATCGCAATCTTACCGCCATCCATAACGGGATTATAGTGAAGGCCCGGCGTCAATTCGACACTTGCGGGTTTTGGGGCATCATAAGCAATTAACAGATTATACAAGTAATCTGCTCCGCCTGTTCTTGCTTTGACCATGACAGAGAGTTCTGGCGGCAAAGACCCACCATTCGAGGCACGTGCCGCAGCATCATTTGGATAAATAGGTGGGAACTTATCAGCTGTGATACCGGGGCGATCAATGACATCGCCTGTTTCCGTATCAATATCTTGAATAGTCCAATCAGCCGCAAAGTTTTTTACATATGGATTATCATTCGGGTTTGGGAAGTTCTTATCGTAGAATGGCCCGCCCTTATCACCTAGATGACGGAAAGACAGAAATTTCAATTGATGACAGCTAGCGCAAACTTCGCGGTAAACCTGATAACCCCGCTGCATAGCTTCACGGTCATAAGTCCCGAATGGGCCGTTAAAGTGCCAATGCCTGTGTTCCATTTTATAGTCGCTTTTGCCTCCGCCCGCAGCAAAAGCCGCTCCGGTTGCTAAAACAGCCACGGCTGTTCCTGCTATTAGAAAAGATTTGAGAAATTTGGAAGCCATGATGCAGCCCGTCTCTTAATCGTGTTGTTGTTCGTTTTATCTTTGGCACATAAGGCCCGCACAATATGCGCGAGCTAAGCTTTTATAATTTCCAGTTCATCCAACGACTATTCAGCCGCGACTAAACCTTTACTGCGTTTACCATCACCAAGCACTGCCTGAGTAATAGAGTCTGGTCGCTTAACCGGTTTTTCAACCAAGCCAAGAACCGGAAGAATAATCAAGAAATAGGCGAAATAGTAAAGCGTTGAAATTTGCGAGAGACGATAGAACGTCAAGCCCCAAGGCACCTGCACCGCTTCACCACCTTTCATGACTATTTGATCATTCTCTACCAAATCTTTCATGCCGAACTTTATCGCAACATCATCCGGCGTTCCGGCTCCACACCACCCCAGAATGAAACACATCACAATAAAGATAAGGAAGAACCCGCGGGCGACCGGACGGAAGCGCAAGGACTTCACCTTAGACGTGTCTAACCATGGTAGAACAAAGAGCACGATAATTGCACCGAGCATGAGCAAGATGCCGGCAAGCTTGTCAGGCACAGC
>CAZMEN010000083.1:0-10374 GCA_964565335.1 uncultured Algimonas sp. | reverse complement strand
GGTACTTTGTCTTAAGGCACGGGAGAGTAGGTCGCTGCCCGGTTTATACATTTCAAACATTTCCTCCATAGACACAAAAAAGCCCCGCATGGTTCGTCCTGCGGGGCTTTTTTGTATTTGTGATTAGCGCCAAGGCAGCCTTTGCCGACAAAAAATAACAGCGGTTAGAAAAACTGTGCTACTCTATCAGAATGAGAACCTCCCTTAATAAGTTCGGCAAGCCCTTTGTGGTGAATTACACTTTTTTGACCTTCCTTATTTTGGGTTTGTCAGGTTCGGGCATCGTTGGTTATGCGTCGGAGGAGCCAAATCATCCAAAAGCCCTAAACTGGGCCTCCGGCGTGTGGGAGCTTGTGCCCTCCAATGAAAGCGCGCCAAAGCGGTCCGAAAGGGTTTTCCATTGTGGGGTTGATCCACTGACCATTAATATCGACGGTAAAGTAAGACGCTATACATCTAAATTTGAAACAGAAGACAGTGCCAGAGGGGCTTCCATTACCAACGCAACTCGCTCAACGATAACCATTAAATATGATGAAGAAGCCCGCATTATGGAAAACGGGAAGCCTCATATTTGGCATATGGTCTTTACCTCGCAAGATGAGTTTGTCTGGGTACGAGATGATTGGATTATAGATGGAGAAATTAGGGGCTCGACACAGCCACGTCGTCGTTGCGTGACGAATATGGTATAGTTTTTACCCGAGGTCTTGCTACTAGTCGCAGGGTTTGAGCGTCTTAATTAATAATGATAACATATTACTCTATACCCGAAGCCGGATTTGCGAGTTTCGCAAACACGTATAAATCTCCGCCATCCATACGCTTAATCTAAAGATATAATAAATGTGGATCGGTTAGACTTTTTCTTGTGTCGCCGATTGATTCCTCTCTCTCACCAAAGGCCAAAACATTTCGTGTTTCCATGACTTTGGCTTTATGTTTTCTACGCCGTAATGCTCGGGATATTTTCGTGTCAATTTCGCCGTCCCGAACAAAACGTCCCAAAAGAAAAAGAGGTTAGCGTAATTTCCCTTATAATGCGTCACGCCGTCTTCTTTGTATCGGCCATGATGTGCCGCATGGGCGGCCGGCGTGGTGATGATACGTTCCAGTACCCAGACAAATGGCGAAAGTGCCGGAATACGATATAACCATGCATCCCATTTTAAAGGCGAATGGGACCCAAAATTCACACTCATTTTGACTATAATATAAACGGCGTAAACCGGACCAAAACCAAGATGCAATAAAACCGCTGAAGCCCAAACGCTTGGCATCATAAGGAAGTAGAAAAGATTATTTCGGAAAGCGAGACGCACGCTCATATATTGGCAGGAATGATGTGCGCGATGCAGATTATACATCCAAGGTACTTCGTGGGTTAGGCGGTGCCACCAGTAATGCAGGCCCTCATCGACTATGAGCAGAATAGCGAGCATTTGCCACCAGGTTAAGCCGCCCCATGAATTCCCAGAGCCAGGAAATATAAGCTCCGTTAAGGCAGGGCCGGCATAGAAAATGAAAGGCGCCGCAATGATTATATAGAAACTTGTCCCAATGATCTCGATCCAAATATCATCGCGCCGAACGTTATCGCGTTGCCAAAATACACCGGTAATAATTTCTGCCAGATGGAAGGTGATGAAAATCGCTATGATAATGGGTTTATAATCAATCTCCATGACCGGAGTATCGACAAGAATAGGTCCCAAGACAAGGTGTCTCGTTATCAACTGTATATATCAAGAAAATTTGATTGGTTGCGGGGGTAGGATTTGAACCTACGACCTTCAGGTTATGAGCCTGACGAGCTACCGGGCTGCTCCACCCCGCGTTACCGAAAGCGTGATATAGGGAGGAGGGGCATCGGCATCAAGTCTTAAATTGCCAAAAGAGACAGGTTTTTACAGGGGTTAATGTCTTGGTTTTTTCCCTCTTCTGGCTTGGGCGCGTTTTTGATAGGCGGCGGCATCAGGGATGCGGCCAAAAGCGATTTTTCCGCCAGCGTAGTCGCCGGGTGGTTGTTCTTGCGGCCCAACAGTTATCAAAGTCGCCTCATATTTAGCATTCGTCGCATCTATCGCATCGCTTAAGCGGCTTAGCTTATGGCGTAATTGGAGATCTGCGTCGGCAGTAAAGATGTTATCGGAAATACCGCTCTCGGTGACCAAGCCGTGAAGCGTGATGAAAACGGATGTCACACGGGTAATGGTTTGGTCGCTCAGGCATTTCTCCAAAGCGCGCGTCATATAACGCAGGATAGAATAATCATCTCGAACAGGGTCAAACTGAACTTCTGAAGCGTGACGTTGTTTGCGCCCGTCTTTTATAGAAACCGTAAGTTTTGACGCGAGGAAACCATCCTTGCGCATGCGCCGCGCCGCCTGACAAGAGAGTAATCGCAGGCAGTCCGCTGCCCGTTTTGGAGTTGTCCAATCTCCTGATAACTGACGGCTGTGCCCGTACATAGCTCGCTTCGTCGGGACTTTATCCAAGCTGTAGCCGCGCAACATCCACCAAATGCGCTCCCCTTCAACGCTACGCCAAATAGCGCGGGCCTGTTTGGCGGGAATATTCCATAGCTCTTCCATTGTATGGATGCCTGCCGCATTTAAACGCGTTTCGATACCTCCTGCGATGCCTGGTACATTTCGCAGAGGGACATCAAACAGGCGTCCTGGAAGGTCACGGGGATGTAAAATTTCAAAGGCGTTGGGCTTATTCATCTCTGCCGCAATCTTCGCCAAAAGATTGCAGGAGGACAGCCCCATAGAGGGAGTGAGGTGCTCGCCGATATCGTCTTTGAGTTGCTGTCTGATTTTCTGGCTTAGATCGATACAAACCTCATCTTTTAACGCCCCGAAATCGCACTCCATTTCATCGACTGACCAGACTTTTTTAACGGGAGCATGTTTTTCAATAGCTGCGATAATTCTGTGGTGCATTTTGACATAGATATCATGTCTGGCAGTCACGACTCGTAATTCGGGGCAACGCGCTTTGGCATCTTTTACTTTAATGCCGCGGTGTAAGCCAAAAGCTTTCGCCAGATAACATTGGGCAATCAGAGCGGAATGTTCCGACGGAAAAGCGCTGACGCCTGTCGGGCGCAAAGCCTCCGCCGGGTCGACACAAAGCTGCTTTTCGACATTAGCAAAAAAGGCGTCAAAATCGATATAAAGCGTCGTTAATTTTTTTGGCTGTTCCAAAACGGCTGACTCCTCTTCGGAACATAAAGCGAACAAGAAGCGGAGTCTATATCGCTTTTTCTTTCGTCAACGGGCGAGGGGCTCTGTTTGTTGCATAGTAAAAAACTATAACTAAAGTATATATATTATATTTTAATTATGCCTTCAACATGTCTAAATAATACTTGGGATAGAAATATGTGCTTTCAGTTTTATTGAAACCGTAAAGTCGCCCAAGCTCTGAAGTTAAATTATACGAGGGAGACGTACTATGCAGTCCGTAAAATCTTTTATCGGGAAAATGAAGGCGGAACTAACTTTGGTAGGTCTCGTTCTATTTATTGGCGTAGCAGCCTCATGACGACTTTATCTCGAGAAGGTTCTGATGAGCGTCCGAGTCCGCTAGAAAAATTGGTTGAGGACGCCCAATATTCACTGTCGCGCGAGAATTATGATAAAGCTTTAGCGGATTACCATGCTGCGGCTAAGCGATTTAGGGACTATAAAACCTTGGTCAATAGATCGGTGGATGAGGGTATAAGATCCCTCTCAACTATTGGATGTGCTGCAACGCCGCCTCATCCAAAGGCACTAGAGCTGATTAGGTTGCGGGATCAGTTTTTAACGAAGTAAATCCGCTTACAACCCTTTCTAACTCTCACTCTTATCGTTCACCCCGCTCGGCCGGATTTAGATCTGGCGGGCTAATGTTGTTTGGAAGCCATGCCCCGTATTGTTAATAAAATTCAGGACTTTCTAAAACTCGAGACCTCCGCTGGTTTTGTCCTAATGTTCGTGGCGCTCTTCGCGCTGATTGCCAACAACTCGCCGCTTTCGGGACTATATTCAGGGTTTTTGGCCACGCCAGTCGAAATACAATTCGGTGGTTTTGAAATTGCCAAACCCTTATTATTGTGGATCAATGACGGCTTAATGGCGATCTTCTTTTTCCTTGTGGGGCTAGAAATCAAGAGTGAAGTCATGGAGGGCGAGTTATCAACTTTTGATAAGGCATCCTTGCCAATCTTCGCGGCGATAGGCGGCATCGTCGTTCCGGCATTGGTTTTCGTTTACTTTAATATGTCCGATGCAATCGCGATCCAAGGCTGGGCCATTCCGGCAGCAACAGATATCGCATTTGCTTTAGGGGTGTTGGCACTTGTCGGTTCCCGCGTTCCTGTCTCCTTAAAAATTCTCCTCCTTGCTGTTGCCATTATTGATGATTTGGCGGCCATAATCATCATAGCCATATTCTACACACAAGACCTTTCCTTGGTGGCTCTAGGCTGGGGCGGCGTCGGAACCATGGGGCTCATAGCTCTGAACAGAATGGGGGTCATGCGAATTACGCCCTACGCGCTTATCGGTGTGTTTGTTTGGGCATGCGTCTTGAAGTCAGGGGTTCACGCGACATTGGCTGGCGTTATCACAGCTCTGGCTATCCCGTTGAAGGCGAAGAACCCAGAAAATAGTTCTCCTCTACATCGTGCGGAGCATGGCTTACATATTTGGGTGGCTTTCTTAATTTTACCGCTTTTCGCTTTTGCTAATGCAGGTGTATCCTTAGCAGGCATTACAGTGAGCGATATTATTGCGCCCCTCCCACTGGGCATTGCTTTGGGCCTATTCATCGGGAAACAAGTAGGCGTCTTCTGCTTCTCCTGGGGCGCGGTCAAGCTTGGATGGGCGAAATTACCGACGGGGGCCAGCTGGGGTCAACTTTACGGTATCGCCTGTCTTACAGGGATTGGGTTCACGATGAGCCTATTTATCGGAACACTTGCTTTTGACGGCGACGAAATGTTGAATGCTGTGAGGCTGGGTGTGCTGATGGGGTCCTTGGCTTCGGGTGTGTTAGGGTATGTTATGCTGCGTATGTTTTGTAAGGAGCCAATAGCTTCGCAGGACGTGCCCTCCTCTACTAAAGCGCAATCCGCGTAAAAATAGAGACAATCTATCCAAAACGCTTTAAGTGGCTCTCAGGTTCTGAGAGACACTTAAACGAGGGGAGGCGATTATGGCCGCCACGAAGAAAGCTAATGAAAATGGGTTGAAGAAAAACCTCACCCTTTTTGACGTTTATGCAATGTCTACAGGGGCTATGTTTAGCTCAGGCTTATTTCTTCTGCCCGGTATTGCCGCCTCCTATACCGGCAACTCTGTCTGGTTAGCCTATTTGCTGGCCGGTTTTCTGATCTTACCTGCCATGTACTGTATGGCGGAACTCTCAACCGCCATGCCGAAAGCGGGCGGAACTTACTACTTTCTTGACCGCTCTATGGGCCCATTAATGGGGACAATAGGCGGGCTTGGCTCTTGGGTGGCCGTCGTTTTCAAAAGTGCTTTCGCCCTCGTTGGTATGGGAGCGTATCTGGGTATTTATTTGGACCTACCTTTTACTCTGACGGCAATCATATTGACGGTCGCTTTCGGGCTTATCAATGTTTTTGGCGCCAAAGAAACCACCATGCTTCAGCGCGTCTTAGTAACCACTTTGGTGGTCATCCTAATTGCCTTTGTCATTATGGGACTGCGCGAAACAGGCATAGCGAAAGCGTTTGCGCCGGACGATAATTATGGAAAATTTTTCAAATCCGGCTTGGTTGGTTTTATTTCAACGATTGGTTTGGTTTTCGTATCTTATGCGGGACTCACCAAAGTCGCCAGTGTGGCAGAAGAAGTTCAAAACCCCGACCGTAATATTCCGCTTGGGATGACATTGTCCCTGATAACGGCGACAGTTATTTACACCTTGGGTACAATGATTCTGATAAAGCTTCTGCAGCCGCAAGACCTCTATGATAGCCTTACGCCGATTGCGGATGCTGGGCGTCTTTTCCTCGGGTGGATGCCTTTTGACCTTGGCGTCATTTTAATCGTTGTTGCCGCCATTGCCGCCTTCGCTTCCACTGGTAATGCCGGTATAATGTCTGCGTCGCGTTATCCCTATGCGATGGCCAAGGATAAGCTTGTCCCGTCGGGCCTTAGCCAGATTGGGCGCTTTGGCACGCCGACTGTGGCTATTATCGTGACCGTTTTAACAATGATTGGCGTATTGCTGCTCTTTGATGTGGCTTCTGTCGCTAAACTCGCCAGTGCTTTTCAGCTCTTATTATTTGGACTGGTCTGTGTCGCGGTTATTGTAATGCGGGAGTCCAAAATACCGACTTATAAGCCGGGTTATAAAGCGCCGCTTTATCCTTGGCTGCAAATCATAGGAATTTTAATTTCTTTCTGGCTGATTATCGAGATGGGAATATTGGCCATCGCCTTTACAGGTATGGTAACGATTGGTTGCGTGCTTTGGTATCAGTTTTATGCTTCGGGTAAGGTCGCTCGCCGTGGGGCCATTTTCCATATTCATGAACGCTTGGGACAACAACGTTATGAAGGCTTAGAACGCGAATTGATGACCATTATTCATGATCGTACTCAGGATGAAAATCTATCTTATGAAGCGCTTATTGCGCGCTCCGCCATGATGGATTTCCGTTACGGTATTTATGACCTCTCTCACTTACAGGAAATCTTGACGGAAGAGGGGCAGACGCGGTTTAGTATTGAGCCTGATGTGATGACATCCGTTCTCGCTATCGATGAGATTGTTCTTCATCCTATGAGCGAAGGTGTTCATATCGCCTATCACACACATGAAGATTTGACGCAACCTGAACTTTTCGTTCTGCGGTTTGGTCCGCAAGCGAAGTTAAACTTACCAACCGCAAAAACGGCGCACTCTTTGATGTTCCTGATTGTTCCGACCAAACCCGTAGGGCTTGATTTGCGACTGGCGGGGCATTTGGCAGAGGTCGTTCAAAGCGATAATTTTGAGATGCGTTGGTTGAGTGCGCAAAGTGAAAAGGAAATGAACGAAGTACTGATGCGCGATGACCATTTCTTGCATGGCCCGTTGGATCAATTCCCGCCTTTGCTGGAGCAAGTCGGAAAACCTATTGCCGAGGTCGCGCTGCCTGCCTCTTGTCTGATTGCTTTGATAGAAAGAGACGGGGATGTTATCGTGGCGACCCCGGATACGATCTTGATGCGTGACGATGAAGTAGCCATAATCGGTGAACCCGTAGATTTACAGAATCTCAAAGATTCGCCCGCCGCAGAAGAAGTAACTTAGTTAGAGATTAATTTATGTCGGCCGACCTAATCTTATCGACTCTTTTGTCTCCGATTGTTTTATTTTTCGTTCTTGGCTTGACGGCAGCTTTACTGCGCTCGCAAATGACGGTTCCTGAGGCTTTTGCCAAAGGCCTTGCTATTTACTTGATGATGGCAATTGGCCTTAAGGGCGGCGTCGAAATGTCCAAAGCGACTTTGACGCCGGATGTTTTCGGCGTGGCCGGATTGGCGCTGGCTTTGTCTTTCGGTATACCGTTTTTGGCGTATGCTCTCTTACGTTTTGTCAGCAAGCTAAGCCGTATTGATGCGGCGGCGACAGCGGGGCATTATGGTTCTATTTCAATTGTTACATTCGTTGCCGCCACTCAAGCCTTGCAGCTCACAGGTATCGTGTCTTCGGGTTATATGGTGGCCATGGCAGCATTGATGGAGGTGCCCGCTATAATGTCGGCGTTACTTCTGGCGCGGCGAGGTATGAAGAAAAGTGGTGAGGCCGCCGGGTCTGAGTCAGGAGAACTGTTTCGGGAAGTTTTTCTGAATGCCTCCGTTGTTGTCCTTGTTGGGGCTTTAATTATTGGCTGGGTCAGCGGCGAAAGCGGCATGGAGAAAATCGCTCCATTCTTTGTCGCGCCGTTCCAAGGCGTTTTATGCCTCTTCTTGCTAGATATGGGATTGAACGCTGGACGCGGGTTACGCAGAGGGTGGAGGCAGCTTGACGCCGGATCGCTCGGTTTCGGTATTGCTATGCCGCTTATTAGTGCGTGCCTAACAGCTCCGCTTTGTATGCTTTTAGGTATGAGCGTCGGTGATGCGGCCTTAATGATAACGCTTGCGGCGTCTGCGTCTTATATTGCCGTGCCCGCGGCGATGCGTCTTGCCTTGCCAAAGGCGCAGCCTTCAATTTATCTTACCTTATCCTTGGGTGTGACATTTCCGTTTAATCTGACCTTGGGTATTCCGCTTTATATTGTACTTGCCCAATGGGCAGGCACATAGAGGGCGAAGGGTTAGGAGCCAGATATGAGCGTATCCATACATCCAAAAAAGCGGCTTGAGCTTATTATTGAGAGACCAGCCTATAGGCGGGCTTCCCGTATTTTAGAAGAGGCCGGCGTTACGGGTTACACCGCGTTTTCGGCGATGGGAGGCCTGGGCGGCGGTATACGCTGGCAAAGAGGGACGGATATTTCGGCCAGCCGGGATATGGTTATGATAGTGAGTGTTATGGACGAGGAGATTGTTGAACGCGCTATCGAGAATTTGAAAAATTTGGTGGGCATGCATATTGGTATATTAAATATCGCAGATGTGGGCGTGATACGGGATGATAATTTCTGATTCCTTGAAGCAGACTATTACTTTTTTAAGCCGTGTTTGCGTAATAAGCCGCGAAATTGATGATAGCTTAAGTCTAGATAGCTGGCCGCTTTGCCTTGATGGTGGTCATTCATTGAGAGCGCCTCATCAATGAGCCGCCTTTCAAAAACCATAACGCGATCGTTAAACCCTTCTTTTGAGGGCGCATCTTGTTTACCGTCTTGGGCGAGGGGCCTTTTGAGCGGCGCTTGCGCTTTTGAGGACGGAAAGAGGGTGGCGGCGTATTGGGACGAAGAGCCTGCTTGGGTTTGTTCAACCCAGTCCGGCCCTTTGAAGGGATCTAAGTAAACAAAGTCTATCGGCTCACTGAGGCTTTCATCTTTCAAGAAACTATTGGAAATACTGCGGTCTACAACATTCTTCAATTCCCTGACATTGCCGGGCCAATCCAAGCTTTCCAATTTAGCCATAGCTTCGGCCGTAAAGCCCGGGAAACTCTCCGCCCCAAGATTTCCGGCAACTTTACGTCCAAATGAGTCGACCAATGGCGAAATATCTTCAGGGCGGATTCGCAAAGGCGGTAAATGGACAACGTCAAACGCTAATCGATCTAATAAGTCATCCCTGAAAGTGCCCTCCGCCACGCAAAGACGTAGATCTCTCCCGCTTGCTGCGAGGATGCGAACATCGACTTCTTGAACTTCTGTTTCCAATCCCGCCTCAAATCTTCCATATTCAATGGCCCGCATCAGTTTTTCCTGAAGCCGTAATGTGGTCTGCTCTATATTGTCCAGAAACAATGTTCCGCCATCGGCTAGGTAAAACCGTCCATTCGTATCCTCCCGTCCGTCCAAAAAGCTTTGCCCGAACAGCTCTTTGTCGAGCATCTCATCTGTGAAGGCGGCGCAATTTACTCTTATATAGTCTTGCTCCCACCGCGGAGATAAAAAATGGAGGCGGGAGGCAATCAATTCTTTGCCTGTGCCCCTCTCCCCCATGATTAAAACAGGCCGTTCCAACGCTGCTGCGTCAGACACTTTGTCTAAAAGGGCATAAAATATGGCGGATCGCCCAATAGGCTGTTGTGAAATGGCGCTCATGGAGATTGTATAATTAGTAAAATAAACTAAATCAATATCCAATTATTAGTAAATTATACTAAATTTGTTTACACGTTTTTCTAAGAAAAGTGAAAAACTCAATAAAAACAGTAGCTTAAAATTATTGGACAGGTTTCGTTCATGTCGGCATAAAGAATTTGTCGGTGGCATTCACTGACGCCAACCAAACCTCACATAGAGGTCAAACAGAAAGAGAGAGTAAGATGACCTTCCGTACTTTAGACATAGACACAACCACTGAGACACCTGACGTTACAGCGTTGTCCTCATCCCCCGCCCGCGCCACACGTTCACGTCGCCATGCTTCAGTCATGAGCCGCCGGAGTTCAGGTTGCCGTGTTGTCGGATTTGGTTTCTAAGGAAGGTTTCAAAGAACATGAGCGACTATCAAACAGAAAATTATCGCAACACGGACGAAAGTTGGCAGCGTAAAGGCGCCCGCTTCGTCCGGTACCTCACCACTCGCAAGTCGGAAACTTGGTTTTTCTTCATCGCAGGCTTCGTAATCGCCTCGATTTTGAACTAACCGACCCGATAAACGGTCAAACCCCACCCACTTAATAGTTTTAGGAGACGAAAATGGGAATTTTTTCACGCATGGGCGACATCATCAA
>CAZMEN010000082.1:0-10886 GCA_964565335.1 uncultured Algimonas sp. | reverse complement strand
GTGCCCATCAGGGACAATGGACCAAGGAAACGGCACATGCCTCGAACCGGCTAAAACAGTTGTGGGTCAAGCCCCCGTGGTCATCCCGGCGCAGTGTCCATCCGGCACAACGGATCAAGGAAACGGAACATGCCTAGAAGCCCCAATGACGGTGATGCAAAATCCGCGCGTTGTGCATCAATATGCACCCTGCCCCGCAGGAACAACACGCCAGAGTGATGGGTATTGCGTCTCTTATCGCAATCCGACAGTGGTAACCCCAACTCAACCGTCATCGCCGCGCCCTCAATATGGCTTGGTTACCGTGCCGTCATCAGGTCATCATAACGCGTCGACCTTCTGTTATTCCGACAGTGATAAGCGCTATGACCGACAGGGCCGCCTACTTAAGGCACCGAATGGCGGAACCTATTGCGACGCACGTCACTAGGCCTTCAGCACCATAAATTACTAAAACCACCTTCTCTAAGGTGGTTTTTTTATGACTCAAAATTAATGTAGATGACTAACCTATTCCGCAACCGTTCATCTTGGTTAATGTAATGCAAATATAGAATGCGTGAGGATTAAGGGACGAATCCCATGCGTCATATTGTTAATCACGATGGATTTCGAGGAGTCTCTTATGCGTTTTAAAATCGGTTTCGCGCTCGCCGCAGTTGCGACAGTATCATTAGCCCCCATAGCGGCTTCGGCCCATGACTCGGGCTATCACCACACGCATCAGCGTTCAAACGGCGACAATCAGCTTGTCGGAGGAGCCATCGGTGCAGTTGCCGGAGCTGTGATCGGAAGCCAGGTCGCTGGAAATGGCGCACGAACAGAAGGCTCAGTCCTTGGTGCTGTCATAGGCGGCGTCGCAGGCGCGGCCATCGCAGGCGATGGTAACAATAATCGGCGATATTCCAATGGCGGATATTACAATTCAAATACTGGATATTACGGAGGCTATGCAACACATCCGCAAACGACCTACCGAACAGGCACAACATATTATAATAACGGCTACGTCCAACCTCATGGCGGCTATTATCAGCCCAATTATAGAACGACTTATACGACGACCTATGCAACGCCTTACTATAATACATATTCACGCCCTTATTACGGCAGAACTGTTTATACGCGTCCGAGAACGTCCATTAATATAAATCTGGGTAGTCATAGAGGCCGTCACTACAGCAACAGCCGGAGCCGTAGACATAATGGGTACCGAAATCGCGGACACAGAAATGTGAGGCACAACAACCGCAGACGCGGGCACTAGTCTAATAATTCAAACCCTGCTTCGGCAGGGTTTTCTTTTGAGCCATGCACGATGTGCAGCAAAATATCTTTGGCAAGATCTTGATAACCTGACAAAGAAGACGGCTTTGTAAAATATTGATTGGCCCCGCTTTCAAACGCGAGAGCAAAGTCAGAAGGCTCGGCAGACCCTGAAACCATAAAAATTGGGTGCGCGCTTAATTCAGACGTCTCGCGCACACTCTTTAGCAAAGAAATACCATCAATATCAGGCATCCGCATGTCTAGTAATGTCGCCACCGGACGCTCGCTCTTCATCATATCGATCGCGGTTTTGGCACTGTCTAGTTCAATAACATCATAGTCTTCGCTCAGCTTTTCCAGCGCAAGTTTCATCAACATGCGGTCAAGCGGATCATCATCAATCAAGAGAAGTTTTTTCAACATGTTTGTCCCACCCTGTTCAAGGTGAAAACGAAATCTGTGCCGCCTCTCTTATTTCCATGAGCCGAGATTTCGCCCCCATGAAGCATGATAAAACGTTTACTTAAGGCCAATCCAATTCCGCTGCCTTCAACATGATTGTGTATTTTGGAACGATTAAACAAATTAAAAATCGCATTTCGTTCCGTTTCGGCAACGCCCCGCCCGTTATCCGAAACAGTCACGGCCCAAATACCGTGCTTTTGTTTTGCCTTGATATCAATGACAGGTGGACGATCAGGATGTCGATATTTAATGGCGTTTGAAATCAAATTTCGAATAACCTGCCCCAAGAGATTTTCATCGCCTCGAGTCCATATGTGCTCTTGGGTTACAGTAATGCCCCCGCCCAAGTCTTCGGTCTCGCGTTTATATTCGTCTGCAATCTCTTTCATTTTGTCAGAGAAACGAATGACTTCAAATTCGGATTTATCAGGCGAGGACCGCATAAATTTTAGGAAGGTCAAAATAATGTTTCGCATATTTTCTGCGCTGTTTCGAATGGCCGAAACATAGTTTGCGGCGTCAGGAGAGATATCTGCCCCCAATTCGGCTTCTAGTAATTCTGAAAAAAGAGCAATGTGACGTAAAGGGGCCTGTAAATCATGCGAGGTCAGCGCCGCAAAATCATCCAGGTTACGATTTACGTTTTCCAATAGCGCCTCACGTTCTTTCTGCTCCGTAATGTCGGTTACAACGGCGACGATGTGTTTTTCGCCGGTTATGGGGTCATCGAAAGGAATCTTATCGGTTCTTACCCAACTTGGATGCCCCTCTGCTGGAACGTAGCGCTCTTCATAGCCGAGCATCGCTTCCCCGGAATTTATGATCTTTAAGTCGTCCTCATGATAGGCTTTGGCGACATCAGCAAAGAGATCATAAGTGCTTTTACCTTCGATATCCTCGATCTTCATATCGAGGGACTCGGCTGCGGCTTTATTAACGCGAAGAATATTATTTTTGCTATCTTTATAAAAAATCTTAACCGGCAGCGCATCCATTATGACACGTAATTCTGTTCGGACGCGGTCCAATTTTTTATTCTGGTCATCTAACTTGGCATTTAGTTTCATAGTTGGCGAAATTTCTCTGCCAACCGTCTGATAACCTGTCAAAACGTCACTTTCGTCAAACAAAGCAACAGTTGTCCATGTGAAATGCTTCGGCTGCCCTGCACCAATTTTAGTCTCTGACTCGGTGGTAAATTTGGGATTCTTGGCTGTCAGCGCTTTTGCGCGCGGGAAGAACTCCGTGTTTTCTTTTGGCGTTAGAAGTTTTTCCAATGGCAGACCGATGAAATCCTTGGCCGGTTTGCCAATATACTCAGCATAGCTCCGATTGACGAAGGTCAATTTGAAGTCGGCATCATACCGACTGATCAGGTCAGGATGCGATTCAACAATGGATTTGTAGTCAGATAACTCTGTCACATCCCTCTACAACTCTTTTCCTTAAAGAGCGCCTTCCTGAGCATGAATACTATCCCGTATAGTACCAGGCCAGCACAATAGATTGGTGTTGTTTATATTTTACTAACAAGGGTTGTACGCATGAGATACTCTATATTCCCGGAACCACCCGCAATCGGCGACTCGCACATACCCTCAATCCACCAGCCCAAGTCAGTGATCCAGTGTTTAACGGCCGCGATAGAGGCTTGAGCCAGCTCATCAGATTTAACCAAACCACCGCGCCCAATTCCGGCCCTTCCGACCTCAAATTGTGGTTTAATGAGGCTTATGAGCGTCGCCCCTTTTTCGCAAAAGGATAAAGGATGAGTGAGGACTTTGGAGAGGCCGATAAAGCTGGCATCACACACCACGAGGTCTGGCGCATAGCCTATTTGTTCTTTTGTCAGCGTGCGCGCATCCTGACTTTCCAATAAAGTTACACGCGGATGACCTCGCAGGCGTTTATGAAATTGATCACGCCCGACATCGACAGCACAAACATGCGCCGCGCCGTTTTCCAGCAAAACTTGCGTAAAACCGCCGGTGGATGAGCCCACATCAAGACAATGCAATCCTTTAGGGTTAAAATCAAAAACGTCTAAGGCATGGGCGAGTTTCAACCCACCGCGCGATACCCAAGGATGTTCCTGCTCTGCCGCCACATGGGCATTCTCTGGAATAGTTTGAGAGGCTTTGCGAAGCAAAGCGCCGTTTACACTTACCATCCCGGCCTTAATCGCCGCCTGCGCGCGTGCACGGGATTCGTAGTGACCTTTTTGAACAAGATAGTGATCGGCGCGCATAACGCATCGATAAGGGATTCCTTAAGCTGAGTCGAAGGCCTTTTACGGGCCTATTGCGGAACGCCGAGCCAATAAAAATCTAAGTGCGGCCATGGTCCTCACCCATCCCGACCTACGGGCCAGCCCCAAAGTCCGCACCCTTATGCAAGCCATGAGCGAAGCCTTAGCCAGACAAACCGCATTGATAGAGGGGTAAATAAGTCGCGTATTTTAAAGCTACAGAGCAGTAAACTAAGCCAAGTTCATCTGCGCGTTAAAGTCCTGCCCCAACGCCTTAAATACAGTCTCAACAATCGCATTGGCGTCCAACCCTGCCTGTTTGTACATATTGGCAGGGGTGTCTTGGTCAATGAAGGTATCGGGCAAAGTCATGGTTCTGATTTTCAGGCCGTTATCCAGACGCCCTGACTCCGCAAGTTCATGGAGGACGAACGCGCCGAAACCGCCAACGGAGCCTTCTTCAATGGTGATAAGAACTTCGTGCTCATCCGCGAGGCGACGCACGAGGTCTATGTCCAAAGGCTTGGCAAAACGGGCATCCGCCACCGTGGTAGAGAGCCCTTGCGCGTCCAAAAGGTCAGCGGCCGCCATCGCTTCGGCGAGACGTGTCCCATAAGACAAGATGGCAACACGAGAGCCTTCTTTCATGACGCGGCCTTTGCCGATTTCCAGCGGTTCTGGGTTTTCCGGAATGTCTATGCCTGTGGCCTCTCCGCGGGCGTAACGGAAGCCAATCGGCCCGCTATCATGGACGACAGCCGTCGCGACCATACGCGCCAAGTCGGCTTCATCCGCCGCCGCCATCAGCGTGAAATTCGGCAAGCACCCCAGATAAGCAATATCAAAGGCGCCGGCATGGGTCGGCCCGTCTGCGCCTACTAATCCCGCGCGGTCTAAAGCAAAGCGCACAGGCAGGTTTTGTATCGCCACATCATGCACAACTTGGTCATAGCCGCGTTGCAGAAATGTTGAGTAAATCGCGCAGAACGGCTTAAATCCGTCCGCCGCCAAACCTGCCGCAAAAGTCACGGCATGTTGCTCGGCAATGCCTACGTCAAACATACGGTCAGGGAAAGACTTCCCGAAAATATTCATGCCCGTTCCGCCTGGCATCGCGGCTGTGATGCCGACGACTTTGTCGTCTTTTTCGGCTTGTTTCACGAGTTGATGCCCAAAGACAGAAGTATAGCTGGGCGCATTGGGAATGGATTTGCTTTGCTCGCCCGTTACCACATTAAACTTGCTCACACCGTGATATTTATCGGCAGAGTTCTCTGCTGGCTCATAGCCCTTACCCTTTTGTGTCACCACATGGATAAGCGTCGGCCCGCGTTTCATTTTCTTGACGTTTTCAAGCACTGAAACAAGCGCGTCCATATCATGCCCATCGACGGGGCCGACATAATAAAACCCGAGCTCTTCGAACCACGTCCCGCCCATAAACATGCCGCGTGTATATTCTTCGGCCTTGCGCACTGTGCCTTTAATCGGGCGCGGAGCATCTTTAACAATCGCGCGTCCTGCGCCGCGTAGTTTTTGATATCCGCCAGAGCTGACCATTTTGGCCAGCATGTGGCTCATCGCGCCGACCGGCGGCGCAATCGACATATCATTATCGTTCAATATAACGATTTGGCGCGAGTCCGTTGCGCCCGCATTGTTCATGGCTTCATAGGCCATACCAGCCGTGATTGACCCATCACCAATGACTGAAATTACATGGCCTTCTTTACCGGCCAAATCACGCGCCGTGGCAAACCCCATACCGGCAGAAATAGACGTGGAGCTATGCGCTGCGCCAAACGGGTCATATTCGCTCTCAGCGCGTTTAGTGAAGCCCGATAATCCGCCGCCTTTACGCAGCGTGCGAATACGGTCCCGGCGCCCCGTTAAAACCTTATGCGGATAGCATTGATGGCCCACATCCCAAATCAGCTTATCATGCGGCGTATCAAAAATGGCATGTATGGCGACGGTCAGCTCAACAACGCCCAGTCCAGCCCCTAAATGCCCCCCTGTCACAGAAACAGCGTCAATCACCTCTGCCCGCACTTCATCGGCGAGCTGTTTTAACTGCTCTACCGAGAAACCGCGCATATCAGCGGGAATTATGACACTATCCAATAAGGGAGTTTTCGCCATGGATGTTCTTCCTTCTCTCCTGTCAGGTCAGCCAACAGGATCCAATGGGTTTGTTACGAGTCAGTGCTGCCTTTGGAGCACAAAATCGACAGTGTCTTTTAGGGTCTGCGCGGCTTCACCGAAAGGGCTAAGATTCGTTTTTGCAGACACGCCGAGCCTCCGCGCCATATCTTTCGCCTCTTCTAGGCCCAAGAGTGACACAAATGTGGCTTTCCCAAGGTCTTCATCCTTGCCAACGGCTTTTCCCATTAGGGCCGCATCGCCTTCAACATCCAGAACATCGTCCTGAATTTGAAAGGCCAATCCCATATCGCGCGCATAGGCAGAGAGGGCCGAAAGGCCTTCCGCGTCCACTCCGCTGATAATTCCCCCTGCCCTGACGGCGTAATCGATTAATGCGCCCGTTTTCATCGCCTGAAGCCGCGTGATAAGGGCTTCATCGCGATCCTCCTCAGAAACAGTAATATCAATCACCTGCCCGCCAATCATGCCTGACACCCCGCCCTTCTCCGCCAGTTCGCAAACCAGACGCGAGCGGATTAGTGGGTCTCGATGCGCGGCCTCGCTGCCCAAAAGGGCAAAGGCGTGGGTTAACAAGCCGTCCCCCGCTAAAACCGCTATGGCTTCATCATAAGCTTTGTGAACGGTTGGACGCCCGCGCCGCAAATCATCATCATCCATACAAGGTAAATCATCATGGACGAGGCTGTACACATGCAGGCATTCGAGCGCGCAGCCCACGACCAGCGCTTCATTTATATTGCCGCCTAACATCCGCGCTGTCTCTATTACCAGAAAAGGCCGCAAACGTTTGCCGCCGCCTAAAGCTGCATAGCGCATAGCCTCAGCAATGACCGCATGATCGCCCTCAGCGACAGGCAAAAGCCGCTCAAGCCCGCTTTCAACCTGCGCGGCGACAGTAGAGAGTTGTGCGGAAAAATCAGACATTCGAGGCAAACCTACCCGTCAAAGTCTTCCGTTCCTGCTGCGCCTTTTCCGTCGAGGACGATTTTTTCGACTTTCATTTGCGCATCTTTTAACTTCGCATCGCAATGCGCTTTCAGGGCTGCGCCGCGTTGGTAAATCGCGATGCTTTCTTCGAGCGGGGCATCGCCGCGTTCCAAACGTTGAACGATGCCTTCGAGCTCTTTCAACGCATCTTCGAAAGAAAGGTCTTTGATCGGTGTGTCAGCCATAATGTGTCTCTTAGAGTCGTGAAGCGCTAATCTTATATATTATAATTTGAGGGTCGTTCATAGCGGCGGAATGACCAGTGTAAATCTCCGTTCTGAGATTTCATCTTCCAGCCTCGCTTTAATAGCGAGCCTTTAATCATCCGGTTAATCCAACCATGAGCGGAGACATAGACGATTTTTCCGCCTGCGGCGTGATTAGCCAAAACATCACACATTTCATTGGCGCGCTGACGCGCTTCTGCGTGGCTCTCCATGCCGTCACTCCATCCAACATACCACACGATACGGGCAAAAGTGCCCCATGTTTTTGGGCGAAACTTCAAGCCTCCTAAATGCGGCGATGGTAGCGCGGCCTCCACCAAGCGCTCATCTGTGACGTTGACGGGACGGCCCGCCGCAAGTTCGGCGCTTTCTACGGCGCGGCGTAATGGGCTGGCTATGATTAAATCCGCTTTATCTATCCATGACTTCAATCTGGCAGGGACGCGTTGATTGGGGACTATACCGCCGGCGTCATAACGCTCCCACCACTCGCGATAACCGTCCCATGTCATATAAACTTTGCGGGAGAGTGACGGCTTTCCATGGCGAGCGATGATCAGCGTGTCGACGTGTGGTTTGGCCTTATCTTTTACGGTCTGTGTCCCCATTAAAGCCTCGTCAGAGACCTTGAGCAAAACGGCGCGGCGGGCACCGTAATTGCGGCTCTTCTTTACACCGTTTGAGCGAGAACATTAGGAAATCTGCGCGTCCGATTAAATGATCCTGCGGTACCATTCCCGGTCCGCCGGGCGCGCGGCTATCCGTAGAATTATCCCGATTATCGCCCATGAAAAAGAAATGACCTTCGGGAACGATGAAGGTTTGGGTATTATCTAAATTGCCCTGATCGGTTTGCTCGTAAATTTTATGACTCTCTTTTTCGCCGGGCAGAGTTTCAGCATATACATCCACACCGACCACAGAGCCTTTATGTTCACGGTAAAGGTAGTTCGTAACGGTGTCGCGCTCAATCACTTCACCGTTTAGATAAAGTTGCCCGCCAACGACTTTGACGCGGTCGCCTTGTAATCCCACCACACGTTTAATCATGATGATGCCGCTCGCAGGATTACGAAAAACCGCAACATCGCCGCGCTTAGGCGAGCGAGACATTATCTGTCCGTCAGGAAGCGGTAATTTATGCAACATAAACGGCAAGGAATGACGGGAATAGCCATAAGCAAATTTCGAAACGTAAATATGGTCTCCGACTTCCAAGGTCGGCAACATGCTTTCACTCGGGATTTTGAAATGCCCCCAGATAAAGGTCATCATCGCCAAGAGGAAGGTGAATAGACCCAGAAAGAACTTCACTTCAGACAGTACTTTCTGCTTGAGGGGTTTAACCTCTTCTTCATCGGATGCAGCTTTGGCGCTTTTATTGTCGGACTTTTGATTCATCTGAGGTGGAATGCCGCGCCGCGCCAGTCTTATCAAGTGAGAAATTGTTCAAGACTGACTCTAATCAAGCCATTAAGCCGCGCTAAAATGCGTCTAACAGTATATCATTGAAACGGATTGCCGTTGTTTTCGCCATCTTTCTTTCTCAATGCGTCTAATTTATTCCCTTTTAGACCCCATTGGACTATGAAACCTTATGAACAATTTGAACCTTACACTTTTCGCCTTTTTCGCCTTCGCAATTGCGGGCTTATCATCCTGTGCAACGCCTCCGGAAACATCGCCTTTGGCAGCGCCGGCGGGGGACTATACCCTCGACCCTACTCATACGAGCGTTGTCTGGTCGCTGTCCCATGCCGGGCTGTCGAATTACACAGCGCGCTTTGATAGCGTCACAGGGGCTTTGACATTTGATCCGCAAAACCCGGCGCAGAGCCGCGTCGACATTCGCATTGATCCCAATAGCGTCAATACGGGCTTGCCGGAATTTGATGAGACCTTGGCCACAAGCGGGCGTTATTTCGATAGCGATAACCATCCTGAAATTCGGTTTGTCTCCACAGGCATTAAACTCACTGGAAACAATACGGGATTAATTACCGGAGATTTGACATTACGCGGCGTGACCAAACCCGTTACTTTGGAAACCGTTTTTAACGGCGCCGGGAAAAGTTTTGGTAATCCCGGAGAGACCCTAGGGTTTTCTGCCACCACAGAGATTATGCGGTCAGAATGGGGCATGACACATTTGATTAAGCTCGCCAATATTGGCGACAAGATTACCTTGCGGATTGAAACGGAATTTAACGAAAATCAATAGGGTTTCGGGACGAACCATGGGCATACCACGCGAAGTTATGAAGGTATTGCATTATGACGGCGTCGTCATTTTGCCGACCGAGACCGTTTACGGACTGGCGGCGCGCGCGGATCGCCCTTTGGCTGTGCAACGCCTCTATGACATTAAAGGCCGCGATTTCAATAAGCCCCTGGCCCTTTGCGTCAGCAGTCTTGAAAGCGCCTCGCAATATGGCGAGTTTTCCCGCATCGCGAAAAACATGGCCAAGAAATTTTGGCCCGGCCCATTGACCTTAGTCGTCAAAGCCGCCTCGCCTGATTTTTTCAATCAACTTGCGCCGCAAATGTATGCGAAAAATTCCAAAGGCGAGGCCACTATTGCGATACGCTGCCCCGATGTTGAATGGCGGACCATGATTAATTATCGTGGTCTTGACTACCCCGTGGCGCTGACCAGCGCGAACCGCTCTGGCGGGGCAGACCCAACCACGGCCAAAGAGGCGACCAAAGCCATTGGCTATGAAGTAGACGATATTTGGTATGGGCCAGATTGCGAAGAGGGCCTGCCCTCTACTATTGTCACATTGGCCGAAGATACGCCGAAGATTTTGCGACAAGGGGCCCTGCCTGCCAAAGCGCTGAAGCAATGGAAAGTCACATGATAGCCCTTGAGAAAATAGAGCGTCTGAAAGCATCCCTTCCGACTAAATCTTGGACGCAAGACATGGACATTATCGCCCCGCATTTATCCGAGTGGCGCGATAAATATTTCGGCAATACACCGCTCATGCTCACGCCTCGCTCGACGCAAGACGTGGCCGATGCTGTGAAGCTCTGCGCCAAGCACAAAATCGCTATCATGCCCCAAGGCGGTAATACCGGCCTAGTCGGCGGCAATACGCCGATGGGCGAAGTGCTTATCACCCTGAAACACATGACAGCTATTCGAGAGATTAACCCGACCGCCAATAATATGGTCGTCGAAGCCGGCGCGGTCTTGCAAAATGTGCTCGACGCCGCCGATGAAGCGAACCGCAAATTTCCGATGACCCTCTCCAGCCAAGGCAGCTGCACGGTCGGCGGAGTGCTCTCCACCAATGCAGGCGGTAATCATGTGTTGAAATATGGCACAACGAAAGAGCTGGTCTTTGGCGTCGAAGCGGTTTTGCCTAATGGGGAGATTTTTAACGGGCTGACCAATTTGCGCAAAGATAATACGGGCTATGATTTAAACCGTTTATTTTTAGGCGCAGAAGGCACGTTGGGCATTATCACCGCGGCCAGTTTAAAGCTCTTTCCAAAACCGGGATATGTGCAACGTGCCC
>CAZMEN010000081.1:0-10932 GCA_964565335.1 uncultured Algimonas sp. | reverse complement strand
AATATGGGCTACGCACTCGTGCCGTTGGCTGCGGGAACCATGGCGGGCGTACAAGGCATGCTCATTTTTATGAGTATCTATGTCATCACCACAATCGGCGTGTTCTCACTAATTTTGCAAATGCGTATTCGCGACGGAATGGTCGAGCAAATTTCTGATCTTGGCGGCCTTTCTAAAAGTAATCGCGGTATGGCGATTTTGATGACAATGTTCATGTTCTCATTGATGGGCATCCCGCCACTTCTTGGTTTCTTTGGTAAGCTATTCGCCTTCTTACCAGCCGCAGATGCAGGTTTAATGCCGCTGGTTATCATCGCATTAATCGCTTCCGTTATTGGCGCGTTCTATTATCTGCGGGTTATTAAGACGATGTGGTTTGATGAGGAGAAACAGGACTTTGTTGAAGCGCCCAGAAACTTGCGTTTCTTAGGGTTGGTTAGCGGCTTACTCCTCCTCCCTATTCTTTTATTGCCTGGTATTTCGACAGGTGCGCAAAGCCTAATCGCACAAGCGGCTCAAAGCCTCTTTTAATTTTGGTGTCTTGGAGAGCCGTTTGTGAGGTTTGAACATTTAGAACGGCTCGGTTCGACACAAGATTACGTTAAAGAAATTGCTTCGGAAGGCGACTTCGGTCCCGTCTGGGTCAGAGCAGATCAACAGGATACGGGCCGCGGTCGTTTAGGTCGTAAATGGGTTTCAAGAACAGGAAACCTATACACCAGCGGGCTTTACCCGTGGCGCGGCAGCGTCGCCAATAAACCGCTCGCGAGCTTTGTCGTCTCGCTTTGCCTCTCTGAAACACTCGACCGCTATATTGATCCTGCTTTAATTTCTCTGAAATGGCCGAATGATGTCTTAGTAGACGGGGCAAAAATCGCGGGTATATTGCTGGAAGGCGGAGACGGTTGGCTGATCATTGGTGTTGGACTGAACCTGGAGCATCATCCTGACGATTTACCTTATCCCGCCACCCATCTGCTCGAACATATGTCACAGACGGATTTAAATGAGGCAGAGCCGCTCTATGCTGGCCCTGCGCCGATACTGGCCGAGTTAGCAGAAAAAATAAGTTCAAAATTGAAGACATTGGAGACAGACGGCTTTGCCTCTTTCCGCGATGATTGGCTTTTGCGTGCTCGCGGACAAGGGAAGATTATCCGCGTTAATCTCGGTGATAAGGTTATTACGGGGACATTCGAGTCATTGAATGAAAATGGGGCGTTGCAGCTTCGTCTCGGCAATGGCACTCTGCGAGAAATAGTGGCAGGCGACGTCCTGTTATAGGGAGAGATTATGCTACTGGCGATTGATACCGGTAATACAAATACACTGTTTGCAATTCACAACGGTAAAGACTGGGTGATTGAATGGCGCATTGCGACGGACCCTACGCGAACAGCGGATGAATATGCGGTCTGGTTTCATCAACTTTTAGAAATGCAAAGCCTCAGCTTTAAATCCATAACAGATTGCGTGATTTCGACGGTTGTTCCGCAATCCCTCTTTAATGTGAGGAATCTGGCCCGTCGCCATTTGAAGGTTGAGCCGATTATTGTCGGGGATGAAAAAGTAGATATTGGCATTGGTGTTCGTATTGACAATCCTGAACAAGTGGGTGCCGACCGGCTGGTAACCGCCCTCGGCGCGGTTCAGCGTTATAAGGGGCCATTAATCATCATTGATAGCGGTACTGCGACGACTTTTGATGTGGTCTCCGCCGACCATCATTTTGAAGGCGGGATTATTGCTCCGGGTATCAACTTATCGGTTCGCGCTTTGCACGAAGCGGCCGCCCAACTACCGCGAATCGAAATTAAGAAACCTCAAAAAGTCGTCGGGAAGAATACAGTTGAAGCGATGCAATCGGGTGTCTTTTGGGGGTATATCGGATTGATTGATGGGTTGGTGGAAAAAATAAAATCCGAAGACGGTCGCGACTTTACTGTTCTCGGAACGGGTGGTGTGGCATCGCTTTTCGAAGGCGCGTCTGCGACTATTGACCACTATGACTCGCAACTGACGATTGATGGTCTATATGAGATTTATAAATTGAATCAGTAGAGCTGGAACACGCCGCACTCTTGCGAGCGGACCTCTTATTTTAAAGATATTATATGACAAAAACCAAAGCGAATACAGCCGACGAGTTTGTTTTTCTCCCTCTGGGGGGAAGCGGCGAAATTGGTATGAATTTAAACGTTTTCGGTTTCGGGCCTGCCGATAACCGTCAATGGGTTATTGTCGATATTGGTGTGACCTTTGGCGGGGCGGATACGCCCGGTGTCGAAATTATCATGCCCGATATTGCGTTCCTAGAGGAACAACGCGGCAATATACTTGGTATTGTTTTGACCCATGCACATGAAGACCATATGGGCGCTCTAGCGCGTCTCTGGCCGCGATTGCGCTGCCCCGTCTATGCGACGCCTTTCACCATGTACTTAGTCAAAGACCGCCTGAGCGAGTTTGATCTGTTGGACAGTGTAGAACTGCGCGAAGTCCAGCTTAAAGGCTCGTTCAGCCTTGGGCCGTTTGATTTTGATATGATTACGCTGACCCATTCTATTCCAGAACCGAATGCTCTGGTGATTAAAACGGAGTTAGGCACTGTACTCCATACTGGCGATTGGAAAATCGACCCGGCACCGCAAATTGGGGAAGCGATTGATGAAACGGCTTTGCGGGCTTTAGGCAAAAGCGGCGTCACAGCCATGATTTGCGACTCCACCAATGTTTTCTCTCCAGGCGAAGCGGGTTCAGAAGAAGGTGTGCGCGAAGAACTCTCTAAAGTGATTTCCGAATATGACGGGAAGGGGGTCGCCGTCGCGTCTTTCGCATCGAATGTTGCGCGGCTAGAATCCGTTATGATGGCGGCGCGTGAAAACGATCGCTCGGTTTGTCTAGTGGGCCGTTCCATGCGCCGCATGGTAGGGGCGGCTAAATCCGTTGGCCTCTTGGAAAAAGTTGGCGAATTGCTGAGCGAGGACGAGGCGAAAGCTTTACCGTCCGCCCATGTCCTTTATCTGTGTACGGGTAGTCAGGGGGAGCCGAGAGCAGCCCTTTCCCGCATTGCATCAGGCCAGCACCGCAGTGTGAAGTTTAACGAAGGGGATGCGGTTATATTCTCTTCCAAAATCATTCCGGGAAATGATTTGAATATTTTCGCTTTGCAGAACGCTTTGGCGGATGACGGTGTTCATATTGTGACGGAAAAGGATCGTCCCATACATGTGTCGGGCCACCCGTGCCGGGATGAGCTGACACGTATGTATGACTGGGTGAAACCTGAAACCGCCATCCCCGTTCACGGCGAACGCCGCCATTTATTAGAACACGCTCGCCTTGCTCGGTCTTTGGGGGTTAAGAAAGCCTATGCACCGCGTAACGGCGAAATGATTAAACTCGCACCTGACGGGCCGGAAGTTGTCGATATTACGCCGTCAGGTCGCTTACATCAGGATGGTCACGCCATAGTTTCCTCATTGGACGAAGGTTTACGTTTGCGCCGCAAAATGGCCTATGCAGGGCATGTGTCCGTCAGCCTCGTGGTGGATCAGAAAGGGAAAATCGTCAGCGGCCCCGAACCTCGTATCAGTGGCTTCCCTGAGGGTAAAAAAGGGGAAATTCTGGATGTATTGTTAGATGCAGTCGAAGATACAGCGCTTGAAGCCTATGATACTCTCTCGCAAAAAGCTCGAAAAGAAGAAGATTTGATTGAAGACCGTCTGCGCGCGCGTATAAAACGTCGTGTGCGAGAGATGACGGATAAGCGCACAATAGTCGAAGTCATTGCCCATAAGGTGAAAACATGATTGGCCCGCTAAACCATGTCGGTATCGCTGTTCCGGATATTGAGGCGGCGTTAGATTTCTACCGCGATGTGCTGGGCGCTACAGACTGCACGGAACCCAAAATACTTGCACCGCAAGGCGTAAAATATGCTTTTGTGAATCTGCCAAGCGGACAAGTGGAATTGATTGAGCCTTACGGCGATAAATCGCCGATTATTCGCTTTCTGGAAAAGAACCCAAAAGGAGGGCAGCATCATATCTGTTTTGAAGTTGATGATATTCATACAGCAAAGGACTTAATGGAAAAACGGGGTATGCGCGTCTTGGGAGAGCCGCGTATCGGGGCACATGGCACGCCCGTTGTTTTCCTTCACCCCGGGGATGCGGGCGGCGTTTTGATTGAACTGATGGAAAGCCATAAGGTTGAGGCCTGTGAGGGAGCGCATTAAATGAATCCCTTTTCCATGTTCGTCGTCTTCCTTATTATTTGGTGGACCGTATTGTTTGTCGTTCTCCCTTTGGGCATTAAAGGGCAGGCGGAAGAAAATGATATTTTGGAAGGATCTGAACCAGGTGCACCTGTTGATAGCAATATCAAAGGGAAATTTATTCTGACAACCAAGATAGCGGTTATCGTTTGGATTTTGGTTTGTGGTCTGATTATGTCAGGCTTGGTGAATTGGGATATGTTTGGAGCTTGGTTTAACCGCGGCTAATTGCGTTATTTTTTCGTCACTTAACGCGGCTTAGGCTTGTTGCCACAGGCGGTTCAGGTTAAGCGGAAATAACTTTAATACGGATTTTTCCATGCGGCTCTCTAATTATTTTCTTCCTGTCCTGAAAGAGACTCCGGCAGAGGCAACGATTGCCTCGCATCAGTTGATGCTACGCGCGGGTATGATCAAGCAGAACAGTGCCGGAATTTACTCTTGGCTTCCGCTTGGATTGAAAGTCCTGCGCAAAATAGAAAACATCGTCAGAGAGGAACAGAATAAAGCAGGCGCGGTTGAGATGCTCATGCCGACTATTCAAAGCGCAGATCTCTGGAAAGAAACAGGGCGCTATGACGCTTATGGCCCTGAAATGCTTCGTATCCAAGACCGCCATGAACGCGATATGCTTTACGGCCCAACCAATGAGGATATGATTACAGATATTTTCCGCAGTTATGTCAGGTCTTACAAAGACTTACCGAAACTTCTTTATCATATTCAGTGGAAGTTTCGTGATGAACGACGTCCGCGTTTTGGTGTGATGCGGGGCCGCGAGTTCTTGATGAAAGATACTTACAGCTTTGATATTGATGAAGAAGCGGCGCGCAAATCTTATTATAAAATGTTTGTGGCTTACCTGAATACATTCTCGCGAATGGGCATTAAAGCTATTCCTGTGAAGGCTGATCCAGGCCCTATTGGCGGCGACTTGACCCATGAATTTGTGATTTTGGCCGATACAGGTGAGAGCGAGGTTTTCTGCCACAAAGACCTGTTGGACATGACCCCGCCCGGAGAGGTGGGTTTTGAGAGTGACCTCTCAGAGCATGTTGATAAACGCCGAGCGCTGTATGCGGCAACTGACGAAACTCATGATGCGGCGGCTTTTGAGGCTATTCCAGCGGATAAGCAAATGACCGCTCGCGGGATTGAAGTCGGTCATATCTTCTATTTCGGCGATAAATATACGGCGCCTATGGGCGCGAAAGTCATGGGCCCTGACGGTAAAGAGCATGTCGTTCAAGGCGGCTCTTACGGCATTGGGGTGTCCCGTTTGGTCGGCGCAATCATTGAGGCCAGTCATGACGAGAATGGCTGTATCTGGCCTAAGTCTGTTGCGCCGTTTGGCGTGGGCATCATCAATTTAAAAGCGGGTGACGAAGAGGCAGATAAAGCCTGTGAAGACCTTTATGCAGCTTTAAAGGCGGCTGGATGTGATCCGCTCTACGATGATACGAAAGATCGTGGCGGCGTTAAATTCGGGCGAATGGATTTAATTGGCTTGCCTTATCAAATCGTTGTTGGGCCGCGAGGCTTAAAGAACGGTGTAGTGGAAGTGAAAATCCGCGCGACGGGCGTAAAGAAAGAATTGTCCCCCAATGCTGCGGCCGTATTCCTGCAAACTGAATTCGTTGATGTCTGATATTTATGAGTGGTAACCTCAACATAACCCAGAACAAACCCTTCGGGAAAATTGAGCGCCGAATTTCTATGCGTTATTTGCGCGCCAAGAAAACGCAGGGCGGGGTCGGGCTTATTGCGGCTATTTCTTTCATTTGTATCATGCTTGCGATCGCCTCGATGATTATCATAATGTCGATTATGAACGGCTTTCGTGATGACATGATCCGTTTAACAATTGGCAGTGAAGGCCATGTTTATGTCCGTTCTGCCGCGCCTGCGCCCACGGATGAAAGCCTCAAAGCTATGGAGCTACGATTGGCGGCGGTTGATGGCGTTGACGAAGCCTTTCAGTTTTCAGAAAACCAGACGGGACTTTCTGCTAATAACACCTTCGGTTTCGGTCAGGTTATCGGCATCAGGCCTGAAAATCTGCGTGATTTTGAAATGATCTCTAGGTCAATTGTGGCAGGAAGCCTAAATGGCTTCGGTCAAGGGCAAGGCTCTGACCATCAAGTAGCAATGGGTATTCGTTTGGCCCAATCGCTAGGCTTACAAGCGGGTGACAAAGTCACGATGTATTCGCCGCGAACACGTAAAACCGCTTTCGGACCGCCGCAACCTATCCGAAAGAATTATACGGTAGGTGCTATATTTGAAATCGGCTTGCTCATCCCTGACTCGACCTATGTTTATATGGATTTGGATCAGGCGAATTTGCTGTTTAGTGAAGGAAAAGCGACCGGAGAAATTCAGCTTCGCCTTGATAATGTGGATCTGATAGAAAAACTAAAGAAGCCGATTGGTGATGCAGCTGGGGAGCGCGTCTTCCTCAGCACGTGGAAGAACAGGCCGCGTAACGCAGCGACGGCCACTGCTCTGAGGACAGAGCAAATTGCTATGCGGTTCATCTTTATGATTGTCGTTATAATCGCGGCGTTCCCAGTTTTGGCGTCTATGATTATGCTCGTAAAGAATAAGTCCAAAGACATCGCTATATTGCGAACCATTGGGGCTTCGCGCGGGGCAATCTTGCGGATATTCCTTATGTCGGGGGCGATGATTGGGATATTGGGTACTTTGGCGGGTTTGGTCTTCGGCGTGCTGTTCTGCCTGAATATCGGTGCTGTGCAGACCTCTATCGAATTTGTCTGTCAGTGTGAGCTATTCCCCGCAGAGGTTTATCAACTCTCTGGCGGTATTCCTGCGAAAATAGTCTGGAGCGAAGTCTTCGGTGTGGCCTTTTGGGGTTTCTT
This sequence comes from uncultured Algimonas sp., assembly GCA_964565335.1. Classification (GTDB taxonomy): domain Bacteria; phylum Pseudomonadota; class Alphaproteobacteria; order Caulobacterales; family Maricaulaceae; genus Litorimonas. Next base: position 3,771 of record CAZMEN010000081.1, on the reverse strand, counting down.
GATTTCGGCAGCCGCGACCTTCTTGCCCGCCTTTAATGCGTCCAAAGTCGATCCTGTCGATGCGCTGAGATATGAATAGGGGTGAATGATGCAAGGCGTTAGACCCATACTCTCTGTGCGGAACCTGCACCGGTCTTATCAATCAGGTCCGAAAACCCTGAATGTTTTGGCGGGAGCCGATATTGATATCTTTCCAGGCGAAATGGTTGGCCTGATTGGGCCGTCGGGGTCGGGTAAATCAACGCTTCTCCACGCGGCGGGGCTGCTTGAGAAGCCAAACGCAGGCGAAGTTTATATCAATGGCCGCGAATGCCTGAAGCTACCCGATGATCAACGCACAGCCATTCGGCGCGAGACAATCGGGATTGTGTACCAATTCCACCATTTACAAAAAGAGTTCTCTGCTGAGGAAAATGTCGTCATTCCGCAAATGATTGCAGGCCATTCCGAAAAAGCCGCCAGCATCGAAGCGCAGCGTTTATTGACGGTGATGGGACTTGAGCCGCGTATGCACCATAAGCCGTCAGAAATGTCAGGCGGCGAACAGCAACGTGTGGCTATTGCTCGCGCTTTGGCAAATAAACCTCAAATTCTCTTGGCCGATGAGCCAACAGGGAATTTAGACCCCGCCACATCATCGTCAGTGTTTCAAAGCTTGTTTGATCTGACTCGCATGGAAGGTGTATCGGCTCTGGTGGCGACCCATAATATGGATTTGACCCAATATATGGACCGCGTCTTTACTGTGCGTGAGGGTCTGGTCGTGCCATTAAAGGTGCCTGCACGTTAACCCTCACCCTTATTACGCGTTATTGCGTATATTGCTAATCCGACAAGTATGACTGCCAGCCCTACTAAGGCCGTCTTGGGATTGTCTTGTATCACATAGACGAGGGTTACCCCCGTGATCAGCAGATAGATAATCGGCGTGAGCGGAAAGGCGAAGGCTTTGTAGCGTCGCTCTTCAGACGTAAATTTTTTGCGCAAAATAAACAGTCCCATAACTGTCATGAAACTGCTCAGCGCCAGCATAGAGCCTGCGAAAATGATGATAGTTTTGAAGCTGGATGTAAGGATAAAGATAATTGCGATGAGCGATTGAAAAATGATGGCAATATAAGGCAGTCCAGAGTTATTAGTTCTGGAAAACCATTTAAAGGTTCGGATATCTTCACCCAGAACTTGCAGGGCGCGAGGGCCGGAAATGGTCATGGCACTGACGGAAGAAATCAGCAGGAGTGATAACATACCGCCTGCGATTTTTGCGCCGTTCTCTCCGAAAATACTCTGCGCCGCGATATAGCCGATTTCAACTTCGCCTTTCATCGCCTCCATTGGAGCGGCGTAAAGGAAAGCGCTGTTCAGCAATACATAAAGCGCCATCACCGTCACCGTACCGACCATCAGTACTTTCGGAAGTGAGGTCTGCGGTGTCTCCAGCTCTCCTGTGATGTAGGTGGCCGCGTTCCAGCCCGTATAGGCATAGGAGACATAGATGAGCGCGACGGCAAAGGGCGCGCTGAATATCACATTGAAATCGCCTGTTTGCGGTAAAAGCGAAATAGATTGCGGGGCAGGGGTGAGCGTGAAGGCGGCGACGCAAAACCCGATGATGAGAATAATTTTAATCGCGGTGAACACGTTTTGCAGCCCCGCACTAAGATTGCGCGTCAGGCTGTGGGTTACGGCCATGAACAGAACAAGGCTGACGGCGACGAGTTTTTCGACTCCATTCGACCATTCCCCCGGTAGGGCCGCATCGCTATATTTGGCAAACGCCAAAGCAACCGCAGCAATCGGCGCTGCAAATCCGATAGTGGCACTGACCCATCCCGACACGAACCCCAGTGACGGATGGTAAAGCCGCCCGAGGAAGTTATACTCTCCGCCCGAGCGGGGCAGGGCCGCGCCTAACTCGGCATAACTGACCGCGCCGCAAAAGGCCGCGATGCCGCCAATGACCCAAAGCATAAGCAAGGCAAAGACCGAAGTAATGTCGGCGAGTTGGAACCCCAGGCTGGTGAACACGCCCATCCCCACCATATTGGCGATAATGATGGAGGTGGCTGTGCGCGCCGTGAAGGTCGTATTGGATTTCATCATAGAGTTTCTTTGCGCGTCTGCCCGTCAGAGTTCAATCCTCTTGTTTGAAAAGAAGGCGTCATTCAAGACGTTGTGTCTGAGGGGTTATCCACACATTGTTCCTTATTTGTTCTAAATATTGTTTGACGTAGCCGTTTCGTCGTGTAGAACAAATATAGAACATTTAAGTAATTACTGGGGATAAAAATGGCAAAACAACTCGCAATGGATGTGATTTCCGGTGCCGTTCTGGCAGGTTTCGTGGGGGTAATGACCCTTTGGATGGTGGTTTTGGGAGGCTAATACTCTCTTTTAAATTCACCCTGTATATTACGGAGGCGGTATGTCTGTTCGACGACTTGACTATGTACCGCTTCGTGCACGCTCTCCCTATTCAATGTTGGAGGGCGCGCTTAAAATGAAGCCTTTGGCCGAGCGCTGTGCGGATTGGCGTTTCCCTGCCATTGGACTTGCCGACACCAATAATATGTGCGGCGCCTTGGAGTTCTCCGATACTTTAGTTAAATTTGGCTTGCAGCCGATTATCGGCGTGACTCTATCTATGGATATTGGCTTGCCGCGCCAACCGGGGCAGTTGCGTTCAGACCCTGACGGTACACTGGTTCTCTTTGCTCAGAATGAGAAGGGCTATGAGAATCTGATGGCGTTATCGTCTTCCGCTTTTCTGGATGTCGAAGCGACAGACGTCCCGCATGTCAAAGCCGCCATGCTCGACGGCCGAACCGAAGGCGTAATTGCCCTGACAGGCGGCCCTGACGGTGTTTTGAACCGTTTGATTGTGACCGACCGTCAAGGAGAAGCTGAGGCGTGGCTAGGACGTTTACAGACTCTCTTTCCGGACCGCCTCTATATTGAAATTCAACGGCATCATACGGAAGATGAAGAGAAGTCTGAACCTGTCCTTATAGACTTCGCTTATGATAAAGAGCTCCCTCTCGTAGCCACCAATGAGCCTTACTTTCTCGACCCTGAGATGCACAAAGCTCATGACGCGCTTTTGGCGATTTCCGAAGGCTCTTATGTTCTGGAGACAAACCGCCGTAAAGTGTCGGGGCATCATTATCTAAAATCGCCCGAGCAGATGTTGGAGTTATTTGCTGATTTACCCGAAGCGATAGACAACACGCTGATAATCGCGCAGCGCTGTGCCTTCCGCTCCGAAGCGCGTGACCCTATTCTGCCAAATTTCGGAGATGGGTCTTTGTCAGAGGCGGACATTTTGGCGCAAAAAGCCAAGGACGGCCTTCGCCAACGGCTAAAGCAGGTCGAAATGGCGGAAACGGAAGAAGCCTACTTCGAGCGTTTGGATTTCGAGCTTAATATTATCGCGAATATGGGTTTTCCCGGTTATTTCTTGATCGTTGCCGATTTTATTCAATGGGCCAAAGAACAGGGTATTCCTGTGGGCCCGGGGCGGGGCTCTGGTGCAGGCTCTGTTGTGGCGTGGGCGCTCACCATTACCGATCTTGATCCGCTACGCTATGGCCTTCTGTTTGAACGGTTCTTGAACCCCGAGCGGGTCTCCATGCCTGATTTCGATATCGACTTTTGTCAGGAACGGCGCGGAGAAGTGATTGACTATGTCCGCCAGAAATATGGTGACGGTCAGGTGGAGCAGATTATTACTTTCGGGACGCTGCAAGCCCGCGCGGTCGTGCGTGAGGTGGG
>CAZMEN010000080.1:9687-10989 GCA_964565335.1 uncultured Algimonas sp. | reverse complement strand
GGACCGAATCATTTTCTTGTCAGGCGTTGTTGAAGACAGCATGGCCGCCTCTATCACGGCGCAACTTCTTTTCCTTGAGAGTGAAAACCCGAAAAAAGAAATCTCCATGTATATCAATTCCCCGGGTGGCGTGGTGACCTCTGGCATGGCGATTTATGATACAATGCAATATATCAAATCTCCGGTTTCGACGGTTTGTATGGGCCAAGCCTGTTCTATGGGGTCTTTGCTTTTGGCGGCGGGTGAGGCGGATATGCGCATCGCTCTGCCACAAGCGCGCGTTATGGTGCATCAACCTTCCGGTGGGTTCCGCGGGCAGGCCTCTGATATCGAACGCCACGCCAAAGACATTCTGGCGATGAAGAAGCGTTTGAATGATATATATGTCAAACATACCGGCAAAAAATACGCGACAATCGAAAAGACTTTGGACCGTGACCATTTCATGACGGCTGATGAAGCAAAAGACTTCGGTATCGTCGATCACGTTTATACGACGCGCGGCGAAAAATAACCTTACGTTGTGCCTGCTTGTACAGAACAGGCTGGTAAGAGTTAAGCGGGGTGAAAGCGACTGTTCACGCTCCGTTTTTTTCACTTGAAAACACCTCTTTTTAGGTGTCCAATCAAGACATAATTCCCCTGACTGTAAGAGGGAGTTAAGAAAACAGTTCTATAGTCTTTTCAAAAAGAGACTTTAGGCATTGAAATTGCAAGGTTTTGGGGCAGACGCCGACCTTGATGGGAATGAACGATTATGAGCAAGACTACCAGCGGTGATTCAAAAAATACGCTCTATTGTTCGTTTTGCGGCAAGAGCCAGCACGAAGTCCGTAAATTAATTGCAGGCCCAACCGTCTTCATTTGTGATGAATGTGTCGAGCTCTGCATGGATATTATCAAGGAAGAGGGCAAAGGCTCTGTTGCCAAGACATCCGAAGGCGTCCCGACTCCACAGGAGATTTGCGAAACTTTGGATGATTACGTCATCGGTCAGGCTCACGCAAAACGTGTCCTTTCTGTCGCCGTTCACAATCATTATAAACGTTTGAACCACGCGACATCCAATCCGGATGTTGAATTGGCGAAGTCCAATATCCTACTCGTGGGTCCAACAGGCTGTGGTAAAACTTTGCTGGCGCAAACCTTAGCCCGTATTTTGGATGTTCCTTTCACAATGGCGGATGCCACAACCTTGACCGAAGCTGGGTATGTCGGTGAAGATGTTGAAAACATCATTCTGAAATTGCTGCAAAGCGCAGATTATAACGTCGAGCGTGCCCAGCGCGGTATCGTTTATAT
>CAZMEN010000080.1:0-9677 GCA_964565335.1 uncultured Algimonas sp. | reverse complement strand
CCCGTAAGTCGGATAACCCGTCTATCACCCGTGATGTGCCGGGTGAGGGCGTGCAACAAGCGCTTTTGAAAATTATGGAAGGTACTGTTGCCTCCGTTCCTCCGCAAGGTGGCCGCAAACATCCGCAACAGGAATTCCTACAAGTCGATACGACGAATATCCTTTTCGTCGTTGGCGGGGCTTTCGCTGGGTTGGACAAGGTAATCTCGAACCGTGGTGACAAGAAGTCGATTGGTTTTGGCGGTGACGTCAAAGGGCTAGATGAGCGCCGCGTGGGTGACATCCTCAAAGGCGTTGAGCCTGATGATTTGACCCGGTTCGGTCTTATTCCTGAATTTGTTGGGCGTTTGCCCGTTATTGCGACCTTGACCGATTTGGACGAAGACGCACTTGTCTCTATCCTGACCCAGCCGCGTAACGCCTTGGTGAAACAATATCAGACGCTTTTCGACATGGAGAATGTCAAGCTGACCTTCTCAACCGACGCGTTGAAGGAAATTGCGAAGAAAGCACTGGCCCGTAAAACCGGCGCACGGGGTTTACGATCCATTATGGAAGGCATTTTGCTCGATACCATGTATGATTTGCCAACCTATGAAGGTGTCGGCGAGGTGGTTATTAATGGCGAAGTCGTCGGCGGCACAGCCAAGCCTTTGATTGTGCATTCTGATAAAGAAAAGACCCAAGACAAGGCCGGTTAAAGCGCCGTTTACATTCGTTAAGATTTTTGAATTAAAACCGTTCCGAAAGGTGCGGTTTTTTTATGCGTGATTCTTTGTGCATGACCCAAATTAAGCAGATGATAGCAGTGATTTGCGGCTTCGGCCCTTGTCACGCGCCCCGCTACAACCCATCTAATCAGATAAGAAAAAGCGCAACAGTGCTAGCCAATCTCATTGGCCAATACCGCTGCGTAATATTAAGGACTTGTGATGACTGAGACGCATCTTTTACCCGTATTACCGCTTCGCGATATCGTGGTTTTCCCGCATATGGTCGTGCCGCTCTTTGTCGGACGCGAAAAGTCCATCAGCGCCCTAGAAGAAGTGATGCGCCAAGAGAAGCGCATCATGCTCCTCACGCAAAAAGATGCGAATAATGATGACCCGGGGCATGATGATATATACGCCCATGGCTGCATTGCGAAAATTCTTCAATTATTGAAACTACCTGATGGAACCGTTCGTGTTTTAGTCGAAGGCCAGGACCGAGCTATGATCGAGGCCTTCACGGAAAAAACAGAATTTATGGAAGCCACAGTGGCCGTTACCGAAACGGTTGTTGAAAATAAACTCAAAGCCAAAGCACTCGCCAAGCAAGTGCGCGAAAAATTTGAAAGCTATGGCGGATTAAATAAGAAAATCGCTGAGGAAGTCGTCACCTCTGTGACCGATACATCTGATCCATCAAAACTCTCTGATATTATCGCCGTGCATTTGAACGCCGATTTGGACAGCAAGCAAGATCTTTTGAATCAAGCCGATGTCGCCAAGCGTCTGACCTTGATTATGGATTTGATTGATGCCGAAGCCAGTGTTTTGAAAGTCGAGAAGAAAATTCGTGGCCGCGTCAAACGCCAAATGGAAAAGACACAGCGCGAATATTACCTGAATGAGCAAATGAAAGCTATTCAGTCGGAACTTGGCGGAGGCGATGCGCCGGATGAAATGGCGGAAATACAAGAGCGCGTGGTAAAGACAAAGCTTACGAAAGAAGCGCTCGAAAAGGTTACGGCTGAAATTAAAAAGCTTAAACAAATGAGCCAAATGAGCGCGGAGGCGAATGTCTCTCGGAACTATATCGATTGGATGCTCTCTGTGCCGTGGGGCAAGAAAAAGCGCATGCAGCGTGATCTCGCAAAAGCGCAAGAGATTTTAGATGCGGACCACTACGGTTTGGACAAAGTCAAAGAGCGCATCATTGAGCATTTGGCGGTTCAGACCCGCACTAAAAAAGTCAAAGGGCCTATCCTCTGCCTTGTTGGGCCTCCCGGGGTCGGCAAGACATCCTTGGGTAAATCCGTTGCCCGCGCAACAGGGCGAGAATTTGTTCGCGTCTCTTTAGGGGGTGTGCGCGATGAATCAGAAATTCGTGGTCACAGGCGCACTTATATCGGCTCCATGCCGGGGCGTGTTATTCAATCTATGAAAAAGGCGAAATATAACAATCCGTTATTCCTTTTTGATGAGGTTGACAAAATGGGTATGGATCACCGCGGCGATCCATCGGCTGCTTTATTAGAGGTGCTGGACCCGGAACAAAACGACACATTCAATGATCACTATCTGGATGTAGATTACGATTTATCGGACGTGATGTTTATTACAACGGCGAATAGTTTAAACATGCCGCAACCGCTTTTGGACCGGATGGAAATTATTCGCATTCCAGGTTACACCGAAGACGAAAAAATCGAAATTGCTACGCGTCACCTTTTGCCTGATCAAATAACAGAGCATGGCCTTAAGGCTGAGGAGTTCTCAGTTGATGAAGGCGCATTACGCGACATTGTACGCTATTATACCCGTGAAGCTGGCGTCCGGAATTTAAAGCGCGAGATTGCGCGGTTGGCCCGTAAAGCGCTGAAACGGATTGTCTCCAAGGAAGAGACATCTGTGACAGTCACATCTGGCAATATTGAAGATTATCTGGGTGTGAAGAAATTCCGCTTTGGCCGCACCGATACAGAAGACCAAATCGGCATTGTGACAGGATTGGCTTGGACGGAAGTCGGCGGGGATATTTTGACAATCGAAGCGCTTTCCATGCCGGGTAAAGGCGGCGTGAAAATCACAGGGAACCTCAAAGATGTGATGAAGGAGTCCATCTCTGCCGCTAACTCTTATGTTCAGGCGCGTGCGCCCGAGCTTGGTATTAACCCGCGGGTTTTCCGCACCACCGACATTCATGTTCATGTACCCGAAGCTGCAACTCCCAAAGACGGCCCGTCCGCCGGTATCGCGATGGTGACGGCTATGGTCAGTGTGTTGACGCAGATCCCCGTGCGCAATGATATCGCGATGACGGGGGAGGTCACCTTGCGTGGACGTGTTTTGCCGATTGGCGGCTTGAAAGAGAAGCTTTTAGCGGCTCTACGCGGCGGCGTAAAAACCGTTCTTATCCCGCAAGAGAATGAAAAAGATTTGGCGGACATTCCGGATAATGTGAAATCCGCATTAGAGATTATTCCGGTGTCAAATGTCGAAGAGGTTCTAAACCTTGCATTGACACAAAAGACGAAAAAGATTGAATGGACAGCCAGTGACGAAGCGGCCCTTGCAGGCGTGCTCATTGGTGGGCAAACCAATGACCCGGCTCTTGGCGGCGGCGCCCCTCATTAGGGCTTTCTGATATTCTAAAATTTGAACCTCGGCCTGTTTGGCCGAGTTTTCATTGATACTCTTGCTATGCGAGGCTAAGCCGTTTTCATGTTTAATCGTGACGAATTCCTGTCCAAAATGCATGTGGAAGAGCTTGATACGCTTCTTTTCCGCGGCGAAACGCTTGAGATGGGATTACCCCGCGTATTTGGCGGGCAAGTTCTGGGTCAGGTTCTGAATACCGCCGTTCGGACGGTCGAAGCCGATCGCAAGCCACATTCTCTGCATGGATATTTCCTGCGCCCCGGCGATTTGTCCCGTCCTATCCTTTATGAGGTCGACCCCATTCGCAATGGGCGTAGTTTCTCCACACGGCGTGTGGTTGGCAAACAAAGAGGCGAGGCAATATTCAATGCCTCCATAAGCTTTCAGGTGGTGGAAGAGGGGCATGAACATCAATTTGATTTCCCAGCAGGCATCACGCCTTATCACGACTTGCCCAATGATTGGGATCGCTCAGCTGAGATGGCGGCATTATCAGGCCTGACCGAAGAGCAGTTTCGGAGTTTTTATCTGATTTTTGATACTGATATATTGGATATGCGAACGCCTCATCTTGAATCTGTGGTGCAAGCTGAGCCGCTTGAGCCGCAATTCGGCTTTTGGTTTAAATTTAATGAGGCGATTGGGGATGACCCGATCGTGCACCGGACTCTCTTGGCCTTTATCTCAGATAAGGCCTTAATGAGTACAGCTTTGCGGCCGCAACCTGTCAGTTTTCGAACGCATATGATTATTGGGGCCAGTCTCGACCACGCCATGTGGTTTCACGACGAAATTCGTGTGGATCAATGGATTTACTATCATTTGGACAGTCCGCGTTCTGCGCGCTCTCGCGGCTTTAATCGCGGAAGTTTTTACGCCGAAGACGGGCGTTTAATTGCCTCAACCGCGCAAGAGGGCCTCATCCGTGTTGTTGGAGAGAGTAAAGCTTAGCGTGTCTATAAGATTTAGCTAAGAAGCCTATAGACAAGAAAATCTTGTCAACGCGGCGCATCAATCGTAACTTAATAACATAGTCGCTTGTTCAGAGGCCTAATGTGAAAACGTCCTGTTTATTCAAAGTTATGCCTGTGTTGATGCTGGGCTTGGTTTCGGCCTGTTCCGACACCCCTGCCTCTGTATCGGGGAGTGAGCCTTCAGAAGAGAAATCGGCTGCACTGAAGGTCGAACGCCCTGCTGAAAACCAGAATAAAAAGACTGTTCTTGCTCCCCGTGAAGACCCGGTTGTAAGCACGGCACAAATTTCTCGATCAGCAGAGGCCCATACGCACGGAAATGCTGAACTCGCCGTAGTTTTGGAAAAGGGAAGAGTAACGGTCGAATTAGAGTCGCCTCTCTACAATATTTTGGGTTTTGAACATGCGGCCGAAACGCCAGCTCAGAAAACGCGTGTAAGTCAGGCAGAGTCGCAGCTCGCAAAAGCGGCGGTTCTGTTTGGGTTTGATAGCGATGCGGATTGCAAAGCGGCGTCGACCAATCAGACAGTAGCTTTGTTCGATGTGAGCGCTAAAAAGGACAGCCATTCTGATCATGACCATCATTCCGGTGATGACCACCAGGGAGAGGAGGGTGAGCCTGAAGCAGGTAATCATTCCAATGAAAGCCGTCACAAGGATATTGTCCTGCGTTATGAATATCTGTGTGAAAACCCATCAGCCCTTTCCAATGTGAGTGTTAATTTATTTGAATTCTTCGAAAATTTATCGGAGATAGATGTCACCTATCTCGGCCCCTCAATACAGAAACAAGAAACGTTGACACGTAATTCTTGGAAAATGGATGTATCTCAGTGACACTTCTAAAATCTACTCTCACTTGCGTATTGGCCGCTCTTTACCTCGGGGCTTGCCAGCCTTCGGCGGAGAGTGATGCGTCATCAGAGGCGAATTCGTCAGCGACAAGCACCAAAGTAGTTAGCTCAGAAAACTCAGCTGTCGAAACCATTCGATGGGAAGATCTGATGCCGGAGGGGGAAGATCAACGCCTCGCAGAGCTTTACACGGAATTCTACGAAGAAGAGGAAAGGAAATATCGCGAACAACTCACATTGTCCCAAGCTGCGAAAGCGCAAGGAGATATAATGAGTCTGATTGGCGAAGGCAGCGAACAAGATACGATGGAGCAAATCGGCACCTATAATGTTGTCGAAGATTTAGACGGCGCGACAGTGCGTATACCCGGTTATGTTGTGCCTTTGGATTTCAATGCGTCGTCGGAATATGATGAGTTTCTTTTGGTGCCTTATTTTGGGGCCTGCCTCCATACACCGCCTCCGCCGCCCAATCAGATTGTTTTCGTAAAATCGGCTGAGGCGACAAAAATTGCTGATATCTACGAGCCCGTCTGGGTCGAAGGGACGATGAAAACCGGTAAATTTGGATCTGATTTAGGCAATAGCGCTTATGAGCTGACATTGGCTAAGCTCGAACCCTATAAATACTAGCGCCATGCAGAGCGATTCCGTCCTAAATCTCAGTCATTTACGCTTCGGATATGACCCTGACGAAACGCTGATTAATATTGAGCATTTCAGTATCAAAGCCGGAGAAAGTATTTTCTTAAGAGGGCCGAGCGGGTCAGGGAAAAGTACGCTTCTTGGTTTGATAGGCGGGGTGCTCTCTCCGCAATCCGGGGAGCTGAGTATTTGCGGGTCTGAATTGACCGCATTGTCTTCTGCAAAGAGAGACCAAGTCCGAGCGGATCATTTGGGCATCATCTTTCAACAGTTTAATTTGCTCCCCTATATCGGCGTTGTCCAAAACTGCATTCTGCCTTGCCGGTTTTCTGCGCGCCGGCATCAGCGAGCCATAGAGGCAAATGGCTCTATATCGGAGGCGGCAGAAGCATTGATACGCGGTCTGGGGTTGACGGATAAGGAACTTAAACGTCCCGTAGGAGAGCTAAGCGTGGGGCAGCAACAACGCGTCGCCGTTGCGCGCGCCCTGATTGGTGGCCCTGATATCATTATCGCGGACGAGCCAACATCTGCGCTTGATCACGATAATCGCGATCGTTTCATTGAACTCTTGAACCAGAGCCGCGAACAATTTGGGAGCGCGCTTTTGTTTGTGAGCCATGACCAGACTCTTGCGCCGCATTTTGACCGGTCTGTCTCTCTTTCAGAGCTTAATCAGAAAGTCATCGCATGAGGAAGATGGCGATTTTACCCCTGGCCCTCAGAAGTTTGTGGGCTCGCAAAATTACAGCGATTCTCACCGTGATTTCAATTGCGGCGGCTGTGTTATTATTTGTCGCTGTTGAAAATTTACGGCAGGGCGCCAGAGCCAGTTTTGAGCGCACAATTAGTGATACAGACGTCATTGTCGGCGCGCGGTCCAGCCCTATCAATCTTATCCTCTATTCTGTTTTTCAAATTGGTGATCCGACCAATAATGTGACGTGGGAAACCTATGAGGAGATTAAAGCGCGCGGGGACGTGGCTTGGATAGTCCCGATAAGCTTGGGTGATTCTCACCGTGGGTTCCGTGTTGTCGGCACCACGCCAGATTATTTCAAGCATTATAAGTATGGCGAGTCTCAATCGCTCTCTTTTCAGAGCGGGGAGTCTTTTGATGATCTGTTTGATGTCGTTTTGGGGGCGCAAGTGGCCAGAGAGTTGAATTATGCCTTAAACTCCAAATTGACATTGGCGCATGGCTTGGGCGGGACGAGTTTCGTCAATCACGATGACTTGCCGTTTACCGTCACGGGGGTTTTAAAACCCACAGGAACGCCAGTTGATCGGTCTGTCTTCGTTAGCCTTGGGGCCATCGAAGCCATTCACATGGGGTGGCAAAATGGCATGCCAACGCCTTTGAGTCGTTTGAGTACGCCTGATAAATTACGGGAGCAAACCCTGACGCCTGAGAGCGTTACGGCCATGTTAGTCGGCGCGACATCCCGCGTCCGTAGTTTGAGCCTGCAACGTGATCTCAACACCTATAAGGCGGAGCCTTTGCAAGCCGTCATTCCAGGCGTGGCGCTCAGCCAGCTATGGAATGTTGTCTCGGTGGTGGAACGGGCCTTGGCGCTAGTCTCCGCCTTTGTCATTGCGGTGGGCCTCATTGGCATATTGACATCAATCCTGACATCTTTGAACGAACGGCGACGAGAAATGGCGATATTGCGCGCTATGGGCGCTCGCGGACGTCATATTGTCGGGCTTCTTGTTTCCGAAGCGGCGCTTTTGGCCTTTATTGGCAGCCTGCTGGGGTTAACGCTCTTATACGGATTGATGTGGCTTTGCGGCCCCTTCCTAGAGGCAAGCTATAATATAAGCGCCTTGCGGATGTGGCCTGGGCCATTTGACGGGGGTGTCGTGCTGTTTGTGACGCTGGCTGCGGCGCTATTGGGTCTTGTCCCAGCAATGATTGCGTTGAAGCGGTCTTTATCAGATGGATTAACGATCCGCGTTTGACGCCGTTTTCTTAACGTCGGCTTTATCGCTAGACGCCTTTTCATTGTTTTTCTTTGTAAGACGGGTCTTCGCTTTCAAAGCGGCTAGGCTCGCGACGTTAGAAAAGCTTGGTTTAGCTTTCTCGGGCGGCACTGACGTATAAGATGTTGCGTCCATCATATCAGAATCCGCGAAGGCAGGGTCAATTGTGGAGACCTTGGGATTATAAGGTTTCCAATTCGCATTGCTGAAACCGAAATTGCCATATCCAGCGCCGTGCATGTCACAGGCGAGGGCGACCCCAGCGAATGAGAAAGAGGCAATGACAATGGAGGATGATAAAATAAGGTTTTTCATAACGTAATACCTACAGGTATAGGTCAGGCTCGTCAATATTTTGCCTTACCATGTCGATGATTCTTGTTGCCTAAGGGCAACCAGTAATCCCGCATTAATAGAGGGGGCGGGTTTTGCCTGCATAGTCAGATTACATTCAAAAACAAAAAAGCCCGACCAAAAGGTCGGGCTTTTTTCGTCTCCATTTCCAAAAGAAATGGCGCGAGTGACGGGACTCAAAATAACCTCATAAAGTCAATAAAAACAATGACTTATGCGTTATCAATTTTCAAATTGACCCCAGTTTCTACCCCAAAATCTACCCCACTTTTAGGGCTCTTTCTACGGCTATTGTATATTCACGCTCCAGAACGCGCTTATGATTCGTTTTAATAGTAGGCTTACTCCGCCGTTTTGGTGCTTTTTCAAGCTTCTCGTCGAATTTTACAGCCCAATGGTCGATACTTCTCTCTCTTGCCTGCATAATTTCACGTTCTCGTTCTAACCTGTCAAATAACGGCAGAGCGGCAGGGCCGTGTTCTTTTATCAGCCAAGCTAATAGTCCAAGTCCATACTCTATATCTTCAATTGTGATTGGTTTCGAATAATCAGTCGTCATGATTTATTTTGAAGTTTGATAAGGCCCACGGAGCCCCGTCTCAAAACCCAATTCCTTCTCTGTTCTCAATTTCCTTACCTTTACTTTTTGGCGATGGTTTTTCTGATTTTACGGCAGGCTTGCGCGAGCGAGCTATTCGTTTTGGTAAATTTTGAGAGTCAAGAACGAGCCCGGTATCATCAGAACTTGGGTCTAAGAATAATTCGATCCGTTCAAGCTCGCCAAGCACAAGGCATATCATGGCCAGAGCCCCTACACTCACTCCGCTTTCACCATTTTCTAAACGTGCAATGGTGCGTTTGGAGACGCTAGCTCTATCGGCGAGGTCTTGCAGAGCCATGCGTCGTTTTAATCGAGCCTGCTTTACATTAGTTCCAAGTTGCCGAAGGGCACGTTGAGCATTGAGCGATTTCAGCGCAGTTGCCATATTAGTCACCTAAAGCGATTATACCTGCCATATTTGGCGTTTATCGTTTTCCCTACTAAACTGATATTCGACGACCTGCACTTTTAGACGCTGGTTTGGGATATGTTTTTCCGTATCAAACGAATATTGTTTGTCTGAACACCGAATTCCTCGGCAAGATTTTCCCAGTTAGATAATGCCGCCTGCGCTTGTGCGATGATTTTATCAACAATGGTCAAGTTTATGTTTGCCTCGTTACCCAAGGCACGCAAATGCTGAATGCTAGGCGCTTTGCCTTCTCCCATGACCATAGTGCTCTGCTCTCCGCCAGGGCCGGACGAAAATGTTAGGTCATAGGCAGGCGATAGCCGCCAGTCTCCGCGTTCATCCATCAGGAATGAGAAATTCTTGGAGTGATCATCTCGGTTATGCGCCAGCACATTGAAGACAGCCATGCGGAACATCTTTTCGACCTCACGCATATCGCGAGTCAGTAATGTCGTAAGTTCGATTAAGTCTTGATAATCGAGCGACGGC
>CAZMEN010000079.1:0-11028 GCA_964565335.1 uncultured Algimonas sp. | reverse complement strand
TTGAACTGTTATCGGCATGTGTAAAATTGCCGAAAATAAGGTCAATTTTATCTTGTGGAATCCCAATGCCTGAATCTGAGATATCGAATAAAAGGTATGATGTTTCATCGATAGGTTGCGAATTAATGTCAACTGTAACGCAACCCTCTTCTGTGAATTTGATAGCGTTTCCTATGAGGTTCAACAGGATTTGGCGAAGTCTCGTCCGATCTCCCACATAGTTCTCAGAAACGGATGCCCCATAATTGACAACGAGATTAATCCCTTTTTCTGCGGCTTTGGGGGCAAAAAGTAGGTCTAAATCATCAACTATATTGCGAAGCGAGAATGGCTGCCTCTCAATTTTCAACTTATTGGCTTCGAGTTTTGAAAAATCCAAAATATCGTTGATGACGACCATCAAGGCTTCGGCCGACCTGGAAATAACATCTATGATTTTCTTTGAATCTTCACCGCTGTCTTTGGCACGGAGGACGTCTGTCATGCCTAGAATGCCGTTCATCGGCGTTCTTATTTCGTGGCTCATACTCGCTAAAAACTCAGATTTTGCGAGGTTCGCTTTTTCCGCTTCTTTCCGCGCTTTAGTAAGTTCGTATTCAAGCTTTCTATGTTCAGTGATATCAACGCCGACACCGGCAATGCAGTCATCATTAATTTTATGGTGCGTCGTTCGAAACCATCGATTACCTTCAGAGAAAATATCCTGAGGCTCGGGGTTTACGAACATTTGTAAAACTCTCTCGACTTCACATTGAAATTGTTCCTCCGTTAGCTGCGGAGCGAGAGTTTTGACTTGCCGTTCGAGAGCCTCTCTTCTTGAGAGTCCACCCTTTATCCCGTTGATTAACAGCGGCCACGCTTTCAGCGCCGCTTCATTGGCGTATATGACAGTTTGCTCATTGCCCGTCTCGTCACATTGTCCGTAAATGATAAAAGGCGAGGCAGACTGGTCCAAAGCGATCTTTAAAAAATCTGATAGCTCGGTTCTGAAGTTCTCCTCAGGCTTCTTTATTAAGGCAATATTAGAAATCTGAATCTCCACTTTACTCGGAAAAGGCAAAAGCCCACCATTATCCCAAAATACACCAAAAAATAGTTAATGAGAATAAAACACTATTTGATGTCGCGGTTAGGTAAGGTGTATATTTTCAGACATTCTCTGAAAGCAAGCAGACCAGACTATTCTATATTCGCCTTGACCGCTCTTTGAACCTCCGCCTAACATCAAAATGGATGTGAAAAGCCTAAAAAGGATGTTTTATGCGTAGATTACTGTCTCTCTCTGCGGCCACATTAGTAATCTTGGGCTCTGCGGCCTGCCAGATGCAAGATCAGCCTCAATTAAACGAAGAGACTGTCAAGACTCTTGCCGTGACGGGGGTTGGCGAAGTGGAGGTCATGCCGGATACATTCGTTCTTTCGGGCGCTATCATCAAACGGGATGATGAGGCGCAAGTGGCGATGAATAATTTGGCCGATATCGTCAATAAAATGCAGGCCGAGGTTCAATCTTTGGACAGTCTGGGAACAAATGAATTTAATTTTGCGTCCGTTGATACGATTGGAGTGAAAGACCCTGGGTGCCTGCTCTTTAATCAAGAAGCCGACAGAACGAACGCAACCTTGCGCAAAGGCGAAAAACGGGTCGCCAAGCGTGTCTGTAAAGATATTGCGCAACAAGCGTCTTTGTCGTTCACCTTTACGGGCGGGCCGCCTGATGAAGCGGGTATTGTATTGGCGCGCTTTTCCGAAGCCGGCGCTATACGCCTGAAACTCGAAGGATACCGGATTAAGAACATTGATGAGATTGAATTACAGGCCGGGGAGTTGGCCGTGAAAAATGCCCGCGAGAAAGCAGACCGTCTGGCTGCGGCTGCGGGGGCGACGATTACGGGCGTTCTCGATTTAGATAATTACCGCGCGACTTATGATCAACGCAGTGTTGCCCCGCCGCGCATTAGTACATCCGGCGCGGGCGAAAGCACGCAAATGGTCGACGGCGGGGATCCTGTCGCCGTCACAGACATGAACCTGAAAGCAGGCTTGCAGGTCGTTTCAGCGGCCATCGCTTTGGATTTTACTTATGAGTAAGCCGCACCATTATTGGATTAAGGGGCTTTGCCTGTCGGCGGCATATCTTTTGGCCGCCTGCCAACCTGCACAAGATGAGCGCATTTATATCGATCTCAGCGATGCAGAGGATTATGCCTATTGGCTCGAAGAGGAGCGGGATGAAGAAGCGCCAGAGCCGTTTAACGCCGAACCGCTTGTGGTGACAGGTAAGGGTGTAGTGAAAGCCGTTCCCGACATTGCCGTCATTACAGCACGTATAACGTTTACAAATAAGAATGAGTCTGCTGCCTTCCAGCAAGTTTCTAAAACTGTGAACGCCGTTCAAGAGGTGTTGAAAACCCGCTCCGCCGAGACGGGCTTTACGGCGGTTCGTTCCACGCCGCAATATGACTCTACCTGTCAGTATGAAAACCGCCTCGCAATTTTACGGTATAACGAAATTCGCAATGATTATTATTTTAATCGCCGCCTCGACCAAAAAGGTGATACAAAAACCAAACGCCGCGATGCTAAGCCGCGGTTGAAACAGCGGATTTGCCGCGCGCAGGACATAGAAGTCGAGACCAATATGGTCATTCGCCTAAGCCCGCCTGATGAAGCCGGCGCCATTCTGCAAGCTGTCTCAAATGCCGGGGCAACGGAAGTGCGTCTCTATGGGTATGATTTCAAAAATTATGACGCTCTTTATCAAAAGGCCGCCAGTGATGCTGTGGCTCAAGCGCGTAAAAAAGCGAATATGATTGCGCGCATTACTAAGGCAGAATTGGATGGCTTAGTCGGATTCAATGTGGGGAAGCCTGCACGGACAGGGCGGTTCGGGCCGCAACCCGCTATCGTCAATCAGGCAGGACGGGAGAGTTTTGGGGGTGGTTTCGTCGGAAATGCCCCCGTTTATGCGGAGCCTGTCATGGCTAAGAGCTCTAATAGTCGTTATGGAGGTGCACAAACGGATGAAATCGTGGTTACGGCGAGCAAAAGAAAGCCTGACGCAGAGCGCTATCAAGAATTGGTCAATACTGAGTCCCAAGAAACATTTACGTCCGCATCGACCAGCAATGCTTTGAACCTGTCTTTGCTCTCTGGGCCGCAAACTATCACTGTCTCGGCCATTTTACGCTATGACTATAAAACTGTGATAGATGGCAGCCTAGTACCCGAAAAAGACGAGTAAAGGTCCCTTGCTCCGCCGATGGCTCAGACCATCCCCAATTCGCGCATATAGGCCCCTTTCCAAAGCCGAATGAACGCCTACATTGAAGTTAATGAAACGACTGATTCCTCATATTTTATTTGATGCTTCGCGCATGGCTGGTGACGAAGAGAGCGATACGGGCGACGAGACTCCCGAGCGCGGTGTAGCCACAAAAGTGCGCCCCAAGACGAAGAAGCCGTCTATGTACCGCGTCCTTCTGATGAATGATGATTACACACCAATGGAATTCGTCGTATCCATCCTAATGGGGATTTTCAAAAAGACTTCCGAGGAAGCCACGCAAATCATGCTCAATGTTCACCAAACAGGTATGGGGACATGCGGGATTTACACGTTTGAAGTGGCCGAGACCAAAGTCACGCAAGTTATGGACGCGGCGAAACGCAATCAACATCCTCTGCAATGCACGCTCGAAAAGGTTTAAAAGGAGACCCTCATCGTTGAAAATTTAACCTTTTGCATATGTAATGCAGGCGCGACACATAAACGCCTTGATTTTGGACGAATCCTTCCCAAATCTGGTAGTCAGAAAGAAGGATAATTAAATGGCTTCATTTTCCCCTGTCTTAGAAGACACTATCCACCGCGCTCTAACGCTGGCCACAGACCGTAAACACGAATTGGCCACGCTGGAGCATTTATTGCTGGCGTTATTGGATGACAAAGATGCCGCGGCGGTCATCACGGCTTGCGATGTGGACATCGACTCATTGAGAGCCGATGTGACGCGTTATCTTGATGAAGACCTCACCACGCTCACCATTGACGACTTTGAAGAGTCCCGCCCAACAGCGGGTTTTCACCGGGTTATTCAGCGCGCGGTTATACATGTACAGTCCTCGGGCCGTGAAGAGGTTACGGGCGCGAATGCTTTAGTGGCTTTGTTCGCCGAGCGAGAATCCCATGCTGTCTACTTCCTGCAAGAACGGGATATGACGCGCTATGACGCCGTCAATTATATCAGCCACGGCATTTCCAAAAATGGCGACGCGAGTGTGTCCAAACCGATTTTAGGCGCGGGACAAGAGGCCGAGGGTGACGAGGCTAAGCAAAAGGACCCGTTACAAGAATACACGGTCAATTTGAATCAAAAAGCCAAAGACGGCGATATTGATCCGCTGATTGGACGCGAGGAAGAAGTCGAGCGCTGTATTATGGTTCTGTCGCGCCGCCGAAAAAACAACCCGCTTCTCGTGGGCGACCCGGGCGTGGGTAAAACAGCGATTGCCGAAGGTATTGCTCGCCGTATCGTCAATGACGATGTGCCGGACGTGCTTTTGGACGCGACGATTTATTCATTGGATATGGGCTCTTTACTCGCGGGAACGCGTTATCGCGGTGATTTTGAGGAACGCCTCAAAGCAGTCGTGAACAAATTACAGGAAACGCCCGGCGCGGTTCTGTTTATTGATGAAATCCACACCATCATTGGGGCTGGCGCAACATCAGGCGGCGCTATGGATGCGTCTAACCTATTAAAGCCGGCTTTGCAGAGTGGTAAGCTCCGCTGTATGGGCTCGACGACCTATAAGGAATATCGTCAGCATTTTGAAAAAGACCGCGCCTTATCGCGCCGTTTCCTCAAAATTGATGTCAGCGAGCCGACCCCCGAGGATGCGGTTAAAATTCTCCAAGGTTTGAAAACTTATTTCGAAGAGTTCCATGGCGTGAAATACACATCAGCGGCTATTCAAAGTGCCGTGGACTTGTCTGTGCGCCATATTACTGACCGAAAACTACCGGATAAGGCCATCGATATTATTGATGAAGCCGGAGCCCGTACGAAACTGGTTGAGGAGTCCAAACGCCGTAAGAAAATCGATACGAAACAGATTGAGGAAGTCGTTGCCAAGATCGCTCGCATTCCGCCGAAATCCATTTCGCGTGATGATGAGAAGGCTTTGAAATCTTTGCCGATGGATCTCAAACGCATGGTATTCGGGCAGGATAAAGCGATCGAAAAAGTTGCCTCTGCCGTCAAGCTAGCGCGTGCAGGTCTGCGAGAGCCGAATAAGCCGATTGGTAGTTATCTCTTTGCGGGGCCAACAGGCGTGGGTAAAACCGAAGTCGCCAAGCAGCTCGCTATGACCCAAGGTTTGGAATTACTGCGTTTCGACATGTCGGAATATATGGAACGTCACACGGTATCGCGCCTCATCGGTGCGCCTCCGGGTTATGTCGGTTATGATCAAGGTGGTCTTTTGACCGATGCCGTGAACCAAAACCCGCATTCGGTTTTGCTTTTGGATGAAATCGAAAAAGCCCATCCAGATATTTATAACATCCTTTTGCAGGTGATGGATAATGGCTTCCTGACGGACGCTAATGGCCGCAAAGTTGATTTCCGCAATGTGATTATCATTATGACGACCAATGCGGGCGCTGCTGATGCCGCGAAAGCCGAGATTGGTTTTGGCCGTGGTATGAAGGATGATGAGCAAAATGCGGCAATTAAGCGTCGCTTCACGCCAGAATTCCGCAATCGTTTGGATGCTGTCGTATCATTTGCGCCGCTATCGCCCGAGGATATTGCCAAGGTCGTTGATAAATTCATTATACAATTGGAAGCGCAACTCGCTGATCGCAAGATTGAGTTTGAACTGTCCAAAGGGGCGAATGTGTGGTTGGCCAATAAAGGCTATGATAAGCGTTATGGTGCGCGGCCTCTTGGTCGAACTATTCAGGAATATATCAAAAAGCCGCTTGCGGATGAGATTTTATTTGGAAAACTGAAAACCGGCGGCCTTGTGAAAGTCGGCGTGGATAGAAAGAAAGAGAACTTAACTTTCAAAATTGTACCGCCAGCAAAACAAAATATCGAAGGGCCGGGAAAATCCAAAGGTCTCCCGTCTCCTGAGGGTAACCCCAAAGAAGACGCCTAAACAATAAACCGCCTCAGATTATAATTTGGGGCGGTTTTTTACTGGCTTGTCCTAGGCTAAAGCTGCTTTCAAGACCGCAATTAAATGATCGACCTCTTCATCAGATATGTAGCCGTGCATTGAGAAGCGGAAACCCTCTCGCCGTTCATCATATTTAATATCGCCCGCCTTTAACGACCGTTCTAATGCCTCACGGTTAGGGGGAGAAATAACAAGGGTTGCGCCGCGTGCTCCGGTTTGTTCCGGTGAAACCAGATACTGGTCATCGATTTCGCTTCTGACCTTATCGAGCAGATTCTGGATCTGCTTAAAGGCTTTATCCATGCCTATAATATCCCATAATTCAAAGGCGGCATTCGCCGTCACGATAGGGGCGACTGACGGCGTTCCGCCGAAATATTTCATGGCGTCTTTGGCGTAACGGAAGTTTTCAATATCCATTTCGAACGGGTTGTCATGAGAGAACCACCCCACATCCAAAGGCCGGCAATCGTTTATCCTGTCATCTGATGCATAAAGAAAACATGCCCCCGGGCCCGCGCAGAGGAACTTCACGCCCGTTCCGGTAGCAAAATCGCAATTCCAAGCCGCCAAAGGGACAGGTACTGCGCCGAAAGACTGTGCAATATCAACGATTGAAATAGCGCCATTGTCTCTAGCTAACCCGCAAATTTCCTCGACTGGCAATAAATGGGAGGTGTTGGACAGAGCGTGCGTGATGTGAACGATGGCCGCTTTATCATCTATGGCGTGTTTCCATGCGTTTATATCAGCGGGATGGCCGTCAATGAAACTAATCTCATATCCCATTCGTTCCGCAAGTCTGAAAACAAAACCAACGGTGGGAAAGTCCTCTTTAGACAAAATAATTTTGCGTCTTTCGGAAAGACCCGAATGCGTTACGGGGAGGCTATAAATAATCTTAGTTAGAGCCGAGGAAATGTTGGTTTGTGGGCAAATATTACGGGCGTCCACATTGAGGGATGTGCCAATATAGCCGCGCAAGCGCTCCAATAAAGGCATCCAGTCTTGCCAATTCTGTCCATTTCCCCACGGATTGAAAAAATTCTGCCCCATAATGTCTTGGGTTCCGATAGGCAGACATCCCACGCTGTGGGAAAGGAAGTAATTATCCGGGGTGTGGAAAAAATCACGCATAGATAATCAGCTATTCCCCGTTACCGAGGGGTTTCCCAGTTTCGGGTCAAGCTTGTCTCTGACTTTTCCGTAAGTACCGCCCCATCTATCCGTCATATCAGCGCGGGCCTGCCAAAGCTCAGGAAAGAACTTTTGACGCAAGCCTTCGTTCAAAATTTCAACTGGCCTGCCTTTCAGAGAATTGGCGGCCACGCCGATGGAACGGTAAATTAATTGCATATGCGCATTACGAAATTTTTGAAACTGCTCGTCAAATTCGGCGAGAGCTTCCGCGACCATATAAGCTTCATCATGAGTGTATTCAGTGTCGTATATCTGCTCGAGCGTACGGGCTCCGCCTTCCAGATAGACGCTTTCAAAAGTCTGCCATAAATCCGTCGGCATTTTCAACAGAACCCGAAAGCCGGGGCTTTCTTGTCCGCTACCATTGCCAAGCAGGAGGCGGATTTGCTGATAATCTTTGGGTGACATGGTCTCCAACAGGCTAAGCTGCTGGGTCATCATTTCCTGACACATTTGAACGCGCCGAAAAAGAGTCAGCGCTTTGAGCGTATTTTTGCGCATCATTTCTTCATCAATGTCGAGCAATGTGGAGGCCATCAGCTTCATCCACAATTCTTCGACTTGATGAACAATCATGAATTGTAATTCGTCGGGATTGCAAAGGTCCTCGGGCTCTTTTTGACAGGCGAGCAAGCTCTCTGTGTTGAGGTAAATCTCGTAATCCAAGCGGCCTGCGCCGCGCATCATGGTTTGGTATTTTTGTCTGTCCATTATCTCTCTCTGAATGACAGAATTTTAAAAGGCTAAAATTTCAGTCAGAGAGGCTTTACTTGTGGCCGGTGAGCCATCCGCGCAGAACGTGTTCTGCTAAAGCTATGGAAATGTCTTTCACGTATATGGTGTATCGGCTTTTGATAAACTTGTAAATAAGCCATCGAAAAAAGTGATTTCGATCAATTTTTCGTTTTGTTCACTTCAGGGTTATAGCCATGAATGAGCCTGACAATTTCATCTGCATCATCACTCAAGGCCAAAAGATGCCGATAATCCTTCGTGGCTGTTTGCGACAAAATCTGCCACACTGGGTAAGAATAAGGGTGACTATCCAGACCCGTCCAATAGTCTTTGCCGAGCATTATCATAGGAGAGTATTGCCCCGCCGTGCCGTAATGATTCTGCGCGGCATCTTGGAATATTTCCTGCCGCGTGCCAGCACTACCCGGCGCAAAGATAACGCCGTGAGTTGCAATCATCAACAAGCCGTCCTCTCGGATGGAATTGGAGAAATATTTCGCAATGTGAGTTGGGAAAGCAGAGGGCGGTTCGTGACCGTAAAACCATGTTGGAATGCCAATACTCGGATATGTTTCATGATGCGTTTCCGGGAGAGGATAGCGTTCACGAATAGTCCATGCGCGTTGCAGCCAGTCTTCGTCCGCATATTCTTTCCCGGGCGGAGCATTTGGAGGGCGTTTGGAGATGGTTTTTATCGCGTCGTGCAATTCTGTCTCAGGTCGTGATGCAAAATAGGCGCCTAAATGTGTTGCCTCCATAGCGCCGGGACCGCCCCCACTGACCAAGATATAGCCGTCTTTCGTGAGTGTCCGAGAGAGAATAGCAACTTTGGTATAATACGGGTCCTTTCGTTCCATCCCGTGTCCGCCCATGACGGCAACGACTTTACGGCCTCGGATTTTGTCATAAAGCGCATCTGTAATGGAGTGATCATGAAGAAACCTGAAAACACCGACATCTAATGGGGTGTCTAATTTCCCGTCGCGCAGAAACTCTTCATAGACTTGGTAGTCATAACAATTTTTGTAATCATCAATTAGGCCGCCTTGATAGCCATTAAATAAACGATCAACCGAATACAAACTGCTGCGATGGGAGGGGAAAGTCAGTTTGTGACTATCTGGAATAATAATACCGTTATTCTGGATTATCATGAAGGTTGTTTCCATACACAGGTGGCAACTTAAGAAAATTGAACCGCAAAAACCCTTTCCTTTAAGCGTGCCTTTATACGGACGCAGATCTATCGCCTGTATCGCTGCTGCTGGCCGCGCTTTTTTATTTATCCATTTTTCGAAGGCTTCAGAGGTTTTTATTTCTAACATAAGAAAGAGTTATGAGGTCTTTGAGCCACAGGCAATAGCCAGTATTCAAACAGCGCCGGTCTTGACTTCACACCTGCTTACGCTATGTCCCCGCACACATTAATCTGACGTTTCAGACCGTTTCTCTGAGCCGCGTCACAAGAGTCCTGAACACGGACTAAGGAGCTTAAAATGCATGCTTTTCGTAGCCATAATTGTGGTGAACTTCGCGGGTCTCAAACCAGCGAAACTGTAAAATTATCCGGTTGGGTTCATAGGAAACGTGAACACGCTAATGCTCTCTTTATTGATCTGCGCGATCATTACGGGATTACACAAGTCGTTGTTTACCCCGTTGCTGACTTTTACGAAGCCGCTAAACGTTGTCCGTCAGAGTCTGTTATTACTGTAACGGGCGAGGTTCTAGCGCGTGACAAAGAGGCCGTGAACGGCGAAATTCCGACAGGCGAGATCGAAGTCCGCGCTGATGAATTTTTGATTGAAAGTCAGGCAGAAAGCTTACCGCTCCCAGTCTTCGGCGAACAAGAATACCCAGAAGACATTCGTCTCAAGCATCGCTATTTGGACCTGCGCCGCGAAACATTGCACAAAAATATTATTCTACGGGGTGAGGTTATCAACTCCCTGCGCCGCCGCATGATTGACCAAGGCTTTACGGAATTTCAAACACCGATTTTGACAGCGAGTTCGCCGGAAGGTGCACGTGATTTCCTCGTGCCGTCGCGATTAAACCCTGGAAAATTTTATGCTTTGCCGCAAGCGCCTCAGCAATTCAAACAGCTGATTATGGTTGCGGGCTTTGACCGTTATTTCCAAATCGCGCCTTGCTTCCGCGACGAAGACGCGCGCGCGGACCGATCACCTGGTGAGTTCTATCAGCTAGACGTGGAAATGAGTTTTGTAACCCAAGAAGACGTGTTTCAGGCGATTGAGCCTGTCATGGCTGGCGTGTTCGAAGAGTTCGCTGATGGCCGAAAAGTTCAGACGCCGTTCCCGCGCATCCCTTATAAAGAGTCGATGGAGAAGTATGGCTCTGATAAGCCTGATTTGCGTATCCCGTTTGAACTGACCGATGTGTCAGAATTCTTCACGGATGAAAGCAAAACGGGATTTGGTATCTTCGCAAAAATCACTAAGGGCGGCGGCAAGGTCATTGCTATTCCAGCGCCGCAGGCAGCCGCGAACCAGTCGCGTAAATTCTTCGACAATATGGACAAATGGGCGAAGAAAGAAATGCAGATGCCGGGTCTTGGTTACGCCCGTTTGAAAGAGGCTGAAGGCGGCGGCGTAGATTCGCAAGACCCTGTCTTGAAAAATTTCGAGCCTGAACATTTGAAAGCCTTACTCGCAAAAATGGGCCTCAGTGCCGGCGACGGTATTTTCTTCTCAGCCGGTAAAAAAGGCGACGCTTATAAACTTGCAGGGGCTGCACGAAACAAAGTTGCAGCTGAGCTTGATTTGATTGACGAAGATGCAGGCTTCAAGTTTTGCTGGATTGTCGACTTCCCTATGTTTGAATGGGATGAAGACAATAAGAAGGTCGACTTCTCCCATAACCCGTTCTCTATGCCGCAGGGCG
>CAZMEN010000078.1:0-11556 GCA_964565335.1 uncultured Algimonas sp. | reverse complement strand
CCAAGAGAATGCGGCTTTTGACATCATTTTAGATGAGAACAGTTTATTGGAAACCGTGAGCGATAAAGTGCGATTGGGTCAAGCCGATGTGGGGATTTTTATCTCGCCAGGGTCCCCTCTTCCGGCTTTGACTATTCTTCAAGACCCTAGCCGGGAAGTCGCGGCCACTGTTGTAAAAGGCCAAATCCGTCAAGTCTTGGCTATGACAAAAGAGGACGGGGTTATTGGTCAAAGCGCCCCCGATCTTTTCACAACGGTTTCCGCCATGCCGGATAACGCATCAGGGGAAGCTGCGGACAAATCCGTGACCTATTATATCGGGGCCACGGCTATATTGTTTCTAATGTTTGCCGCGATGCAAGGGGCGTCCATCTCGATTGGTGAACGCCGTTCCGGTATTTCCGAACGTTTAATGGTCGGGCCGAAAGGGGCTCTGGCGATGCTGACAGGAAAGTTCTTATTCCTGACACTGATAGGATTTTTTCAATCCTTCATCATTATCGCAGTAGCGGCCGTGTTTTTTAACGTAGATGTGTACAGCCATATCCCTGCTTTGATTATTGTCACAGTCGGGACATCAATGCTGTCAGCTAGTCTGGCCTTGTTCATTGCCTCGCTTTGCGGTTCAGCGTCGCAAATGCACACGGTGTCCACGTTTCTGGTTTTGCTGTTTTCCGCCATTGGGGGGTCCATGATACCCCGGTTTATGATGCCGGATTGGTTACAAGGCTTGGGTGTGTTCACGCCGAATTATTGGGTCATTGAGGGGTTTTATGGAATATTGGCACGAGGACAATCTGTCCTGTCCCTATGGCCTGTGATGGGTGTTATATATGTCTCAGCGGTGCTACTACTGGCACTCGCCGCTATAATTTCGCACAAGTTAATGCGTGTTTAATGAGGACGTCTGATTGAACCCCGAGACTGATATCCAAACCAAACCCTTTAATTGGGGTTTTATTCTGGCGGTTTGTGTCGTCGGGGCTTGGGCTATTATACATATTTTCAGTGTCTTTTTTCATGAATTAACGTCGCCGCTCTGGCAAACTCTGGCTCTTATCGGTCTGCAATGCTGGCTGTATACGGGTGTATTTATCGTTGCCCATGATACAATGCACGGCTCGCTTATACCACGCCATCCTCAATTGAATGCGGCCATTGGGACGATTATTTTGTTTATCTATGCAGGATTTAATTGGAGAAAAATGAGAGAGGCGCATCATGCGCATCATGACAATGCCGGTCATTCGGGCGACCCCGATTTTAATATGGATAACCCCAAAGACTTTTGGCCGTGGTATGTAAAGTTTTTCACCCAATATTTTGGTTGGCCTCAAGTTGCTGTCTTGGTGGGTTTCACGCTTGCTTATGTTTTTGTATTTGGCGCAGATTACTTAAACACCATTATTATGTGGGCTGTTCCGGCGATTTTGTCTTCTGTTCAGCTTTTCTATTTTGGGACTTACCTGACACACAGGCACAAGAGAGAATTAGGGCATAAAGAAGGGTTTGTGGATCATCATAATGCCCGCAGTAATGATTACCCGCGCTGGCTATCCCTGCTGACCTGTTTCCATTTTGGCTATCACCACGAGCACCATCTCTACCCGCATGAGCCGTGGTGGCGTCTGCCAAAAAGAAAATTTGAGAAGATTGCAAAATGAGTTGGTATCTCGCCACAGCCATCGTTCTGGCCAGTATAATTGGTATGGAGATATTTGCTTGGTTTGTGCATAAATACATCATGCATAGCCGTTGGGGGTGGGGATGGCATGAAAGTCACCATGTAGAGACAGAGGGCGTTTTTGAAACCAATGACCTTTATGCCGTTTGCTTCAGCATTATAGCCGCCACATTGTTTGTCGTGGGATCAATGGGCTACCCTGTTTTGTGGATGATAGCTTTGGGCCTTACAATTTACGGTGTTCTCTATGGCGTTGTTCATGACGGGTTAGTGCATCAAAGGTGGCCGTTTTTTGTCAAAACACCGGATGGATATTTAAAGCGTCTTGTTCAGGCGCACCGTATACACCATGCCGTTCATGAACGGGACGGGGCTGTGTCCTTTGGTTTCCTTTATGCAGAGAATGTACGAGCGCTAAAAGCTCGCCTTAAGGCCAATCAGGCCAAGAAATCGGCCTTGTCTGAAAATGGATAGTTTCGGGCCTTCCGCCCTTTTGCAAT
Source organism: uncultured Algimonas sp. (assembly GCA_964565335.1). Lineage (GTDB taxonomy): Bacteria > Pseudomonadota > Alphaproteobacteria > Caulobacterales > Maricaulaceae > Litorimonas. The sequence goes on along the minus strand of CAZMEN010000078.1, from coordinate 9,372 downwards.
GCTATCGACGCGGCGTTTTCCCGATGTCGGATTCGCGTGATGACACGCAAGTCTTTTTGATGGACCCCGAAGACCGCGGTATCATTCCGCTCGATGGATTGCACATATCTAGGTCCTTGCGAAAATTTATGCGGCAATCCGAATGGACCGTGCATTATAACCGTGACTTTCCGTCTGTGATTAGGCGCTGTGCAGAGAGCGATGCGGGACGGGAAAATACTTGGATAAGTGAAGGCCTCGAAGGTCTTTATCTAGAGCTTCATCATCACGAATATGTTTATTCCGTTGAGACCTATGCAGGAGAGGCATTAATCGGGGGACTTTACGGGGTCAGTTTAGGCGGCGCTTTCTTTGGCGAAAGTATGTTCTCCCGCCAAACCAATGCCAGCAAAATGGCCCTCGTCGGCTTGGTGAATGCCCTAAATGACAATGGCTATACATTACTCGATACGCAATTCCTGACCCCTCACCTCGCGACCTTGGGCGGGATAGAAATTCCGAGGCAAGAGTATCGGCGCAGGCTTAGCGAAGCCTTACAGAAACAAGGTCAATTTCCGCAAGGGTCTGTCCATGCGAAGTCGCTCATATAATCGACATTGAATGCCCTCTTACGCCTCGCAAGTTTCACGACTTGACGTGTGGCTTTGCATGGCTATGTTGCGCAAAAATCGCGCGAGATGGACTCGCCTTTATCTGTCGAAAAGTTGACACTGTTTGAACGCCTCCGAAAATATCACCGAAGTCCCAGCGGACGAACCCGTTGACGTAACATTTAAAGCATTAGGGCTTGCCCCAAAAATTCTCAAAGCTTTAGATGATATGGGGTATGAAACGCCCACCCCTATTCAGGCAAAGGCTATTCCCGCCGCTATGCAACAACGTGATGTTTTGGGCATCGCGCAAACGGGTACAGGTAAAACCGGGGCTTTCACACTCCCAACACTTCATAAGCTGTCCAAAGGGCGCGCACGGGCACGCATGCCGCGCTGTCTGATTATCTGCCCAACACGCGAATTAGCGGCGCAGGCGGCTGAAAATGTTGAACTATACGGAAAATATCTAAAACTTGAGATGGCATTGCTCATCGGCGGCGTCTCATTCGCGGAACAAGATAGAAAATTGATGAAAGGTGTCGATATTCTTATCGCGACACCCGGGCGTCTCTTAGATCAATTTGAACGTGGTAAGATTTTGATGACAGGTGTGCAAACCCTTGTTGTCGATGAAGCGGACCGTATGCTTGATATGGGATTCATCCCAGACATCGAAAAGATTTTCAATCTTACGCCATTTACACGCCAGGTTCTGTTCTTCTCGGCTACAATGCCAAATGAAATTAAACGGCTGGTGGATCAATTCCTGCACCAACCCGTCACGATACAAGTGGCCCGTCAATCCACGACTGCCGAAACGGTTCGTCAGCGTATAATTCGGATGCCTTCATCCGATCCGAAGCAAAAACGTACAGCCCTACGTTGGATCATTGATCAAGAGGATGTCGATAACGGAATTATCTTCTGCAACAGAAAACGCGATGTTGACATTGTAGCGAAATCTCTGACCGTGCACGGTAAATCAGCCGCGCCCATTCACGGGGATCTGCCGCAATCTTTGCGCACCGAAACACTCGAATCCTTTAAAAATGGCGATATAAAATTCCTCGTCGCCAGTGATGTGGCGGCTCGCGGCCTTGATGTTCCGACTGTCAGTCATGTGTTTAATTATGACGTTCCCAACCACTCCGAGGATTATGTCCATCGTATTGGACGGACAGGCCGGGCGGGACGCGAAGGCGATACTATTATGTTGGTCGCGCGTTTGGATGAAAGAAATTACCAAGACATTTTAGACCTCATCAAAGTTGAGGGTATTGAGGAAATTGAAGTTCCCGGTATTGAAGACTTCCCGAAAGACGGCGGCAAGGCTCGCTCCCGCAGTCGTCGCGATGGTAAAGGCGGCGGTAGAGGGCGTGACCGTGACCGCAAACGATCTTCTTCCTCAAGATCAAAACCGTCTCACAGGTCTAAAGCACCTGAGTCAAAACCTCAGGAAGCAAAGCCTCAAGAGGCGAAAGTTGAAGAAGCGGCTACGAAGAGCGCGGCGAGCAAATCTAGCTCAAGACGCCGCAAAGCTCCGACTAACCCGAAAAAAATCTTAGCTGAAAAAGCTGAGAGCAAAGACGAAGCGCCAAAGACGCAAACTAAAAAACAGTCTGACCCTAAGCCGGCTAAGCCAAAGCCCGCTAAGACCAAAGAGTCAAAACCCAAAAATACAAAATCTAAAGGTGACAAATCTCGGGCTAAGAAGTCAGACAGAAAAAAGGACTCTCACAAACCGAGTGAGCCTTCAAAAAACAGAGGCCGCGGTCGCGACCGTAACGGATTGCCTGAAAACAAAGATGCGGGTTTTGGTGATGCTGTGCCGGACTTCTTCAAAAAGTTCTGACTTGCCTCAAATTAGAGTTGTTAGACACCGGTCTCTTCTTACTCTGTTCTAATTTGATCTGCCAGTTTTTCAATTTCATCGAAAATAGAGAATATAACCGCGTCGGATTCCTGCGGTAAGCAGTGACCTGTACCGGGATAGGTTACGCTGCGGCAACCCATTAGCCTCTCATCACAAGCCATTTTATTCGTGTTGTTTGAGACAAAGTCATCCACTTCTGCATTGGCCATAAATATAGGGATATCAATAGCTTCCATAAATCCCTTGCGGCGGATATGAACACTGCTTTCAAAGAATTCAGCGCCCCATTGATTAGTCACGTCACCCACACGTTCTTTGGGGTTATTCGTGTACACAGCGTCACGTAGATAGAGGCGTTTGGGATTGGAGCTACAATGCTCAATGCCTGAAATTGTATAGTCCTCAACGAAGGGTTTCCAATTATTACCGCCTGGCACATAGCGTTTGGATTGTCCGATTTTACGCATAAAATTCATGAGAGATAAGGCTTTATCAAATTCCATTTCTCCGGCCTTTGGCTCGATTGCGGGGGCTATGAGAGCCAAACCGTCTACACTATCCGGATGTTCCCCAGCCATACGAAGCGCCACATGACCACCAAAAGACATCGCCATAGGTATAATAATGCGGTCTTCCTCAAAACCTTGCGTACGAATAAATTCAGCAACGTCATCGGAATAGACCGAGAAATCGCTGACCCAAAGCTTCTCAGGTTGTTTTTCAAAATAACGATCAGACCCACCCTGCCCCCGCAAATCCATTCCCACAACGTGAAAACCGCGCTCGGCCAAAAGGTCTACATGCTCTCCATACATTTTCAGCGTCGCGGTATAGCCCGGGATAATCAATATTGTTGTATCGGCCGTACCGCGATTGCCCGTTTCCCCCCACCTTAATTGTGTACCGTCTGCCGCCGTAAATCGTTTCCAGACCCAATCCCCTGGCATTTCGGGCACGACGAATTTATCGACTTGTGCTTGATAGGCTGCGCTAACTTGGAACGGTTGATATTTTTTCTGCGGCCAGAACAAAGCCGCCAGTGTGAGCAGAATGATCCCGCCTAATAGAAAAAACGTTAGTTTACGCATCGTCATAGCCATAAGTGCTGAGGTAATGTGGATCGTCCTGAAAGGTAGAATGCCAATCGGCTAATTTGGGCGCCTTGTCTTTCCATTTCAAATGCGCGGCACGGTAAGACGCATAATCTAATGCCGTGACAATCGCCAAATTCCCATAACTCCAAGGACCGCCGAGCCACTGGCAGATTTTCTCCAATGTCTCCAAGCTGTTTACAATCGCCGTTTCATGACGCGTTATCATTTCATTCCAATGCAGGCCCTCAGGGCGAACAGTTTCATATCGATAATTATAGACCGCATCGGCTAACCCATCCCCGAGGGCATGTTGCCATTTATTTAAAAAACGTGGATGACTCTCTTTGGGTAAAATGGCGCTCTTCCCTAAGCTATCCAAATATTCGCATATCACCGGACTATCAAAAAGGTATTGACCCGGCTGCCATTCCAAAGCGGGAATTTTACCGAGCGGATTATCCCCTGCCGTGTAACCATTCGCCCCATCCTTCTTCGGCTGAATCTCTTCGACTTCAATGCCGTGAAGTCGCGCCAAAATCATCGCCTTGCGCGCATAGGGAGAGATAGGGTGGCAGATAAGTCTCATGTCCTCACTGTATTTTAAAAATTACAAAACGCTATGAGAAAGTTGAAGGATCTACGGAAGGGATTTTTTTAGGTTTCAGAATTTCAGAGAGCATTACGGCTCTAAATGAAAGACCAATACAGAAGAAAATTAAAAAAGGGGCTCGAATTATCGGAAAACTCACAAACAGACAGAATAAAACTGTCATACCTACAAAAAAATGTAGCAGCCATAATAAATGCCCATTGTTTTCCCATGAAAACAAAAGGTGTCAGAAGAATAAAGGCTCCAATCGAAATAAGTCGTAGCAAATATTCAATATCGGTAATTGCGAAAAAACCGACTTTAAGAAAAGCCGAGAATGAAAAGATAAAATAGGCCCAAAATATTCTTGGGTTTCTCTATGAAAGATAAGGTGTGATAATTAGAGGCGTGCTTTTGCGCCGTTTTTATAGAAAAAATGCCATAAGTGTCTGTCACATCCGCATTTTTTTAGATTTATCAACCGTCACATCATTCCCACTCAATGGTTCCCGGAGGCTTGGAGGTCACGTCATAGACGACTCGGTTGACGCCCCTGACTTCGTTAATGATGCGGGTGGCTGTTTCGCCTAAAAACTCATGGCTATAAGGATAGTAATCCGCTGTCATGCCGTCAGTTGACGTGACTGCGCGTAGGGCCAAGACAAAGTCATAAGTGCGCCCATCGCCCATGACTCCCACCGTTCTTACGGGTAAAATCACGGCAAAAGCCTGCCATATCTCATTGTAAAGACCGTGTTTTCTGATTTGATCCAGATAAATGGCATCGGCTTCACGCAATATATCTAGGCGCTCTCGTGTTATCTCTCCCGGACAACGAATGGCAAGCCCCGGCCCCGGAAAGGGATGGCGTTCGACAAAGTCTCTATGCAGGCCGAGTTCACGACCTAAGTCCCGAACCTCGTCCTTAAATAGCTCGCGTAAAGGCTCCACCAATTCCAAGTCCATACGTTCCGGTAGTCCCCCCACATTATGATGGGATTTAATCGTGACGGACGGGCCGCCATCAAAGGATACGCTTTCGATAACATCCGGATATAACGTGCCTTGCGCTAAGTATTTCGCGCCGCCGACAGATTTCGCCTCGCGCTCGAAAATATCAATAAATGTTCCGCCAATGATTTTGCGTTTCTTTTCGGGATCACTGACACCCTCGAGCAGACCAAGGAACTCATCACCTGCATCCACATGAATGAGATTGATATCGTAATGGTCACGGAATAGGGCTGTGACTTGCTCGCTCTCTCCTTTGCGCATCATCCCAGTGTCGACATAAACGCAAGTTAGCTGGTCGCCTATGGCTTCATGTATCAATATCGCTGCGACAGAACTGTCCACCCCGCCGGACAGACCACAAATGACTTTGCCGCCGCCAACTTGATTGCGAATGGCCGTAATCATTTCGTCCTTAAAGGCGGCCATCGTCCAGTCGCCTTTGAAACCTGCAATGTTATGCGTGAAATTTTGGAGTAAGACCGCCCCGTTTTGTGTGTGCATGACTTCAGGGTGGAATTGAACGCCGTAAAATTTGCGCGCGTCATCTGCGATCGCGGCGTAAGGCGCATTAGGGGAGCGCCCAATAATCTCGAAACCATCGGGTATAGAATCGACGCGATCTCCGTGAGACATCCAAACGCGTTCTTTTTCACCGGCCTTTGCCATACCTTCAAAAAGCTGTGTCTTGGCTATAATTTCCAAATCGGCACGACCGAATTCCTGTTCGTCAGAGGCCTCGACGGAGCCGCCTAATTGCGCACACATAGTCTGTTGACCGTAACAAATGCCGAGGATGGGCACCCCCATAGACCATATGGCTTCAGGGGCGCGGGGCGTTCCTGTGCCAATCACGCTCCTGGGGCCGCCGGACAGAATTATGGCCTTAGGCTTGAACTTTTTCAAAAGCGTTTCATCAACACGGTTATAGGGATGAACTTCACTGTAAACACCGCTCTCGCGTACACGACGGGCAATCAACTTTGTGACCTGAGACCCGAAATCAATAATCAGCAACTGCTCATGTTGCCCGGTGATTGTCTCATGCGTATTCGTCATTTTTGTCTTTCCATTACCGCAAAAAAGAACCCGTCCGTATCAGTAGATGCAGGAGAGAGGGTTAATGTACACCCATCGGCAGACCAAGGTTTAGGGGCCTCTGCGCCGAATTTCTCTTCCCAAACTTCGCCAGCAGACAAAAGCGCGAAATTGTCATTGCCCTCCAAGAAGGCATAAACTTGGGCTTCATTTTCTTCAGCCAACATGGAACACGTCACATAGAATAAGAGGCCGCCCGGACGGACAAAGCCTTTTGCGCTGTTTAACACAGAGCGCTGCTCATTATTGCGCCGCTCTAGGGCATCTTCGGATAAGCGCCATTTCGCATCCGGTTTTCGGCGCCATGTTCCCACACCTGTACACGGCGCGTCTATTAAGACCCGATCCATTCGGCCGACCAAATTCTTCAAATTTTCAGAGGGAGGTTGGCGTACATCGATGATAGACGCCCCTGCCCGCTGCGCGCGTTGATAGAGCGGCGATAAACGTCTCTTATCAATGTCAAAGCCAAATACCGACCCTTGATTTTCCATGTCTGCGGCCAAAGCCAATGATTTACCACCACCTCCGGCGCAATAGTCGAGAACCTTTTCGCCGGGTTTGGCATCAATGAGTAAGCTGACGATTTGAGAGCCTTCATCCTGAATTTCGATGTCGCCGGTTTGGTATTCGGGCTCAACCTGCACATTTGGCAGGCGGCCATCTCCGGGTTTGGCGTCAATGCGAATCCCGATTGGGGAAATCTCTGTTGGTTTTAAATCTTTTACGTTGAGAGACTTTAAAACGCTGTCACGTTTTGCTTTGATGGTATTGACGCGCAAGTCCAAAGGCGGACGCGCTGTTAAAGCCTGCCCTTCTGTGATGGCTTCCTCGGCAAAATTATTTTCAAAGGCGGGCCAGATCCATTCCGGCACATCGGCTTGTATCCAGTCAGGCGCAGAGTCGAGTGAAATTTTACCTGTTAGGTTTTCTCTCTCTGCCTCCATCAGCGGCGTTGGGGCATGTGGATCGCCGTCAAAAGCCTCTATCAATTCATCGATTGATTTGCCGCCCATAAAAACAGCAGAGGCCAACGCTAACGAACGAGGACTGTCATCATCCATGCGGAAGCCAAGCGAGCTTTTACACCGCAAGGCATCGTGAACATAATTACCGATGGCTGAGCGGTCTTTTGACCCCGCAAAGCGGTGCGCTTTCCCCCAGTCCCGAAGCGCCATTGTAGCGGGAGTTTTCCGATCTAGAATATCGGTTAAAACTTCAATCGACGCCTGAATGCGCCCGCCGAGGCGCATTACCCAAGCACTTGTATAAAGGCGATTACCAGCATGGCCGTAATCGCTAACGCGCTTCCCAAGAAAGTGAGGAAACGCCAAGGAAAGATAATATTCTTTGTAAGATGTATCAAAGCATGAAGAATACGGAAGACAACGAAAGTCCAAGCCGCGATAGTAACAGCCCGAGTAGTGCCGCCTGACACTATAAAGAAAAAGCACAAAGCGTAAAAGATAACAGGGATTTCGAATTGGTTTTTAAAGTTATCACTGGCATTATTCACGTGAGCGGGAAAACCGGTTTTTCGAATTTCCTTCATACCATGCTTAGCTATCCGACTAATGCGCGAATAAGCGAGCCAAAACAGGATGGCGACGGAGAGAGCCGCTTGAACCAAAATGGGTAAATATAGGGGGTTGGTTTCCATTACGCTGTCCTAGCTCGGCATTGAATAATTAGGGGCCTCGCGGGCAATATGTACATCATGTACGTGGCTTTCCCGTAGACCAGCATTAGTAATTTTGACGAATTCCGCATTCTTGTGCAGATCTTTGATTGTCTTAGACCCCGTATATCCCATTGTCGCCCGAATGCCGCCCAAGAGCTGGTGCAGAATTGGGCCAACAGGGCCTTTGAACGCGATGCGTCCCTCAATCCCTTCTGGGACAAGTTTCATGGAGTCATTGACTTCTTTTTGGAAATAACGGTCGGCAGAGCCGCGCGCCATGGCCGATACAGAGCCCATGCCCCGATACGACTTATAAGAACGCCCTTGATAGAGGAATACCTCTCCCGGAGTTTCTTCTGCGCCCGCCAATAATGAGCCAACCATGGCGCATTCTGCGCCTGCGGCGAGAGCTTTGGCCATGTCTCCTGAATATTTAATGCCGCCATCTGCGATTACAGGGACATTAGCTTTCTTTGCGACACTACAGGCATCAATAATGGCAGTTAATTGGGGGACACCCACACCGGCCACAATACGCGTGGTACAGATAGAACCGGGTCCGATTCCCACCTTAATGGCATCTGCGCCGGCTTTGATAAGGGCTTTAGCCGCGGAAGCCGTCGCGATATTACCGGCGATGATTTGGGCGCTTGGGTAATCCGTCTTCAACCGCTTGACGGTTTCAATGACTTTAGAGGAATGCCCGTGGGCCGTATCAATGACAACCGCGTCCGCGCTTGCGTTGATAAGAGCCACTGCACGCTCATATCCCGCATCCCCAACAGTAGACGCGGCGGCGACACGTAGGCGTCCCTTATCGTCTTTACAGGCATTGGGAAAACTCTCGGCTTTGTCCATATCTTTTACTGTAATCAGCCCGACACATTTATAAGCTTCATCGACGACCAATAGCCGTTCGATACGATGCGTGTGCAGGAGCGCGCGCGCCTCTTTTTCTGTTGCGCCTTCTTTCACAGTCACCAAATCTTTGGTCATAAGGTTAGACACGAGCTCGTTTGGGTCGTCAGCGAAACGTACGTCTCGATTAGTCACAATGCCAACGAGCTTGCCGTCTTTTTCGACAACGGGGATGCCTGAAATTTTGTGGTGATTAGCGAGCGCAGAAAGTTCAGCGCGTGTGGCGTCAGGGCCAATCGTAATCGGATTGACGACCATCCCCGATTCATAGCGTTTGACCTTACGGACTTCCTCGGCTTGCTCTTCGATTGACAGATTACGGTGAACAACACCAATGCCGCCAACTTGCGCCATCGCAATAGCCAGGCGAGCTTCTGTCACAGTGTCCATCGCGGCACTTACGAGCGGCACATTAATCGAAATGCTTTTGGTCAAGCGGGTCTTTAATGACGCGTCGGCGGGCAGGATGTCTGAAGCCTGGGGCTGCAAAAGGACATCATCGAAGGTCAAACCTT
>CAZMEN010000077.1:0-11695 GCA_964565335.1 uncultured Algimonas sp. | reverse complement strand
CGGTAAGGAGACCGCCTCACGGGCATGTCCTCCATTTTATTGGCGGGTTGCCGCCGACCAACCCAACCCGCATTGGGGTGGGAATACGTGACGAAGCTCCGCACTAGATGGCGAGTGGAAAAAAACACTTGGGCGAGGAACAATTCGGACACAGCATCCGCGCGTTCCCTTCGGGCAGACCGCATACGGTCACGCGGATGGTAGGATGGCGAGTGGGACGAAAAACTCGGGTAACGTACAATTCGGATACAGTATCCGCGCGTTCCCTTCGGGCAGACCGCATACGGTCACGCGAATGGTAGGATTGCGAGTGGGGCTGAGAGCGTGGGCAATACTAAATTCAAACGCAACACGCCTACAAAGTGACTTCGTTCTTGTGCGGCATGGCAAGTTAAAGGGGAAAATTCTCTTACAGGAATGCTCATATTATGCGACGTCGCCATAATTATGTAAAAAATACTTTACATTATCATTTTTCTTACTATGTAAAACATATCTTACAATGTGTAAAACATATCTTACAGAAAAAGAGGGAATCATGTTTAGGACTATGTCGTTCAAGGAAACATCCGCGTGGATAATGATGACTATTTGTGTGGTAGCAGGGGCCGCTTATGCGGCGATTTGTGTCGGGCATCATGTGGAGACGGGTGAATGGATTATACCGATTGCGCCTTTTGCCGTTTTGACGGTGATTATGATTATCTTGTCTGTTCCAGCGCATATTCTTGCCGCCATCGTGAAACGCGACACCGCCAATGACCCTGCGGATGAGCGCGATGATTTTATTCGTTACAAGGCAGGTTTTATGTCAGGTAATTTACTGGGGCTGCTGTTACTGCTGACTTTAATTCTATTCGTGCTCAATACGAATGCATTTCTCTTATTCCACGTCGTCATGTCGTGTTTGGTAATTAGCCAGATTGTTGAATATGGCCTCCAAATTGCGGCCTATCGGACGATGTCAGCTATGGGAGACGCATAATGACCCGTATTGAAGATATGAGTGAACCCGAACGCCAAAGCTGGATAACGATTTTGGCTGATGGGGCCGTCTTTATCTGGTTCTGGAAGGCGATGACCGGAGGTTTTAATTTCAGCCCGCAAAGCTTTGAGCCAAAGGAACTTGGTACATTATTTATTATGTTCGTTGTCGTTACGACCATAGTTCATGGAACCATTGCTGCGGTCTTTGATGTCCGAAAGCGAAAATCAGAGTTCGAAAAGGACGAGCGTGATACTGAGATCGCGAGAAAAGGCTCTCATGCTGGGTATGGCGTTTTACAGGCCGGAATTGCAATCATCCTCATCACGCTCATCGCGCAATATGTTATCGGTGATGATTATCAAGGGCCTGTCTCGGTCATACAGCCTGTCGAGATGGTGTTTGCACTGTGTATGTTGAGTTATGCCGCCGACCTTTATCGTCACGGCACTATCCTCTGGGCGTATCGAGGTTAAGATGGGGGGTAAGAAATCTAAAATTACCAACCGGATTAGACGTGGGCGGGTTTTGGCCGAATTATCTCAGGCCGAACTCGCCAAACGGGTCGGTGCAACGCGGCAAACTATCATTGCCGTGGAAGCCGAAAAATATGCCCCGTCCCTTGAACTGGCCTTTCGTATCGCGCATGTCCTAGGCGAACCGATAGATGAGTTATTCGTTTTTGACCCGTCTGGATGGGACTGATTCAATCAAATTGAATTTTTTCAGCTCTGACTTTAGTCAGAGTAATACCTCAACCGAAAGAAAAATATGTCCGACATTAAAGCCTATGCCGCCCAAGAGGCAGGAGCCGACCTTACGCCTTACAGCTATAATCCCGGCGCTCTGCCTTCGGATCATGTTGAAGTCGAGATTTCGGCTTGCGGTATCTGCCATTCGGACTTGTCCATGATTAACAATGATTGGGGCATGAGCCGATACCCATTGGTTGCGGGACATGAAGCGGTGGGCACAATTTCTCGCTTGGGGGAGAGTGTGAAGCACCTGAAAGTCGGACAAACGGTTGGTGTCGGGTGGAATGCCAAATCCTGTATGCATTGTTCTCCTTGCCTGTCTGGGTCGCAACAACGCTGCACAACTGGACTGCCGACGATTATTTCGCGCGGCGGCTTTGCTGATCGCATTTATGTTCAGGATATTTGGGCGGTACCTCTGCCTGATGATATGGAGGCCAAATCGGCTGGGCCGCTGTTTTGCGGCGGTATTACGGTTTTTGCGCCGCTCATGGATTATGATTTGAAGCCGACTGACCGCGTTGCCGTCATTGGTATCGGAGGCTTGGGGCATTTGGCTGTACAATTTGCCCGCGCTTGGGGATGTGAAGTGACAGCTTTTACGTCATCAATGGATAAGGCCGATGAATTACGTGAACTCGGCGCGCATCACGTCGCCAATAGTCGCGATGCGGAGGCGATGAAGACACTCAAAGGAAAGTTTGATTTCATTCTCTCCACGGTGAATGTGAATTTGGATTGGCCGACCTATCTTTCGACATTGCGGTCTGGCGGGCAACTCATCACGGTCGGCGCGGTTGATAAACCTATGGGTATTCCGGCTTTTTCTCTGATTTCAGGCGGTAAATCCGTCGGCGGCTCCGATACGGGATCGCCCGATATGGTGGCGCGGATGTTGGAATTTTGTACCCGCCATGACATCAAACCAATAGTCGAGTATTTTCCAATGTCAGAGGTCAATGAAGCCATTAAACATTTGAAAAGCGGGAAGGCGCGTTACCGCGTTGTTCTGACAAATGATTAAAGCGCTAAGGTTTTAGAGCGTGTCGCGATAGCTGACGATTTTATCTGTCTCGTGATAGGACGGCGACAACATATCGACGATTAGCGGAGCTAAGTCAGAGGGGTGAGGCAGCGTTTCGGGTTTCTCGCCCGGCATCGCTTTGGCCCGCATTGCGGTGCGTGTGGCGCCGGGGTTAAGGAGGTTTACTTTCAGTTTTGTGACTTCGGCTTCCTTGGCATAGCTTTGAACGAGGGCTTCCAGCCCAGCTTTTGTCGCGGCATAGGCGCCCCAATAGGCACGGCGAGACTCGGCAACGCCTGATGTTAGGAACAGAGCCCGCCCCGCATCAGAGGCCCGTAATAGCGCATCTAGCGAGCGGATGAGGCGAAAATTGGCGGTCAAATTTACGGCGACCAGCTTGTCCCATGTTTTTGGATCGAGATGCGGGACGGGCGTTATTTCGCCCAGCATTCCCGCGTTAGCCAAGAGACCGTCAAGCTTGCCCCATCTTTCATGGATAATAGCGCCGAGGCGATCAATGCCGTCGGCTTGGTTCAAATCCATTGGCACGATGGTACAGCTTTGTCCCTTTTCTTTGATAGCATCATCCAGCGCTTCTAATCCGCCTTGCGTGCGGGCGAGAGCGATAATGTCGGAACCCGCTTCGGCCAGAGCCAATGCCGCGTGATAGCCAATACCGCGCGAGGCACCCGTTACGAGAGTCACGCGTCCTTTAAGGGGATAAGACATAGGAAGGGCCCGTTATTGAATTATGCAACTTCAATGAGGAAGGAGAGCTGTTTGCTCACACCGCTGGCATCACGGTCCCGGTCAATAAGCGGGGTTGGGTAATCGCCGGTGAAGCAATGATCCGTGAATTGCGGAGCGTCGGCGATCCGTTCCTTTTCTCCCATCGCCCAATAAAGGCCTTCGACAGAGAGGAAGCCGAGACTGTCCACTTCCAGCATTTCTGTCATAGCTTTTAAGTCGTAATTCGCAGCGATGAGTTTTTGTTTTGACGGCATATCAATCCCATAATGGTCGGGATGTTTGATAGGCGGAGAGGCAGAGCGGAAATGAACTTCTTTAGCGCCAGCGGCTTTAATCATGCGGACAATCTTGGTTGATGTCGTCCCGCGGACTATCGAGTCGTCTACGAGGAGAACACGCTTTCCTTCAATCATTGCGCGGTTGGCTGAATGTTTGAGGCGCACGCCCATATCGCGAATTTGTTGCGTGGGTTGAATGAAAGTTCGGCCGACATAATGGTTGCGGATTATGCCTAATTCAAAGGGCACACCCGTTTCTTGGGCAAAGCCAAGGGCGGCCGGTACGCCGCTATCGGGCACTGGGATTATGACGTCCACATCGGCGGGTGTCTCCTGTGCTAGTCTTTGGCCCATGCGCTTGCGGACTTCATAGACGCTCTTACCACCAACGACGCTATCGGGTCGAGCGAAGTAGACAAATTCAAAGATGCACGGACGTGATTTCGCATTTGGAAAGGCGGTGAAGGAACGAATGCCATCTGCGTTGATGACGACGACCTCACCTGCTTCGACTTCGCGGATGAAACTCGCCCCAATCATGTCAAAGGCGCATGTTTCGGACGCCAGAATATAGCTATCGCCAAGGCGCCCGATAAGCAGCGGACGAATGCCAAATCTGTCGCGCGCACCGAGGAGCATATCCTTTGTCATGCCAATGAACGCATACCCGCCGTCTACCTGACGAATCGCGTTGACGAAGCGGTCAATAAATTCACCATTTTTTGCGCGTGCGATGAGGTGAATGACGACTTCGGTATCAGAAGTAGATTGGAACAACGCGCCTTTTTCTACGAGTTGTTCGCGGATAGTATAAGCATTCGTAATGTGGCCATTATGCGCGAGGGCGAAGCCGCCTGTATGAAGTTCCGAAAAGAGCGGTTGAACATTGCGAAGTACGGTCTGACCGGCGGTTGAATAACGATTATGTCCTATTGAAATATGGCCGGGTAAGCGGTCGGAAGGGTCTTCGCCCGTGAAGTTATCTCCGACTAAGCCGAGATGCCGTTCCGTATGAAAACGGGAGCCGTCGGAACTAGCAATTCCGCAAGCTTCCTGTCCGCGGTGTTGGAGGGCATGAAGGCCGAGAGCTGTCAGGGAGGCGGCATTGTCGATACCAAATATACCAAAGACGCCGCATTCCTCGCGAATTTTATCTTCGGATGGGTCGAACTCGCAAGTTGGATGAGATGGTTGTGACGCGTTGGTGTCGCTCATTGTATGATCTCCCGACGGATACCGTCAATGTCGCCGTCTTTAATGCGATCTGCATAGGACCGCATTTCGGCGAAAGGTAACTTCATAATCATGTTCCCAATGTTGTTTAGCATGGGGTAAAAAGTTGAATTTGCTAAATATTCAGGAGGAGGAGTGATCCCTTTTTCCATTTGGTCTTGAAAGGATTGAGGGTACGTTGTTCTGAATTCGTCATAAAGCCCGCGCTGCTCAAGCTTTGAACGAGTTTCTTGGGCCTCCATGCTGCTACGGTTTGAAGAGGTCAGAACCAAGACAATGAGCGAAGCAATGATGAGTCCTCTAAGTACCCCGAATGCTGCGCCCAGAGCGCGGTTAATGAATTTTGTAGAAGGCGCATCAAGCTTACCGAAAATTTTTGTTAGGATGAATACGCCGATAAGATAGATTAACGTAAATGTTCCCGCACCTAGCGCCACGTCTGCCAGCCAAGAAGGGGAAATGAAATCCTGAGCGGAATAACGGAAGCGTCCCCAGACGAACAAAGCTGCAACGCCTGCGATAAACAAAGCCAGTAGGGACATAACTTCGCGCAAAAATCCCCGTTGGACGGCTATAATGAGAGAAATCAGAAGAATCAAAAGTACAACGACATCAAATCCGTTGAAGGTTAACGAGCCAATACTCATGCGCGGTAGCCACCTCTAAATCATGCGGCCCAGTTACTTTCTCAGCCTGGTCCCGCTTCTGCGCTCGCTTCTACACGGCGAACGAGGTCGGGCAAAGCTTTGATTGCAATAATTGGCAGAGGGGAGGAGTCGTTGGTATGAGTCGCCCGTTCATCGACGCGTTTGGCCGGCCGGGGGGCTATTGCGCGTTTAAAGCCTAATTTAGCGGCTTCTTTTAACCGTGTATCAGACCGACCCACTCCGCGCACATCTCCAGACAAGCTGATTTCGCCAAAGACGACAGTATCGGATGGCAGTGGCATATCAAAAGCGGAGGAAACTAGAGCGGCAGCAACGGCTAAATCTGCAGCAGGTTCATTGATTCGCAACCCCCCCGCAACGTTGAGATACACATCTTTACCTGCAAAGCTGACTCCGCAACGGGCTTCTAACACGGCCAAGACCATAGCGAGGCGGCCATTATCCCATCCGACAACGGCGCGGCGGGGCGTACCGAATGCCGCTGGTGCAACCAAAGCTTGTATTTCTGTCAGTACAGGGCGAGAACCTTCCAGCCCAGCAAAGACGGCAGCGCCGCTTGAAAGGTCGCCGCGACCATCAAGGAAAAGGGCAGAAGGGTTCGGGACTTCGTTAAGTCCGCTTTCGCGCATTTCAAACACTCCGATTTCATCAGTCGGCCCAAAACGGTTTTTGTGAGCACGCAGAATGCGGAATTGATGCGCGCGGTCGCCTTCGAAATAGAGAACGGCATCCACCATATGCTCTACAACACGGGGGCCTGCGATTTGTCCATCTTTGGTGACATGCCCTACTAGAATGACGCATGTGCCGCGTTTTTTTGCAAAACGCGTTAACTCCTGTGCACAGGCTCTGACTTGGGCGACCGTGCCGGGGGCGGCGCCTAGTTGATCTGACCAAAGTGTCTGAATAGAGTCGATAATGACGACGTCTGGTTTTTCGGCCATAAGGCCATCAATAATCGGACCGAGGGACGTTTCTGCCGCAAGAGAGACAGGGTTGTCAGCTAAGCCCAGTCGTTTGGCGCGCCGCCGCACTTGCCCAACGGATTCTTCTCCGGAAACATAGGCGGTCTTAACGCCCGCTTTGGCGAGACGTCCAACAGCTTGTAAGAGAAGAGTTGACTTACCAATGCCTGGGTCACCTCCGACGAGAAGCGCAGAGCCCGCCACCAATCCGCCACCCGTGACGCGGTCTAATTCATCTATTCCGGTTTTAAGGCGAGGGACGTCCTTGCTTTCCCCTCCCAAATCAACGAAATCGAGGGATCGCCCTTTGCGGCGTTTGTGCGCGGGGCGCTCATTTTGCGCTGTTATCTCTTCGACAAGTGTATTCCATTCTCCGCAAGCATCGCATCGTCCAGCCCATTTCCCATGTACGGTTCCACAGGACTGGCAGACAAATTGTGTTGAAGGTTTAGGCATGACAAGCTCCGATTTAACGTAGTAGAGCCAGAATAATGCGGATTTGTCAATAAATGTTTATGTTTTGTTCTTATTCTTCGTGAAACAATAAACAAATTTTATTGGGAAGGGGATAAACCTTGTGTGGCTGTTTAGCCTTGCAAAGCCGCTTCGAGGAGAGCGTCTAAACGTTCTGTATTCGCACCGGAGACATAATCATCATTTACAAGAAAGAATGGCGTGCCTGTTAATTGGGGGATACGGTCCGAAAGCTCAAAATTATCTTCAATGTGCCGTTCTAGAGCAACGTCTTTCATATCCGCATCGAATTTTGCCATATCCAGCCCCGCGTCTTTAACGATGTCCCTGACACGATCCGCCGTCAAAATACGCTCTTTCATTAAAGCGAAATGGACGGCTGTATACTTTCCTTGACGGGCAGCTGCGAGAGCCGCCTTCGCTGCATTGCGAGAGGTTTTCGTACGGCGATCTAGAACTGGGAGTTCTTTAAAAATGATGCGCACATCGTCAGGGTGATCTTTCATTACCTGCTTGATCCAATTCGTGGTGTTTTTGCAGAAACCGCAGTTATAATCAAAAAATTCAACAATGGTGACTTTGGCTTTGTCGGGGCCGATGACAAAATCGCGCGGGTCGTTGAACAATTCATTCGATACGGCTTGTATGGCCTCACGTTCAGATTTCGCTTCCAATTCGATGAGGGCGTCACGGATAATTTCTGGATTTTCCATCAAATAATCTTGAATGATTCTTTCGACGTCCGCTTTTTTCATATCTGGCCCGCGGCTTTGACCAGCCTCGGCGCAGGCGCTGAGAGAGGCTGTGATAGCGATTGCCGAAAGGGTGCTCAAAAAGTGTTTCATGACAAGAAAGCCTTGTGATCAATCGAAAATTCAAAAGTGACTTATCAGTCAAAGCTGAATAAGTCTTTTACTTTGTAACGCTTATCTTATTTAGCGGGCGTCACGATTGTGTGAGCTTGTGACACTGAAGGGTTTTGGGCGTCGGCGCTGGTTTTTCTTTTGCGCCAATTGGGTGTCTGCTACCACGACAATATCAGAGGCGCGTCGCCATTGAGGTTCATTCCGGGGCAAGTCTTCTTGTGCGCGTTGCGCGAAAGAGCGTGCCCTTTGAATGTCTCCTAAGGCGTAAAAACGTTCCGCACTGGCATATTTGGCTAGAGCGTCTTTACCTTGTTGGCCATAGGCGAGGGATAAGAGATACCAAGAAAAGCTGTTGTCGCGTTCCGTTTGAAGCGCTGACTTTAAAAGACCCACAGCTTCCTCAACTTGAGTGGCTTCGCGGGTTTCAATCAAGGATTGGGCTAAGGCCATTTTTAATAATGGCGCATCAGGCATTAGAGATAGGGCTTTACGAGCCGGAGGAAGCGCCTGCTCTCGCTGCCCGCTCTCATAAAGGATTTGTGCCTTCAACTCATAGAAATAAGCGTTTTCGGGTTCCTCATCGATAAGCGTTTGCAGCTCCGTCAATGCGTTTTTTAGGTCTGCCGCGCGAAAATGCGCAACTGTCCGAGCATAGCGAGCATATTGGCTCTGGTCAGCTTCCGGATAACGGGAGAATACAAGTTGCGGCCCTTCCAGAAACCCTCGTAGTTTCGCTTTCATCATTTCATGACGATGTAAATCTTCAGGTGGGTCTTTAACATCGACATAAGGGCTTTCTGCCGTGCGCTCGCGCAATGCGTCAATACGGTCTGCCGACAGGGGATGACTCCGGAAATAAGGATAACGACGCGCTTGTGATAGGACTTCTTGTGCCCGGAATTTTTCGAAAAATGCAATAAGGCCTTCGCTTGACTGACCTGTACGATCCAAAAAATTGACAGCATATTGGTCGGCGGCAGACTCATTGACTCGGGAATAGGCAAGAACTTCTAATGCGCCGAATTGGGTCGATCCGCCCAAAATCAGCGCTCCGGCAGAACCTTCACCGGCCAAAATCGCAGCTAACCCCAATCCCGCAGCTATCAACATAGAGCCATAGGCACTGCGATTGCCGTAATCAGACCTCACGATATGACCGCCCACAATGTGACCAGCCTCATGAGCGATAACACCTTTCAATTCATTGGGTGTCTTGGCTTCTAGAATCAGGCCGCTGTGCAAAAATATATTTTGGCCGCGTGTTACGAAGGCATTCAGCGCCGGGTCATTTACAATGTAAAGGTCAACGGATTTGGGCGTTAGTCCACTTGCCCTTAATATCGGAGTTGTAAAGTCACCGAGTGTCTCTTCGATCTCCGTATCGCGTAGTAAGGACTGCGCCTGTGCCTGCATCGTTGAAACAGCCATTGTGCTGACTGCAACGGCGCTAACTATGAGTCTGCGAAGTATAGTACTGGTTGACACGCAAATATCCTAAATTTTTTCTACAGTCCCAAATGCAAACCTAAGCGTCAAGTTACGCAGGGGTAACAATGCAGTGAAGCCAGTCCTATTCATGTATCCTTCACCTTGCCTTCATGAACCCGTCAGCGCGCCTCTCATATCGATTAAGAGGCAAGCTTTTGAAGCCTCTAACTTATTTAGGATTTGCCGAGATTCCACCAAGCACGTTTTTTCTTCGCAGGTTTTTTATCCTCTGAGCCACTTCCTGTTGCGGGCGTGTTGTTCGTTGATGGGATGGGCTGAGCTTTGGTTATAGGTTTTGCCGGCGTCTCAACGGCTTTGGATGCTTCTTGTGATTTAGGTGTGCCCTTAGCAGGCGCAATCCTTCTTCGAGACGAGGCTTTAGCTGCCGCTTTGCTTGGGGCCTTGGCGGCAGTTGCTGATGCGGCTTTTGCTTTCGTGTCTGTTTTTGGCTTTTTAGGCTCGCCGTCTGATGGACTATCAGCATCCTTATTGGTGTTGGCTTTCGGTTTCGCCGGAGCTTTCTTAACTGGAGCGGTCTTGCGGGCGGGCGCTTTGCGGGTTGCGGGAGCTTTACGAGTCCGTTTTGAAGCTGCCTTTTTCGCTGGTTCTGAAGTAGTTTCCTCCGTTCCGGATGCTTTTGCCGCTGAGACTTTAGCCTTTTTTGGGGCTGCACGACGACGTGAAGGGGTCTTGGGCGCGCTGTCTTCTTTTACTATTTCGGTTGTCTCAGAGGTAGTTTTCTTAGCAGGTGCCTTACGACGAGATGTTGTTTTTGGCTTTTCCGCTTCGGTTTTTGTCTCTGTCTTTGCCGCGGCTTTAGCTTTTACGGGCGCGCGCCGTTTGCGCTTGGGGGCTTCTGCATTGGTTTTTCTTACTTCAGGGCTTTCTGCCTTTTTTTTGCGGGCAGGGGCTTTCCTGCGGCGTCCTGGAGTTGAGGCCTTTGGTTTGGACTCTTGCGTTTCTGAGTCACTAGAAAGGGGCGTTTCAGTTGCATTGTGTTCCACGGCGTCTGCTTCAGAGGTTTTCTTTTTTGAAGGAGCGCGGCGGCGACGTGTTGAGCGTGACTTGCTTTCATCGTCTTTCGTTTGATTGTCCGCTGAAGAGCTGTCTGACGCTACAGCTTCTGACGCATCGGATGACGTGTCTTTGGATTGAGACTCGCGGCTTGGAGCTTTGCGTCTACGTCCTGATCCGCGTCGTGATTTCGGTGCGTCAGGCTTTGCCTCGTCAGATAAAGTTCCGTCGGATTTTTGATCCTCTGAATTCTCGTGTTCTGAATTTTGGTCATCTGTATTTTGATCTTCAGTATTCTCTTCGGATTTGTCATTGCGATTGCGAGATCTCCCTCGCCCGCCGCGACGCCCGCGACGACCACGCCGCTTATTGGGCTTGTCCGACGCGTCTTTATCAGTGTCTGTTTCTGTATTGTCAGAAGCGGCGTTGTCAGCGTCTTCCGTCTCGTTATCATCTTTGACGGGTTTCTTTTTGCTACGAGAGTTCTGAGCAATTTGTTTTTGTCGACGGAACTCTTTTTCGATTTCATCTAACGGATCTGGTCCTTTTCGGGTTTTAGTCTCCAGAATTTCGATTTCATAACCTGGACGAATGAGTTCCTCATCCGCAGCCACTTCCGTGAAAACACCAGCATTTTTATCAACAAGTGTAAGCAGGTCGCGTTTCTCATTAATGAGGTAAAAAGCGACGTCAGGGGAGACCTTTAAGCGGATGCGATCGGCTTCACCGCGTACTGCTGTTTCTTCAACAGCGCGGATAGCGGCCAGAGCACTGCTTTCAATTGTACGCTTTCGGCCCACACCTGCACAATGCGGGCAGTTCGTTGTAGAGCCTTCGAGCAAACTGCGACGGCGACGCTGACGGGAAATTTCCATCAGGCCGAATTGTGAAATACGGCTAGTTTGGATGCGCGCGCGGTCTTGAGTAAGGGCGTCCTTCATTCTACGCTCAACGGCACGATTATTTTTGTTCTCATCCATGTCGATGAAATCAATCACGATAAGTCCCGCAAGGTCGCGTAGGCGCATTTGACGGGCAACTTCTTCGGCGGCTTCGATATTGGTTTTTAGCGCAGTACGTTCCACATTGCGTTCTTTCGTTGAGCGACCTGAGTTTACGTCGACGGAAACAAGTGCTTCTGTCGGATGAATGACCAGATAACCACCAGATTTGAGCTGTACCAAAGGCGACAAGC
>CAZMEN010000076.1:0-12129 GCA_964565335.1 uncultured Algimonas sp. | reverse complement strand
CTGTGGCTTTTCCTCTAATGGATGCCTTCACCCTCTCAACGATCAAAAACGAAAACCCTGAGGCGTTTCCCCTAATGGATGCCTTCACCCTCTCAACGATCAAAAACGAAAACCCCAATGCGGGCGACGGCACGGCGCTTACGCAAGATATTGCCGTGGTGGAGGCAGCAGAACTCATAGCGCAAACAGAGGGCTTAGGACTGGCCTCACAACCTTCCGGCGAAGCCGCCGCCATAGTCGCGCACCAAACTACACGCACGCAAGTCAGAGAATCACTGGAAGGACGAGATGCCATCAAAGACGCGAAGGCCGATGATAGAGAGGCTATCCAACTAGAAACTGATATATCAGAATTGGAAGATATGTCCGAAAACCTGTTAGACGCGCAGTTAGAAGATATAGATGTGGCTGACCAACAAGATAACCGCGCCCTTTTATCCCGTCTGGGTCAGAACAGCGCCGCGTTTAATTCTGCGCCAATGAATACGGCAAGTTCTACTTCAAACGCTCAGCCGCTTATGGGGCTCAGCGTAGCGGGCCTTGACGCCTCAACCGCGCCTCAGATGATAAGCCCTTCTCAACCCGTCCAAGCCACAGCCCCCACAATCGCAAATGCCGTAACGAATACGGTTGCAGAGGCTTTGGTGAAAGCGAAAGAAACGCCCAAAGGGGTTGTCGTTCAACTTGACCCGCCTGAGATGGGACGCGTCTATATCGACTTCCTCTTTGAACAGGACAATACTGTCTCCGTTATCATCAAATCTGAATCGGCAGAAAGCCAAGCTATTTTACGGGACAGGCAAGATTTCTTCCATCACCTTTTGACCGAGAGCGGGTTTGAAGGTGTGAATATCAGTTTTGAAAACGAAGGAAACTCTGGCGAGCAAAGCCAGTTCGATGACCCCAACAACTTTGAGAACCGCTCGGTTCAGGCACAGTCTGCGGCGGCTCTTGTGCCTTTAAATACGCCAAACACACCGGCTTATCGGCGCGGCGAACAATACGCGCAAATTGACATCCGGCTTTAACCCCCTTCCGCTTTATCCACACAAAGGACCGTAAGATGAATGTTTCAAACCTCATTGGATTAACAACACAAAACAAACCGTCTGACTTTTTGGCAAAAGCCATACCGACGGAGCCGCAAGCTAATCTGAAAAGTGAGATTGCGGCCTCTTTGAAAGAGAGTGATGGTACAACAACCTCAAGCTCAACTACGGAAGAGGCGACTGAAACGGCCGCGACGACGACAGGCAATACGGCGGAACAACAATCAGAAGAATTTACAACATTCCTGACGTTGCTGACGGCGCAAATCAAAAATCAGGATCCGTTGGCGCCACTCGACTCGACTCAATTTGTGGAGCAGCTCGCTACATTCTCCAATTTGGAACTGCAGGCCAAAGGCAATGCTGTGCTGGAAGACATCGCGCAAATGTTGGCGCAAAATCTCTACACGCAACAGCAAAACGATGGGTAAAGCTTTTGCCGAGACTATAAATAAATATCGGCGCATTTTGGTCAAAGTGCGTTGAGTTCAAATCGCGTTCCCATTCCCTGAATATTCAACAGTTGAAAACACAATGAAGGGCACTTTAGAGGGCCTAGTTACCTATTGCGCTTCAGGCCTGCTATATCCGCCAAGACTGCGTAAGCCGCTTCGAGTACATTTGTACCCGGGCCAAAAATTTCTGAAACACCGTGGCCGCGCAAGAAATCATAATCTTGCTCAGGAATAACGCCGCCCGCGAAGATTTTAATATCTTGTCGCCCTTTTTCTTCCAGTGACGCGACTAATTCTGGAATCAGAGTTTTGTGCCCTGCCGCTAGAGAAGACACCCCAATCGCATCCACGTCTTTTTCAATCGCGAGCAAAGCCGTTTCTTCGGGTGTTGAGAACAAGTCCGTCAAATCGACATCAAAGCCGAGATCAGCAAAGGCTGTCGCCACAACTTTGGCGCCGCGATCATGACCATCTTGCCCCATTTTCGCGATAAGAACATGGGGCGTCTTATTTGAGGTTTCTTTGTACTCTGTAATTTTTTCCGAAACATTTTTATAGATTGGATCGCCAGCATAGGCTTCACTATAAACGCCTTTAATCACGCGCGTTGTCGGCTTATGACGCCCAAAGGCGGCTTCCATTGCGTCACTGATTTCACCAAGCGTAGCCCGCATACGTGCGGCTTCCACAGAAAGGCGCAGCAGATTACCCTCCCCCGAGAGCGCGGAGAGTTTCAATTCCGTCAATGCAGCTTGGCAAGCCTCTTCATCACGGGACGCGCGGACTGCCTTAATACGTTTGACTTGGCTGTCGCGCACGGCGGCGTTATCGATTTCAAGAATGTCGATGGGATCTTCTTCATCGAGAATGAACTTATTTACGCCGACAATAACATCTTCGCCTTTGTCCACACGCGCTTGCCTCAATGCCGCTGCTTTCTCAATCTCCATTTTCGGGATGCCCTTGGCGATGGCTTTTGTCATCCCGCCTTCAGCGTCTATGTCCTCAAGCATGGCCCAGGCTTTATCGACTAGGGACGCCGTCAAGCTCTCAATGTAATAGGACCCCGCCAAGGGGTCGACAACATCCGTCACGCCCGTCTCATTTTGTAGAATAAGCTGGGTGTTACGAGCGATGCGCGCAGAAAAGTCTGTTGGGAGCGCAATCGCCTCATCAAATGAATTGGTGTGCAAAGACTGCGTTCCGCCTAAGACCGCTGACATAGCCTCAAAAGCAGTGCGGACAACATTGTTATACGGATCTTGCTCTGTCAGTGACACGCCAGACGTTTGGCAATGAGTTCGGAGCATTTTAGATCGCTCCGATTGCGCACCAAACTCTGTCATAATGCGCGCCCAAAGCTGGCGAGCCGCTCGAAGTTTTGCGGCCTCCATAAAGAAATTCATGCCGATACAAAAAAAGAAGGACAAACGTCCCGCAAACGCATCGACATCTAAACCCTTTGCAAGAGCCGCCCGCACATATTCACGCCCATCCGCAAGCGTATAAGCAAGCTCTTGAGAAAGGTTCGCCCCCGCTTCTTGCATGTGATAGCCAGAAATAGAGATAGAGTTATATTTCGGCATATCCGACGAAGTATATCCTATAATATCCCCAATGATGCGCATGCTGGGTTCTGGCGGATATATAAATGTATTCCGCACCATAAATTCTTTGAGAATGTCATTCTGAATTGTGCCCGACAGCGCAGATCTATCAACCCCCTGCTCTTCTCCGGCCACAACAAACATAGCCAGGATTGGAATGACGGCGCCGTTCATCGTCATAGAAACTGACATCTTATCGAGAGGAATACCGTCAAAGAGAATCTTCATATCCTCAACGCTATCAATCGCGACACCGGCTTTACCCACGTCTCCTGTGACGCGCGGATGATCGCTATCATATCCGCGATGTGTCGCGAGGTCGAAAGCCACGGACAGACCTTTTTGACCGGCGGCAAGGTTTTTGCGGTAGAATGCGTTAGACTTTTCAGCCGTTGAAAACCCCGCATATTGGCGAATTGTCCACGGACGGTTGGCATACATTGTCGCGCGCGGTCCGCGTGTGAACGGCGCAAAGCCCGGTAGTTCGGTGGCTATGCTAGGTGGAACGTCATCCGCGCCATAAACGGGTTTTATGTCAATACCTTCGGGAGTAGTCTTTGTAAGCGCTTCAACGGGTTTGCCGCGAAGTTCCTTTTCCGCTAAGGCATACCAATCTTCGATACTCGGCGTATTACTCATGATATTTTCCCGGCATTTCTATCAACTTAATTAGGACACTGCCCATATCTTTGGTTTAACGGTACGTCTTCTTTGTTCATGAAGGGCTGTTGGCTTTAGATGGAACATATCATCTGCTACATATGGTCAAAGCCCTTCTTGTGTTCCTTTTGAGGATATTTCACCTATGAGCGCGCATTCACCTCGAGACAATAAAATTTCTTATCCATATCGACAATGAATTCACCCTCAAACACATCTCCACCGCGTCGGCTTCGATTTGGCCAATAATATCCATAGACCTATATTTTACAAGGGTTTTAGGACGTTATCGGATAGTCAGAAAGAGTGATTTGGTGCGGCCAAGAAGACTTAGCACTTTCCATTAAGACAAAGAATACAGTGAGATGTAAGCCCGTGCCTGTCATTTGTGAGGCAAGGAGTTAGGATGTTTGTGAAGACCGACAGTTTAGTTCATGGATTCCTGAAAGAAAATTGTTCAACTCCCTCTTGCATAAATCACTACCCGTATTACCTATATACATATAGATAAAAAACGATTGCTATGACTGATACGAAAACCAGAATCCTTGACCTTGCAGAAGAGCTAACCCAAACGCGCGGCTTTAATGGCTTTAGCTATATTGATTTGGCAAATGGGACCGGCATCAAAACGGCAAGCGTTCATTACTACTTCAAACTCAAAGATGACCTCGCCGCCGCCCTTGTTGAGCGCATTCACGAAACACACGAAGTTGGTTTCGCCAATATCAGCGCCGATAACAAAAACCCTAAAAAACGTCTCGAGGCGGTCATACAGGTCTTCCAGCAATATGCTATTGATCAAAAATTCTGCCTTTGCGGAATGATGGCGGCTGAGCTTCAATCCATTAGCCCTCGTGTATCAAAACTCGTAGATGCCTATTTCATGAATTTCCAGAATTGGATTACTAGGCAATTTAAAGAGCTAGGACATAAAAATCCAAAACAACAAGCCATTAGCTTCTTAAGCGCATTAGAGGGCTCTCTTTTGCTTGCCCGCCTACGCAACGACCCAAAGCTCGTTCACAAAGTCTTGATTGGCTATTTATAGGGTTGATATTCAATTTGGCTTTATTACCTATATATATATAGATAGGTAATGCCCGCAAGGAACAACAAATGAGCACACTTAAACACATAGTCCCTGTGGCCGCTTTGCTTCTGGCATTGCCCACAACAGCCCAATCTCAAACGTCAATTGAAAGGAATAGAATTATGACACAAACTGAGATATCAAAAGTCACCAAAGCTGATGAAACCTCTAGCTTTGGTGAATATCAAGCCGTCGCCAAGGCCCTCCAGCCTTATATCGATAGCGCCAAAACAGGTAGCGGTGAGCTAACCCGTACAGCTTTCTTCGATCATGCTCATATTGTTGGGTCTATCGGCGGAGAGTTTTACAATATGGATGCTGACACCTTCGCAGGCGCCGTCGATTCAGGTGGTCCAGCCCTAGACGTTAAACATCATATTACCTGGATTGACATTTCCGGTTCAGCCGCAGCGGCGAAAGTTGAGTTCATAAATTGGGGCGGCAATCGCTTCACGGATTTCTTTGTTCTCTACAAAAATGACGGCCAATGGAAAATCAGCGGCAAAGTCTACGACTCTCACTCCAACACCTAATTTTAAGTCAAATACAAAGGAATAAATCATGACTGAATTTACTATACATACCCCCGAAACAGCTCCGGCTGGCAGCAAGGATCTTTTAAACGGTGTAAAAAATGCCTATGGCTTTTTACCTAACCTCATGGCTGTTTTTGCAGAATCGCCCGTCGCCCTTGAAGCTTATGCGACTCTTTCAGGTATTTTTGAAAAGAGCCAATTAAGCACCACAGAACAGCAAATCATCTTGATGACGAATAACCGCCTTAATAACTGCACATATTGTATGTCTGCGCATACGACGATTTCGCAAATGCAAGGTGTGTCACAAGATGTTATTGACGCATTACGTGATGGGACGGCCCTCGCCGACTCAAAACTTGAAGCCCTCCGTATTTTTGCAGCCAAAGTAAATGTAACGCGCGGCGATTACCTCCAAGCGGATTTGGATGCGTTCCTCTCCGCGGGTTATACAAAAGAGAACCTTCTGGAAGTGATTGTTGGGACGAGCCTTAAAGTCTTGTCCAATTACACGAACCACATCGCCAGTACGCCTGTGGATGATGCCTTCCAAGCCAATGCGTGGTCAAAAGCCGCTTAGATCACAGTCCACCTCATCAGCCCGCTTCCTGAGCCCCGGATAGCGGGCTGATATTTTTTATTAACAACGTAAAATAATGAATTGACAAATACCGACCGACCAGTCATATTGTACTTATGTTAAAACAGACTCACTATGATAAGATCCTCTCAGCTGCTCTGACTGTGTTTCACGAACGCGGGTTCCACGATAGCGGAACGCAAGAGATCGTGACGCTCGCAGGCGTGTCCAAAGGCTCTTTTTATAATCACTTCAAAAGCAAAGATGCGCTCGGCCTTGCCGTTTTAGAGCATTATTGGGATAGTCATCAGAGCTCCTTAAAATTACTACAAACGACCGACCAAAAACCTCTGCGGCGCATTGAAACCTATTTTAAGTCCGTGGCTTATGATGAGAATGGATGCCTGATTGGAAATTTCAGCACAGAACTCGCCGGTGAGGATGCCTTTCGCAAACGCCTTGCTAAGGTTTTCAACACATGGGTTGCGTCAATTTCTGACTGTATTTCGGACGGCCAAAAAGATGGCAGCATTCGCAGTAACGAAGACGCGGCGACGCTCGCAGAATTCGTAACCACAAGCTATGAAGGCGCAATATTAAAAGCAAAAGTGGATCGTGATCCTGCCGTCATCGACAGGTTCAGACGCTCAATTCTTACATTTTTAAGGAACGATTGACCCCATACACATACCCTCTGACTTAACCTTAACAGCCCCTATGGGGCATATTTTTAACCCCCAAAACCGACCGACTGGTCGTATTTTATTGTACTCATTATAGGAAAACAAAACCATGACTAAGATATTTGAACCCGGAAAACTCGGCGAGATAGACGTGAAAAATCGTATTTTTATGGCTCCTCTCACCCGCAACCGTGCCCATGCAAACGGCACGCCGCATGACATGTCGATAAAATATTACGAGCAACGCGCAAGCGCGGGCTTGATTGTCACCGAGGGCGCACAGATTAGCCAACAAGGACAAGGCTACGTTAACACGCCCGGCATTTATAATAATGAACAAGCCGCAGCCTGGAAAAAGATTACCGACGCCGTGCATAAAAAAGACGGCAAAATAGTCGCGCAGCTCTGGCATGTCGGTCGGGTAAGTCACACCTCTTTGCAGCCAAACGGTCAAGCGCCCGTTGCGCCATCTGCAATCATGGCAAAGACAGATACCTTCACGACAGAAGGCCCTAAAAACGCCTCCTTGCCCAGAGCTTTGAAGCGCGACGAGATTAAAGCCATTATCGGCGACTATGTTCACGCCGCGAAAACGGCCATGCGGGCCGGCTTTGACGGTGTGGAAGTCCATGCTGCGAACGGATATCTCCTCACCCAGTTTATTTCCACAAACACAAACAAACGTGATGATGAATATGGCGGCAGTGTCGAAAACAGAGCCCGCCTTTACTTAGAAGTCCTCGATGCGGTTATAGCCGAAGTTGGAAATGGCCGAGTTGGTACGCGCTTATCACCGACAGTCACATTTAATGACATCCATGATGAAGAGGCCGCTGAGACCTATGCCTATTTATATGCCGAAGTCGAAAAACGTAATCTGGCCTATTTACACGTTTGTGAAAACTTCCCCGGCATTCCAACACCCGAAGAAGATGAGCGATTGGTGAGAAAGCTGAGAGAAAGCTTCAACGGAAATTACATCGCCAATGGTGATTACAACAAACTCTCTGCTTCGAAAGTTCTGGAGGAAGGTTCCTTCGCCGCAACATTCGGGCGCGTCTACATCTCAAATCCTGACCTGGTTGAACGCTTCAAACTGGACGCAAAACTTACCGAGCCAGACCCAGAGACTTTCTATGGCGGCGATGAAACCGGTTATTCAGACTACCCGGCCTTACAAAATTCAAAGCCCTCAAATTTACAAACAGCAGCATAAACAGGAGAAACCCCATGCTAGCAACTTACTACCACGATCGTTCAGAAATTCGCGTTGGAAATATCGATGTTCCAGATATCGTAGCGCCCTCTGACGCTATTGTCCGCGTTACCCTTGCTGGTATCTGCGGCGCAGATTTAAACTTTATCGATTACGGTCCCGAAATGGGTGTTGAACAAGGTATGCGCCTTGGCCATGAATTTGTCGGTATTGTCGAGGCTGTCGGCAAAAATGTGACCAATGTCAAAGTCGGAGACCGCGTTGTCGCCTCTGCCATGTTTGTGGACGGCGAGTGTCACCACTGTAGCCGCGATCTTCCGTCTGCTTGCGAAACCGGAGGTCTGTTTGGATCCCCATTATTTGCCCAGCATGGCGGGCCTGATATCCAAGGCGGTCAATCGGAATATGTCCGTGTGCCCTTTGCAAATGCATCACTCTTCACATTGCC
The DNA here is from genome assembly GCA_964565335.1 of uncultured Algimonas sp. Lineage (GTDB taxonomy): Bacteria > Pseudomonadota > Alphaproteobacteria > Caulobacterales > Maricaulaceae > Litorimonas. Next base: position 3,802 of record CAZMEN010000076.1, on the reverse strand, counting down.
AGAAAGCCTGGCGTCTGACGAAACCGATCACATGGTACTGCCACTCGCGGATAACTTCGCAACGGGATATCACGGCGCTTTAAATTCCAACATCCAAGAAGGCGAAACAGTTGTTGTGATTGGCGATGGCGCGGTTGGGCAATCTGCCGTTATCGCAGCGAACCTTTTCAATCCAGCTCAGATTATCCTTGTGGGCCGCCATGATAGCCGCCTTGAATTTGGTAAAGACAAAGCCGGCGCAACCCATGTTGTAAACGCGAAAACAACAGACCCCATTGAGTTTGTGAAAAGCCTAACAGGTGGATATGGCGCAATGTCTATTATCGATAGCGTTGGCAACCAGGACTCTGTCTCTCAAGCCTTGGCCATGGCACATGCTGGCGGAAAATTGAGCATCCTCGGTTTTGGCCACCTTTATGCCCCTGTCGAAGCGCCATATGGCGAGGCTTTGTGGAAGAACCTAACAGTGCACACAGGTATTGTGAATGTCGCCGCCTATATGAAGAAGCTGCTTCCGATTGTCGAAAGCGGAAAGTTAAACCCAGGCATTATCTTCACGAACACGCTTAAGCTTGCCGATGCCGTAAAGGGTTATGAGCTTATGGGCCAACGCACACCCGGCACCGTCAAAGTGGCGCTCAAACCGTAAAATATCGCTCAGCGGTTACGCTAGGCGGCGTGCATGGCTTCGGCCGCAAACGCCGCCTAGATTTTAATAAAGGAAATCAATCATGTCCGCAGTCACTACCAAACGGCTCACCTATTTAACGATAGCCACCAAACCTCGTGATGGAAAACAATCTGTTGATATGAAAATATCATCACAGCTCATCCTCGACCGTTTTGCGATTGGGTTCTCAGTGTTATGCGCTATTCATTGCCTCGCGGTTCCCGTGCTGCTCTTGATGTTTCCTTCCGTGCTCACAACGCTCCATTTGGACAGCCATGTCTTTCATGAGCTTCTGATCTGGGCTGTTATTCCCACAAGTTTTGTGGCTATATTCTTGGGTTGTAAGCGCCACAAAGATAAGCTGGTCTTGGCCTTAGCTGGAATAGGTATCGCCGCGCTTACAGCCTCAGCTCTTTATGGGCATGACGCGCTTGGTCATACAGGCGAGAAGTTTGCAACCCTATCCGCCGTCTCAATTTTGGCCTTTGCGCATTGGCGAAACTACGCCTTATGCCGCAAGAGTTCTTGCAATCATTAGACAAGTCGCAAGAAGCACCTCATCTTTCACAATTTAAAAACCTCAATCACAGCGCTACTCCGACGCGCTCGCTCAAAGAGATACTGATGACAAATAATTTAACTGAATTTCCAATCACGCAGCGCTGGGTTCCCAAAAACCCAGATATTTTGCAGCTCTATTCAATGCCAACACCGAATGGGCAGAAGGTTTCAATCATGCTGGAAGAGGTCGGGCTGGATTATGAAGCGCATAAAATTCCCTTTAATGATGAAGGGGTGACCAGTCCTGAATTTCTGTCGCTAAACCCAAATAACAAAATACCGGCAATTCTTGACCCGAACGGCCCAGACGGAACGCCTCTTGCTCTATTTGAAAGCGGGGCCATTCTTATTTATCTCGCGCAAAAATCAGGAAAGTTCTTTGGCACGAGCGAAACCCAGCGGGCAGAAATCCTTCAATGGCTAATGTTCCAAGTCGGCGGCGTCGGCCCCATGATGGGCCAACTTGGCTTCTTTCATGTGTATGGCGGGAAAGACTTTGAAGATAAGCGGCCGCTTAATCGTTATCTTAATGAAACAAAGCGCCTGCTTGGCGTGTTAGATAAGCAGCTTTCAGGACGCGACTGGATTGCGGGTGATTACTCAATCGCTGACATAGCCATCGCTCCGTGGCTCAACGGCATGGAGCGATTTTACAACGCGGCTGAATTAACGGAACTCCATCAACGCACTAATATCACAACCTATTTGAAGCGCTTCAATGCCCGCCCCGCAGTGAAACGCGGCGAAATAATCCCTGAACATAACTGGGGCTAAACCCCAATCACACAGACTCAAGAAAAGGAAATATCTGATGTCGACTATAACTGAAACCCAATCTACAAAACTTGGATTCTGGAAGCGCTTAGCTCTAGCGTTTGAGGCAATCGAGAAAACAGAGACCGATTTCATATGGGATGAAATCGTAAAATTAAGAGCCCGCCAAAACGAACTTGAAGAGGAATTGCGCGCCGCCTCGTAGCATCAAGTTTTTCTCCCCATTAGTCTAATAATTGGAACTCTGTGGTGTCGATAGTAACAATCGAACCACAGCAGACCCTGACTTTCTCTAGCTGGAAATTAGAAATGCATATAAATTTAGCAATATTCATCATGTCTGAAGCCATGACGGTTCTTACACTCGCCCTCGGATTAGACCTTTTACGGAATGGAAAACCGATATTTGCGATGTTTGGATTTATAACGATTATAGCAAGCGCTAGCTTACTGGGCTTAGTTTCTGCGCTCCTGTTAGAATTGCACCCTAATTGGAGGTGCCTTCTGCGGAACCCAAGATCCCCAGAGCGATGTAACACTTAGACTTGTTCCGCTTAGTCCAAGGTTTCAATGTATCGTCATAAGAATAGACTATAAAAGAAAGTATTATGGAATCTACTGACAACAATCATGCAGACCTCGTTACTCTCCTACAATCCGTTAGGTCTTGCACGATATGCAAAGACCTGCCTCTTGGCCCCAAACCAATCTTACAAGGCAGCACGAACTCCAAAATATTAATAGCCGGTCAAGCACCCGGCCGCATTACTCATAATAAAGGCATTCCCTTTGATGATCCGTCGGGTAAACGTTTGAGAGCTTGGATGGGTGTAAATAATGAAACCTTTTATGACCCAGACAAGATTGCAATTTTGCCCATGGGATTTTGTTTTCCTGGAACTGGGAAAAGCGGTGACCTTCCACCAAGGTCTGAATGCGCCGAAAACTGGCATGAGCAGTTAATGGCTCGCTTTACCAATATAAAGATGACCCTTATTATTGGACAATACGCCATTAATTGGCACATCAATGATGGCCGAAAAATGACCCTGACAGCGAGGGCTTTAGAATGGAAATCAACCTTCCCGACCAGCATGGTTTTACCGCATCCAAGTCCGAGAAATAATCGCTGGCTAAAAACTAATCCATGGTTTGAACAAGATGTTGTCCCAGTCATTCAAACTCAAATTCAAGAATTGCTAAAATAACGCGGCCTCAAGACTAAGCGAGTGCCTCACACGGAAATGACGCTATCGCTAAATCCTGGGCACCTAATCCCGTCAGATCCACAATTGAAATTGTTAGGTTATTTAATCCCAGGCCGTAGGGCTTTTTCAATGCCAGACCCTATAATTAACCTTTTACCTCGCTGATAAGCCCCGCTCTAACCGCATGTCCGAGTTCACCGTGATGTAGGCATTGCATATGCTCATCCGTCAAAATAACATTCGCGCGGTTTAGTATGACCGGTTCAAGTTCGACCTTGCCCGGACTGTCAGACCTCATAGCTAGAATATGAGGCCCCAAAGGCAGGCTTCTAGAACTTGCCGTTTTGATATAACAGTCACCCTCAATCGTATTTTCATCTACGCCAAATAGCATTTGAACCTGTTCGGGGTTTTCAATTTCTCCTTGGGCGTGAGATATAAAACCTTGTTTAACGCCCTCGATTACCTTGAGCTTATTCTTCAATACGGGGTAATTTCGTTGAACTGAATGAACCGCATTAAGGTTTCAATTCATCAGGAAAGTGGTGCGGCCGAGAAGACTCGAACTTCCACGGGTTTTACCCCACAG
>CAZMEN010000075.1:0-12306 GCA_964565335.1 uncultured Algimonas sp. | reverse complement strand
TCTTAACACTAATAAAACGTTGACCTGCATCTAAAGGACGCAAATCCATAATGCGGATATCTTGTCCGAAGGGGTTATAAAAACCAGATTCAGGTATAACGATACGGTTACTGGATAATTGAGCTGCCGTTTCTCGCGCACGACTATAATCTGCATAATAATAAGATGCCTCGGCAAATAACTCGATACCGTTATCCATCTCATGGTTGAAGAATCCAAAGAAGTTATAACGATCTGTATCACCAACAATGTCGCGGAAAGCGGCACGATCTAAACGCAAGGCAGTATCGATAGAACCACCATTATCAACGCAAACATCGCCCGGCAGATTGACTAAACATCCAGCAAAACTATCGGGCTGAATATGAAAGTCGTCATCGCCAACACCTGGAATACGAGGTTCTCCGGCCAAAGTTTCAAATTCGCCAAATTGTGTTTGTGTTGAAAGGTTTCGTAGTTGAGTGTCCCCTTCAAAAGGTGTCCCTTCGAAAAACACGCGTAAATCTTCCGTTGAAGAATTGCGAAGGTCTGTTGCGGGCATACCTCGTCGCGACATGAAATTACCAAAGAAGGATACATTAGTTTTGCCTTCATTGAAATTATTACCCCATTTCAATGTCCCGCTTGTTTCGTGCAAGCTCGTGCCTTCAGACCCGCCGTATTGAAGTTGTATTTGTAGACCTTCATAATCATCATCTAATTGTGTGTTGATTACACCGGCCACAGCATCAGACCCATAAACAGCCGACGCCCCGTCTCGCAGAACCTCCAATCGCTTAATCCCTGTGACGGGCAATGCGTTGGAGTTAACCGACACAACAGGCGTTTGGTTGACAGCTTGAGTACCGGGGTGGTTCACAACACGGCGGCCATTCAATAAGACCAATGTGTTTCCATCGCCAACGCCGCGTAAGTTAACGGACCCCACATCACCCCGAGCGCCATTAACCCCTGTGAACCGACCCTCTGTAAAGGTGACGTCACCTAATTGCGGGATAGAGGCCAGCAATTCGTCACCACTGACAGCGCCCGTTGTCTCAATATCAATCTCGCTCAACGAAGTAACGGGGAGAATTCCTGCAATATTTGAGCCTTTGATTTGCGTGCCGACAACAACGACTTCATCTTCAGGCTCTGAAGGAGCGGTTTGAGCAAAAACGCTCGTGCCGAAGGCAACTATTGTGGTTGATAGTAATAAGCTTTTTGAAAAGCGGCGCTTTAACATTTAAATCCCCTAATTATTATGCGTGATACATAGTCTGATTTTTATTAGACTAGCAATTTCTAAATCATAGGCAAGGTATAGATATAGTCTATATACAAATGACGTTCGCCTAATAATTTTTAAGGGGCTGTGGGCGTTTTCAAGGTAGCAATCGCTTCCCGAATATCTTCCTTAAAATCATGGACAATTTTCGCAACGGGAACATTAGAGCGCGTTATAATATCTATACCTATTTTCGGCATTTGCTCAATGCGATGAAATCGCAAATTCGCTGCATCTCCCGAATATGCGGTAATACTATCGATTACAGCGACACCCGCCCCTTGACGCACAAGGCGCTTGGCCAGGTGGTATGTCTCGACAATAATCGGAGAATGAATGAAAGATTTTGAATCATCAGATATTTTGTTATTTAGAACTTGCCCTAATACGCTCTTAGCGTTCAAAGTAATTAAAGGATATTTCTCTAAAGCCTCAAGACGTAGAGTCTTGGCGAGCTCAAAATTTGAGTTTTCTGGTGAAACACAAATAAATTCTGCGGAACCTATTGTCTCGTGGTGAAGCCCCGCAGAATAGGGGGCATCAAAAACCAAACCTATATCCGCATCTCCCTCCCCAATTGCTTTAATCAACTGAGTGGCATGCAAAGTTTCAGCTTCGATAGTTACATCAGGATTATTTTTCGAAAATTTGGCTATTGCAACAGGTGAAACTTCGAGGCCAAAAGCAGGTGTCATTGCAAAACGCAAAAGCCCTGACCGTTCCTCTGCCAGACGACGTGTAAATCGATTAAGCTCGTTTATTGTCTCAAAAATTGGTTCAATTTTATCGAATAACTTAGCACCACGATCCGTTGGGCTTAAGCGCCCCCCTTGTCGGTCAAAGAGCTTGAAAGACAGTTTATCCTCTGCATGACGAAGAACTTTACTGACGGTCGGCTGCGATACGTTTAAGACTTTCGCGGCAGCACTCACTGACCCCGTCAAATAGACAGCATGAAAAACCTCTATATGCCGTAAATTCATTGCAAGATATGCGCACACATAATCATAACCGTCAAACAATAAGGAAAAAACTCTCACCTTTTAACAATTTTCGACCTTTTTTGGCCTTCACAAATTTAGTCTTTTTCTTAAACATTTGATATTTGGAGGCGAATATTAATTTCAGACCACTTTTGTGAAAACACGGTTTCATTTTAGGTTTTAATTTTGCCAATACTTATAAGGTTGTATTTGTCACTTTAATGACCATTCACGCCCTTACCACTAAGCCCTTACGGTCAAATCTACAATCTCTTCAACCATCGCCGCCACCTCATCTTAAGAAACACACTCCGAAAATTAAGACAACAAGCTCAAAACAAGTGGAATTCGGTGACAGCATCCGCTTGCGCTTAAAGACCCAAATCGCGGTCAGTGCAGATAACGTGACACAGCCCACACAGCTGTCTATTGCTCAGGACAGCGCAAAGCCTTAACACAACCCTATGACATCGGACGCGCATACGGCATTGCACCCTGTCCTTAGGACAATGGTTGATGGTGTCATCACAATTGGTCCGCGCGGTCATATCCAGCTTTATAACCCTGCCTGTGAGAAAATTTTTGGGTATTTGAGCGCCGAGGTGAAAGGAAAGAACATATCTGTTCTAATGCCGGAACCCGACAGGCAGAACCATGACAGCTATATCTCGAACTATCAAAAATCGCGTAAAGCAAAGATTATTGGGATAGGCCGGAGAGTCTCCGGCCTTAGGAAGAATGGAGAAGTTTTTCCAATGTATCTTTCCGTCGGCGAAAACACTTCAGAGGCTCTCGGTGGCTATGTTGGCATTATAAGAGATCTTACAGAAGAAACAAAAAACGCTGAACAGTATAGTCAATTACAAGAAGAGTTTTTTCATTTGTCACGCGTTGCTGCCATGAATCAGGTGGGCACAGCAATTGCCCACGAATTAAACCAACCTTTGGCTGCCGTGATGAATTACATTCATGCCGCTCAGGCGTCTTTGCAGGGAATGGACCATACTGACAAAGTTATGTTGCAAGACATTATGGCAAAATCGGCATCGCAAGTCGAACGGGCGGCAACAACTCTGTCTCGGCTGCGGCGCTTCATACAATCCGGCGAAATAGAAAAAAACGCGTTCACCCTTCGAGGTATTGTTGCCTCCTCTGTGAATCTGGCGATGATAAATTTCAAAGCTAGTACGATAAAAATCGTTCAAGACTATCCAGACAGCTCACCCCTGTTGGTTTTCGGGAGTGATATTCAGATTCAGCAAGTGTTAGTGAACCTCATAAGAAATGCCTGCGAGTCCTTTGGCTCATCAGAAGAGAACACAATACTCATTTCTGTTGAAAAAGAAGATAATCACCACGTAAAAATTGGCGTGATTGATAATGGCGAGGGGCTTACGGACGCGGCAATGGACACGCTTTTCAAACCTTTTGTCTCAAGCAAAAGGAACGGGCTCGGCGTGGGCCTCTCTATCAGCCAATCTATCATTAACAATCATGACGGACGATTATGGGCTGAACCAAACCCAGATGGGGGATCGGCCTTTTACTTTACCTTGCCCTTGGCTCCAGAAAAATCATGACGCGTTCAATACATATTGTCGATGATGATGAAGCCCTGCGCGATAGCTTATCTGTTTTGATGAGAACACATCACATTCATAGCTATGTTTATCAGACAGGTGATGAATTCTTGAAGCAAGATCTGTCAACACTCACCTCTCCCATTTTACTCGATATTCGAATGCCAGGTAAAAACGGGTTAGACGTTTTGCAGGATGCACTTTCGATTAACGCTCACTTGCAATTTATTATGATGAGCGGTCACGCAGATATTCCAACCGCCGTTAAAGCAGTGAAAATGGGCGCCTTAGATTTTTTGGAAAAACCTTTCAGAGACTCCCTTATTTTGCCCTTGATAGAACAGGCACAACGCCTGATTGACGAAAGCCTTATCAAGGATCGTGAGCATTATAAAAAACGTCAGGCCTTTCAAAGGCTCACGCCAAGAGAACGGGAAGTATTAACGTTTTTAGCTGACGGAAAATCCAACAAAGACATAGCCAATGCGCTTAGCTTATCAGTTCGCACCATCGAAACACATCGCGCTCATTTGATGAGCAAACTCAACGCCTCTTCAGTGTCTGATGTCATAAAGCTTCACTTATTATTCAAGTAATCTTCATCTGCTTTTCGAAAATTAACGGTGATAGTTCCTACCGGCACTGAGGGCGGCCAGTGCGTTCCTAAAACTCATTGTGTTCGATAAGTTTATTCAACTCTACCAATTTGATTGTTTCTGATTATCGGTTGCATCATTTTTTATCAGCAACTAACTCAGTATAATTACTTAAGTAATACAACGCTCTTGTCCGTTTTACAGATGCTCTTAAATGAAGAGCGAAATGAAACGCATTCATTAGCCAAGCTGAAACTATGACCTCAATGGATAAATCAGAAAAGAAAGCTCTTTTAGATTTTTACCGTTCACGCGGGCGCGTCCACGCGAAGCAGGTGATGATCTATCATCAAGGCGCGCTTTCAAAAGGATTCTTTCGCGTAAATAGTGGCATGGTCATGTGCTACCGCCTCCTAGAAAATAGCCAGCGCCAGATATCAGAATTCTATTCTGAAGGTGACTTTTTTGGCCTAAGCGCGGGAACCGACTATTGGGATTCTGCAATCACACTGACAACTGCAAATGTAGTCCTACTCTCACTGTCAGAGGTCACCAAGAATCCAGCTCTACAGACCGAGTTATTTTTATCAACTTGTAAACAGTTAGAAGCTAATCAGTCTTTAATCACAACGCTCTCTAAAAAAACAGCCAAGCAAAAAATCATAACTTTCATCAACTTGATGATTGAGAGGCAAGGCCTATCCGGCAAATCTTTCGACGTTAGCTTGCCCATGAGCCGGTTAGATATCGCGGATTATTTGGGCATGAGTATAGAGACGGTTAGCCGCCAATTAACGCAGCTTAAGCAAGAAAGCCTCATTGGCTTGCCCAGCCGAGATATAATTACCATAAATGACTTACGAAAATTGCAGGCATTAATAGGGTCGTCATAGTTTGGCTATAATGATTTAAATTTGACGTAGGACAAATTTAAGATGACAGGCTCGCATAGATTACACGTATGAAGGTTCTTGCTTCGATACTTTGCATTTCTATATTTTGCGCACAATTTCCCTCTGCTCACGCGGCAGACAATTCAGTTGATGGCCTTTGGACACAACTCTGTGCATCGGGAAAGTGGATTAAAATTGAGCTCCCTAACAATGACACAGAAGAGCCGTACCGCCCCGCTGCAGTGAAGCTATGCCACGCCATATGCTGCTCTAGTGATGAGGATGGATCGGATTGTGAGGAAGACAACTGCGAATAAGCTACTGTCAATCTGGGCTTAGTCTTCTTCTATAATTGGACGATCATCATTTTGTAAGATTCTCGATGCGTCGCCCCTAGGGTCATCAAATTGGCCATTCTTAAGAGACCAAAAAAACGCTAATAATCCCAAAAACCCTAGGATTAGCGCGACCGGAATAAGCCATATAAGAGCGTTCATTTTGTTCGAACCCGCAAAGCGTTGAGCGTAACAATAAGAGAAGAGCCAGACATAGCCAAGGCGGCAATCAAGGGGTTCACCCATCCGAGCACAGCTAATGGGATTGCACACATATTGTAAATTACGGCCAAAGAAAGATTCTCGATAACACGCTTTTGCGCGCTTCGGGCCGTGCTAATAGCAACGGGTAAATTCAATAACTTGTCATTTTGGACAATAATATCCGATGCCGTGCGAGAAATATCAGAAGCTGAAGAAAAAGAAACGGATGCAGTAGCCGCCGCTAATGCTGGCGCGTCATTTAAACCGTCCCCAACCATAAGTGGACGTTTGTCAGCCAGACCACACTGTTCAATAATTTGCATTTTTTGCCTGGGCGTTACATTCGCTTGCCAAATATCAAGGCCGAGTTGTTCGGCGATTTCTTTAGCTGTTATGTCATTGTCCCCCGTTAACATCTCCTGAGACAGTGCCATGCTCTGTAATAGCTGTACGGTAGCGCGCGCATCCTCTCTTAACTCATCCCGAAATTCAAATTGTATGGGTATTTGATCGCCTTGCCGAAACCAAACTGAACTTTGCGCAATCGTACTCGACTCGGCTCCAACAAATTCGGCTGAACCCAATTTTATAACCGTGCCCTTATATTTAGCGCTTAACCCCTGCCCCGTTTTTTCGATCACATTTATCAATTCGGTTGGGCGCGCATAAGCCTTGAGTGCTTGAGATAAGGGATGATTGGAATAGGCCGCCAGAGCGCCCGCAAGTCCTAATGGCTCTGCTGCGAAACCTTCTGGGTAAAGCAGCGTAAATTGCCCCTTCGTTAAAGTCCCGGTCTTATCAAAAACGACATGATTGATTTTGGCCAATCGTTCCAACGCATCGCCAGAACGCGCAAAGATACCTCTGTCAAATAGCTTAGACGCAGCAACAGCATGGACAGCAGGCACGGCCAAACCCAAAGCGCAAGGGCAGGTAATAATCAAAACGGCGATAGCGTTGAGGGATGCGGTGCGTAAATCACCGGACAACAGATACCAACCAATGAAAGTCATGGCGGCCAAGCTGTGAACAATCGGCACATAGGCCCGTGCAGCGCGGTCCGCGATGCGCACAAAACGGCTTTTGGTCTGCTCCCCAATCTCAACTAACTGCGTTATTTCAGAGAGAAAGCTATTCTCCAAATTTGACGTCACCCGTGCTGTTAAAGGCGCGCTTAAATTAATCGTGCCTGACAATAAAAAGTCTCCGGACGCTACTTTTTGGAAAACGGTTTCACCCGTTGCTATTTGCGCGTCTATCTCTGATGCGCCTGAGAGAATCTGACAATCAATCGGAATTCTCTGCCCCTTTGGAATAAGAATTTTATCCCCTATTTTCACAGATTGCGCCGGTAAAGTTTCTTGCCGACCATCTGACAACACACGTGTTGCTGTACTTACCTGCATCGCGGTTAAGCGCCGCGCCGCCTCTCCGGTCTTGAGGCGAAGCCGAGCATCAAGATACCGGCCAATCAATAACAAAAACAGCAGCATTACTGCCGCATCGAAATACACATCCTGATGGCCATTTACAGTCTCATAAAAGCTCAACCCACTCGCCAGAATTAAGGCAAGAGAAATCGGAACATCCATATTGGTTTGCTTTTTTCGTAAAGCTTGTAGAGCCGGTGTAAAAAAGGCTCGCCCCGCATAGGCAATCGTCGGCAAAGCAATGAACGCAGAAAGCCAATGAAATAGGTGCCGCGTATCAGAGCTCATCTCCCCGCCGCCAGACCAAACGGAAATAGAGAGTAACATCACATTCATAGCGGCGAACCCGGAAACTGCGATGTAGCGTAATAATTTTTTCTGAACTCTTTGTTGCGTCAACTCGACTTCGCTGTGCTGGAACGGGGTCGCGCCAAAACCAAGGTCCGTTATCTTAGAAACTATTGCACTTGAAGATTGATGCGCGTCATCCCAAGACACACTCAATCGCGCCGTTGTTAAATTTAACCGAGCTGCTTTAACGCCGCTCATTGATGTTAATCCGCGCTCTATTTTGGAAACACATCCGGAGCAATGTGCGCCTTGAATACTGAGCTCAAGAGCTGTTAGTCCTTCGCTTGATATCGTTTCAAATGTCGATAAATCAACGTCGCCGACCTTTGGGTCCATCTGTATTATCGGTTTTTCCTGCAAGCCGGAAGGACAACCCTTTTGATCTTGCAAAAGTACAGAGTTCGTCATGAACCGCTATTCACATCATATTGAAAAACAAATACATCATCGTTTTTTTTAGCAGTGCCCATAAAACGCCGTGCACCATTGTCACTGATCAGAGAGGCTCGATATCGACCATTCCCTTCCGCGGCCAATGTAATAGCCTTATCTAAATCACGGTCTGTTGGATGTCGCAAAACACCTGAAACAACCGCATCAATTATTGGTTTTCCGGCTTTATCAGACAGTTCAAAAATCAATTCGGGATCCCCGCCATCCGTCACATTCCCTTTGACGCTCCACCCCAAAGCGTACTCACCCGCACGGGCTTCAATACGCTGGTTATACTCAACGCCTTGAAGATAGGATCGCTTCACATCTTCACCACGAAACGACAAGACAGCCATCGTGATAAAATAACCATTTATCGCGATGATGACGCCAAAAAAAGCTAATAAGGCAATAAGAACATGGCGCCCCGTTAGTTCTCTTTGAGGTTTGTCTACTTTGGTCATTTCGGGCCGCCGCTTATAAATATAGCACGAGCACGCGTTTCGTCGCCAATAGTTTTGTCTTGAATAAGAAAATTAAAATCTGTTTTTTGCTCTAGGGCACCAATATCGTCTTCTGTCACTGTCACGCGAAAATCTAAAGTTTCATCCGCCGGAACATTTAGGATTATTGAAGGCCCTGTCTGTTGCCCAGCCACAATTATATTGGGTGATGGAAGGGTATCAGTTGTCAAAATAAGTTGCCTGGGCTCTGTCGCTTTATTTAGGACTTTGATCGTATAGCCATTCCTTACGCTGCCATCAGAAAGGGTCACGTAATTTGGCTGACGATCTCTTAAAACATTCATGTCCAATATCTCTCGATTTATCAAACTATAAAGCATGAGGGAGCCAACAGAGACAAATAGAACAGCGTAAATGACAGTTCTGGAGCGGATGAGATTCAACCGCGGTTTTTCGCCTTTCAAACGGCGCTGCACATTTGCGTCCGTATCGAAGGCTATAAGGCCTTTAGGACGGTCCACTTTGACCATAATCTCATCGCATGCGTCGATACAAAGTGAACAGCCAATACATTCTAACTGCAGCCCATCCCGAATATCAATGCCAACAGGACAGACAGCCACACATTGTCGGCAATCGATACAGTCGCCGCGCTTATCCCAACTTGTTCCCTTTTTATGAGCCCCTCGCGGCTCTCCCCGGTCATAACGGTATGTTACGTTTAACGCCTCTTCATCAATTAAGGCCGCCTGAATCCGAGGCCAAGGACACATATAGGTGCATACCTGTTCCCGCATATGCCCCGCCAACCAATAAGTCGTACCGGTCAATAAGACGACGAACACATAGGACGTCGTCGGCGCATGCCCCGTAAAGAAATCGCGCGCAATCGTTGGTGCATCGTGGAAATATAATATCCAAACTCCGCCGGTCAAAGCAGCTATCAAAACCCAGACAATATGCTTCGCCGTTTTTTTAAATATCTTCTTGGGAGTCCACGGCGCTTTATCGAGCTTCATGCGGGCATTTCGATCGCCTTCGAAAAACTTCTCGACTTGGATAAAAAGGTCCGTCCAGATTGTTTGCGGACAAGCATAACCGCACCAAACACGACCAAAAAGAGCTGTTGCCAAAAAAAGGCCCAGCGCACCCAGAATTAATAACCCCGTGATATAATAAACTTCTTGAGGCCAAATTTCGATAAAGAAGAAGTAAAATCGCGCATTTTCAAAGTCGACCAACACAGCTTGAGACGGTTGATCCGCACCGCGATCCCACCGAATCCAGGGCGTTACATAATAAATGCCAAGCAGGACAAATAAGGCAACCCATTTGATATTTCGATAAAATCCATGCGCTAGCTTTGGATATAATTTGACTCGCTTGGCGTAGAGACTTTGCGGTGTCGAAGGCGAAGAAGCAACGGCTCGCGACTGCTCAACGCCCTCGGCAACTTTCTTGCGCGGCGGCGTGTTATTAATAAGAGTGGTCATCTTATTTAGATGCTAATTCGACGGATTATCCGAAGTGGAAACGCCGCCCCCCAAACTATGAACATACACCGCCAAAGCCGAAATCGTTTCGGGAGATAATCGTTCGTTCCAATTAGGCATCACGCCTTGACGCCCATTATAAAGGGTTGCGCGAATTTCGTCCGCTGTACCGCCATAAAGCCACTCATTGTCTGTCAAGTTCGGAGAGCCTTGCGATTGGTCGCCCTTACCCTCTACGCCGTGGCATGAACTACATTGCTCCGCAAAAATAGTTGGCGCATCATTGAACTTGCTTGCGTCATGCTCCCTCCCGCTCAGTGATAAAACATATTGCGTGAGGCCCGAAATTTGCTCTGTTGAAAGAAGGCCATCACGTCCATAGGCCTGCATTAAGCTTATTTGAGTGTCTTCATGAGCGGCGCGAATTCCGACTGTCAACGTATGGCGTATATCTTCAAATGTACCGCCCCACAGCCAGATATCATCATTGAGATTAGGGTATCCCTTAAACCCTTGCGCGCCTGACCCATGGCAGGTTGCACAATTGTCCCCAAAGGCAGATTTCCCAGCCGCCATAGCGAAGCGGAACAATTCTGGATCGGCCTGAATACCTTCCAAAGTCTCCCCGCTTAGGCGCGTAAACATACCCGATCTTTGCGCCTGTAAATCATTAATATCGGCGTGGACTTTCGCCCTGTCAGAATAGTCCAAAACGCCCTTAAAATGTGAGTTGATAAGCGGGATAGAGGGCATAGCAATCATGTAGGCGATTGAGATAACAATGGAGGCATAAAACACCCATAGCCACCATCGCGGCATAGGCGTATTTAATTCCTCAATGCCATCCCATTCGTGGCCAGTCGTTTCCGTTCCTGAAAGCTCATCGATTGTGGGTTTGTTGTCAGACATAGGTTTTACAACTCCGGATGATCCGTATCGATCAGTGGTAACTGAGCGGCGCGATCAAACCGCGCTTTATTTTTGGGCCACAAGGCATAGACAATACAGAGAACGAAAAACCCTGTAAAAAAAACTGTACCGCCTATTTTGACGATATGCGCGAGAACGTCATAGCTCATCGTAAGTTCTCGTCTTTTTCGGCTTCATATTCTTTGAAGTCGACCAATGTGCCCAGCATTTGAAGGTAAGCGATTAGTGCATCCATTTCCGTAATTGTCTTCGGATTATTATCAAATTCCCGCACAACAGCTTTTGGATACCGCGCAATGAATCCATCATAATCATCGGCAAACTCATCAAGCTGAGTCTTCAAATCTACGACAGCCTTCTCAACCATCTCGTCCGTATAAGGCACACCCAATGTCTGATTGACCTGTAATTCCTTTTGGATTGTACGGTAGTCCAAAGCCCGCTCGCTAAGGAATTTATAGGGCGGCATGATAGACTCGGGCACAACGGCTCTTGGGTCTTCCAAATGAAGCTTATGCCATTCATCTGAATATTTCCCGCCCAGACGAGCCAAATCAGGACCGGTGCGTTTTGACCCCCATAGGAATGGCTTGTCATACATTGACTCAGCCGCAAGCGAGTAATGACCATAGCGCTCGACCTCGTCTCGTAAAGGTCTCACCATTTGCGAATGACAGACATAACAGCCTTCGCGAATGTAAATGTTACGGCCTGCTAATTCTAACGGGCTATAAGGCCTGACACCTTCAACTTCTTCGATTGTGCTGTCGATGTAAAAAAGCGGGGCGATTTCAACAAGGCCGCCGACGGATACAACGCCGATAATCCCTAATAGCAATCCAAAGGATTTCTTTTCCAAAAATTGGTGGAGTTTAAGAAACATGATTATTCTCCCGCCAAAACTGGTTGCGCCGTCGGCAGAACAGGTTTCTTGGAAAGAGGCACATCTCCTTCGAGAGGCTCAGCCAAGCCTTTCCCCTTGATAGTCATGCGGAGGTTAAAGGCCATGATAATGGCACCTGCGAGGAAGAGAGCGCCGCCTAATGCGCGAACAATATAAGATATATGTTTCGCCGAGACTGTTTCAATAAAGGCATATTCCAAGAACCCTAGGTCCGTATAAGCACGCCACATCAGGCCTTCCATGATGCCGGCCACCCACATTGACGTGATGTAGAAAAGGATACCTATTGTCGCGAGCCAGAAGTGCCACTCTACCAGCTTGAGTGAATACAGTTCCTTCTTCTTCCACAGCCAAGGCACAAGACAATAAAGCGCCCCGAATGTAATGAACCCATTCCAACCCAAAGCCCCGGAATGCACATGACCAATGGTCCATTCTGTATAG
>CAZMEN010000074.1:4131-12628 GCA_964565335.1 uncultured Algimonas sp. | reverse complement strand
GCCCAACAGGGCCGCCCGCCTCGACGAATAATTCGGCCAAACGCATTGGCACAGACGGGTCTTTCTCGGACGGCTTTAAAATACAGGCATTGCCCGTCGCAATCGCCATGCCGAACATCCACATCGGAATCATCGCGGGAAAGTTAAACGGCGTAATACCCGCCACAACACCGAGCGGCTTACGCATGGAATAAACGTCAATCTCTGGCCCAGCCCCATAAGTATGTTCGCCTTTTTGACCATGCGGCACACCGCAAGCAAATTCGATGACGTCAATACCGCGAATGACATCACCCCGGCTATCGGCCAACACTTTGCCATGTTCAGAGGACAGCATGGCGGCGAGCTCATCCATATGGGTTTCTACTAATTGCTTATAGGCGAATAAAATGCGGGAACGGCGCTGCGGATTAGTATTGGCCCAAGCGATTTGCGCTTTGGCTGCGGATTGCACCGCCGCATCTAATTCTGCTGCTGTGGCCATACAGACCTGTCGCTGCACCTGTCCCGTATTAGGGTTAAAGATATCTTTGGTGCGTCCTGACGTGCCTGCGACACGTTTGCCGTCAACAAAATGACCCATGACTTCCATAAACTTGCTCTCCGCTTTTCTATAAAGGCAACCTAAACGGCCTTAGCGGGATTTAACACAGGAATATCACCCCATTTTAATATAATTGAGAATATTTTACTCTATTTCAAATAGGTCACGCAAAAAAGTTGAACGGCCCCTTGCGCCGAATAATCCAAAAAAGACAAGGCTTCGTAGGGCGAGTCTCAGAAATTAAGTCATTTTTAACCCTAAATCCCCGCGAATTGGTCACCTTTGTAACATATACATAATTGTGGCTCGAATACAGCATGATGAAACCGGTGTGTTCATAATGAAACATGGACACTGGGTTTTAATATTGCCGTGAAAGAAGGTGAGAAGAATGTCAGCCAAAAAGAAAGATGCAGATCAATTTGCGCAAACGGCCCGTCTCCGGGCTGATCTCTCTACGGCTATGTCGGTTGATAAATCGACGGCGCGGCAGGAAGATGAGAAGCGCAAAGGTCAACAAGACCGCCTGCCCGATATGCCAGAAAGACGCAGACGCCGCCAGTCTGTGTCAGATATTCACGTACCCGAAAAACAAATTAATATGAGCGCTTGGCGCTTTGTTATGCGGGGCGTGGACGCCTTTGCGGCCATCTATGTTATTACTTTGTGTATCTGGAACGGCTATATTGGTGCCAATGACAATGGCATTATTGCGCCCATTGCCGCCGCCGTTTTGGGCAGTGTGTTCTTTATCGGCCTTTTATTCCTGAACCGTGCCCACCGCTTCCACCCGACAGAGACATTTGGACAACATTTGAAAACCGTTGCCTTGGCTTCCACAGGAGCCATAGGACTGTGGCTTACATCTGCGCTCATTATACGGCCAGATAGCTTTCTGCCGGATACATTGGCCATTGCCGGTATCATGGCGACGGGAGTTTTATTATTACTCCATACATTCTATCATCTGACGACCTCACGTTTGCACCGTAAAGGCGCCTTGGCACCGACTATCATCATGTTGGGGGCGACGGATTCTGCGCGCCGTATCATCGAAGAAAATGCGCGGTCAAAAGAGCTGAATATTCTGGCTATATTCGATGACCGTATCGCCCGCGCACCGCACGACATTCACGGCGTCCCCGTCGTTGGCCGGGTCGAAGATCTCTTGGCATGGGATAAACTACCGTTCGTGAACCGTATAGTCGTGACCCTTCCCTCTATGGCCGCAGACAGGAAGCAAGCCTTCGTCGATCAGGTGAAGCTGTTGCCCAATCGCATCGCCTTTGTTGTTGATGAGTTCGAGACACTCAATCACGTACAGCAGCGCGTCTCTGAAATTGCGGAAATCAGTATGCGGGACGTTACGGGCAATCCGAAAAGCGGACGCCATACGGCCGTTAAACGTGTCACCGACATTGCTATTTCCTCTGTCGCCCTCGTCTTGGGCGCCCCTGTACTCTTAGTGATTGCGGCGATGATTAAACTGGATAGCCCCGGCCCTGTAATATTCAAACAACAGCGCCACGGCTTTAACAATCGCGTTTTCAACGTCTATAAATTCCGTTCCATGAAGAAGGAAGAAGAAGACCTGAATGCCGAACGTCAGGTGACTGTGGGCGACTCGCGCGTGACTAAATTGGGACGCTTCATTCGCAAAACCTCTATCGATGAATTGCCCCAACTGTTGAACGTTATTAAGGGCGAAATGTCTTTGGTCGGGCCTCGCCCTCATGCGGTTGGCATGCGTACAGCCGGTAAAGACTCTATGGAACTCGTTGAAGAATATGCCCATCGCCACAAGGTTAAACCCGGCATGACGGGTTGGGCCCAGATTAACGGTTCTCGCGGCGCGCTGGAAACAGCGGAAGACATTGCCGAACGTGTCCGCCTCGATGTAGATTACATTGAACGCAGCAGTTTTTTCTTTGACCTTTACATCATGTTGATGACGTTACCTGTATTATTGGGTGACAAGGATTCTATTCGCTAAATGACACGCGTAGTTTCGCATAACTCCAAGCGAGACCGATCATGATCGGCCGCTCTATGCTCGCCTATATACCGGTCAACCTCGCCAATATTGTGGTGAGTTTTGGCACGGTTGCCATTCTAACGCGTCTTTTAGCTGCCGAAGAATTTGGGCGTTATGCCACCGCCATGGTGACAATGCATGCTGTGCATATGATGGTTTTCACATGGCTCGAAGCGGCACTATCCCGTTACCAAGCCCGCTATGAACGCGAGAATGACAAGGCTAATCACCTCAAAACTCTTTATAGTTTGGCGGCTGTCACGGCCATTATTGCCATCGTCCTTTTGCCATTGATTATTTTTATGCTGCCGCTTTCGCCGCCTCTGAAAACGGTTCTGGGTTTCGCGGTCGCGTCTACCTGTATACAGGTCTTCTTCAATTTGGGTATGGAGGCGCATAAGGCCTCTGAACGTATTATGCGTTATTCTTTCTCATATACGACCCAGACCTTACTGAGCTTCTCGCTCGGTATTATTCTCATTCTTGTGACGCCGCTCCGCGAGGCAGCGCCTTTTGTGGGTATCATGGTCGCAACAAGCTTGGTCATTCTGATTGATATGTTTTTCATGCTTCCGCGCATGAAGGGTGGACGGTTTCAATTAAAGAAAACCAAGCTCTACGCGGCCTATGCTATCCCTCTTAGCCTCTCTTTGGTTCTGAGCTATGCCCTAAACTCCGCAGATATCTACCTCATTGGAGGGTTCATGGGCGACGCCGCTGTTGGCGAATATAATGCGGGCTATAACCTCGCCAATCGGTCAATCGAGATTGTGTTTATCTGGCTTTCTATGGCTGTTACGCCATTGGCCATTATAGCCTTTGAGAAAAGCGGATTAGAAGTCTCTGAATCTATTATGCGAAATTATGGCGCGACTCTACTTTGGATTACGCTGCCTGCCGCAACGGGTATAGCCTTAGTAGCCGCGGATGCGGGGTTCATCATGGGTGAATCCGTTCGGGATAATGCGGTTAAGGTTATGCCTCTCATCGCCTTTGCAGGCGTTTTGAATGGTTTCATCAATTTTTATATTCAACGTGCTTTTGTGCTGTCCGGGGCCACACGCTCTTTCGCCTGGGTTATGGTGCCGCCTTTGGTTTTAAATATCGGCCTCAATATCTGGCTCATTCCAATTCATGGGATTATGGGCGCCGTTTACGCAACTGTCGCAGCCTATGGGATAGGCGCGATCTTATCCTTCATTATTGCCCGGCGTCATTATCCCCTCCCTCTACCGATCAAGGCAATGGCTCAGATTTCATTCGCTTGCGCTATCATGTGTGCCGCCGTCATCAGTATCCCATGGCCTGAGGCTTGGCCCGATGTCATCCGCCTGTTTGCAAAGGCCTCTATCGGCGTGACGGTTTACGGCATTGTCTGTTGGGTCATGAACGCCGCCAATTGCCGTGACTTCGTTAAATCAACGCTGTCTCGATTTGCCTCAAATGACGACGCAGTTGCAAAGGTCGATTTGGACGGAGCAATTTGTGAATAAGGCCGTCTCAAATAAAGCCTTCGGCCAGACCAAACCCACGCTGTCTGTGCTCATTCCCTTTTACCGGGATGATGCCTCCGATTTGCTTATGGCACTTTCGGCTCAAGAGGCCTCTGATAGCGTCGAAATTATTCTCGTCGATGACGGCACCAAAGAGGCCGCACTCACTGCCCGCATTACCCAAGCGGTTATGGCTTCTGAAAAAGCGGCCTGCCTTGTGACTTTGGCCGAAAACCAAGGACGCTCTGCGGCACGTAACCACCTCCAACAGGCGGCCAATGCAGATTGGATATTATTCCTCGATGCCGATATGCGGCCCGTCAGTGATAAGTTCCTCGAAAATTACTTGCAGCTCATCCACGCTAATATAGCCGATGTTCTCTTCGGAGGCTTTACTGTCGAAAAGAAAAGCCAAAACAGAGACGGCGAATTACACCGCGCCCTATCAGAAATCTCTGACTGCTTACCTGTCTACGAGCGTGAAGCCGCCGGACCGCAATTTGTAGCCTCTTCGAATTTGTGCATCAAAAAATCTGTTATCCAAGAGAACCCTTTTGACGATGGTTTTATAGGATGGGGCTGGGAAGACAGCGAATGGGCCGCTCGGATTTCAGATCTCTATACATTAAAACACGTCAGCAACCCTGCTCTGCATATTGGCTTGGAGTCGACAGATACATTACTCAAGCGCTTTTCAACCAGCGGAGCCAATTACGTTCGTTTCACGGAAAAGCACCCTGACCTCGCCAGAACTCTGACGCTTTATCGTCTGTCTAATCGGCTGAAGTCGATACCGGGTCAAAAACTCGTACGCCCTTTTTTAAAGGCGGTCGTTAAATTACCTCTCCCGATAAAAGCGCGGCTTTTTGCGCTGAAGCTCTGGCGTGCTTCTTGGTATGCAGAGGCGCTGTCATGAGCGCATCTATGGGTTATGATATCTATGTTCCGTCGACTTCCCTTTGGGCGAAGCTATACCGCCGTTTGGTACGGTATCAGCACCGAGAAAAACTTCGTGTCGATACAAACAGACCGATTGTCAGCTTCACCTTTGATGATTGCCCGCAATCGGCATTCAAGAATGCCCTGCCTGTTTTAGAAAAACGGGGATGGTCAGGAACGATTTACGCGGCGATGGGACTGTGCGGAACGACCAATCATTTGGGCCTCCATATGACCGAAGAGGAAATGCAACGAGCGTCAGAAAATGGCCACGAGATCGCGGACCATACATTCTCTCACCTTGATGCCAACGCCGTCAGTCCTGATGTATTCTTATCGGATATTGAGAAGAATAAGTCTGCCTTTAAACGTCTTGGACTACCCCCAGCTAATAACTTTGCGTATCCTTACGGCGCAGTAAATGCAGCTGTGAAATCGGCGCTCTCGAAGAAGTTTAATCTCTTGCGCGGGATTGAAACGCCCCAACAGAACAAAGTATTAGACCTCAATCAAGCGGCTTCTCAACGGCTTTATTCTGGTAAAAACTTCAACGCCAGCCGGAAGGCCATTCAAAATCTGGCCCGCACGCCGGGCTGGCTGATCCTGTTCACGCATGATGTGCGGGACAACCCAAGTGAATATGGCTGCACACCAAAGGAATTCAGCACCATTCTTGATGACGTCGCCGCAATTAACGCAGATGTTCTCCCCGTCAAAGACGCGCTTAAACAATTAAAGAAGGCCCAATAAGATGAGTGAAGCTTGGACAGATCACGGCGTCTCTATCGTTATTCCGACCTATAAAAGGCCGCAAGATATTATCCGCGCCTTAAAAAGCGTGGAAGCCGAAGCCATCGCTCTCCCGCTTTGTGAGATTGTCGTCACCGATAATGACCCCGCGGCCTCTGCTAAAGACGTTGTCGCAGAATTCATGGCGGAGACGAAAGCAGACATATCTTATATTCACGAACCTAACCCGGGTGTTTCCAATGCACGTAATACGGCGCTAAAAAATGCCCGTGGACGTTATATCGCCTTTCTGGATGATGATATGGAAGCCATGCCGCAATGGGTTCAAGCAAGCTTAGACGCCAGTAAAGCGTTTGATGCAGGCTTGGTCTTCGGCCCCGTCAATGCGGTTATGCCCAAGGGCAGAGCCATTTATCCCTTTATGTCGCCGGCATTTGACCGTCTGCCTCATTCAGTAACAGGCTATATTGATGAAGGCGTCGCTACAGGCGGCTGCCTTGTAGATCTGGCGCGATGCGATGTGCCTCAACCGGCTTTTGATCCTGCCCTTAACCAAACAGGCGGCGAGGATGATGCCTTCTTCCGTCATGTTATGACAAGAGGGACGAAAGCGGTTTGGACAAATGACGCGAAATGCTTGGAACATGTGCCTGAAAAGCGCGCCACATTTAATTATATCTGGCAACGCAATTTTGCTTTCGGGCAAAGCCCCTCTCAAGAAGCAAGCGAGGCTGGATTAAAAGGCCTTCCTCGTGTGCTTTTCTGGATGGCCGTTGGCGGCGTGCAGAGTATGCTCTCTCTGCCTCGATTGGCATGGGACGCTATAACGCGGTCGCCCAAGCGCGTCCTGTCACTGGCAAAATTTGCACAAGGTGTCGGGAAAATTTTCTGGTTTAAAGCCTTCTCGCCCAAGCTTTATGGGAACTAGACGCTTTAGAATCTAGACGCGACCAACTGTTTGAAGAGCGCGGAGCGGCGCACCAGCGTTGAGGATTAAGCCTTCATAGCGGCCTCCGGACGCGATAATCTTATCCCGGAGCTGCCTGTGCGCGAAGTCTTTAGAATCATCAGCCGAAGAGACCAAAACAGTTCCGTCACAATAAGGCGCCAGGGATAGGCAATCGGGGCTTCGGTCAAACGCCGGCATATCAACAAATATCATAGAGAACTGCGAACGCAGGGCTTGCCAGTAAGGCCCGTTCGGAAAAAACGTGACGCGATCCGTAGTTTGCAATTGGTCCCAAAACAGGCTCGTAAATGCCAGTCCGGATCTCCCGTCGATATAGACGGCACATAAATTCGGATGAGGCTGAATTTGACCGTTTTGGTCCGTGACTTGCCAAAACCCTGTACCGCCAAAACTCGCATCATAAGGGCCTTGCATATCTGCCGCGCGATGCGCAGCGAAATAGTACTTCGTCTGCGCGAGTTGTTGGAAGTCGCCATCAAACAGCCCAACTCGCTTGGCATCAAAACTCGCGTCTGCCGAGGCTATCTCAGCCAAATTACGAGACACAAAGCTGCTGCCCATGCCTGTCTTGGCAGACGTTATTTGTATGATTTTACCTTGCCCATCGGGACGTAGGTTGTTTTTCAACCCCGCCAGAACGTGCCGCAGAACAGAGCGAGCCGCTTGGGAAGGCGTGTCAGATGCCGTATCCATTCCCATTCTGCCTCATTAATTACTGCTCGGAATTATTCTCCGGTGGAAGCGTTCCTAGCACATTCATATCATTTGGCGATTGATTTTGTGAGTTTGGATCCTGCTGCGGCATCGGGGCCGCGTAAGGATTGTTATAAGGATTGGCATACATGTCTACAGCGGCAGACCCATTATAGGGTTGATGAGGCTGCGGGTTCCACTCTTGGGGCCCGGCGTGATAATCCGTGCTAAGGCTCGCATTGGTTTGATGAGCGTCATAGGCCTGCCCATCACCACCCTGAAAGTAAGCGGTTTGCGCGCCGCCAGAGGCATCATAATACCCGCCTTGATCTTGGTATTGACCGCCCTGATAAGACCCGCCTTGATCATAGGCATAGCCTTGAGCTTGCCCCTGCCCTTGATAAGGGTCTGCTTGATATTGGGCAGCTGGCTGATATTCTTGCGGTGTGTATTGCGGCGGACTAACCGGCTCGGGAATCTGAGCGCCGTAACTCTGACTCGGCGACATCGGTACAGTACGGCTAATCCGCTGCGAAGAAGCGAAATGACGCGGGTCGAGGAAGACTCGGGCCAAGGCCACCATTAACAAAGCAAACCCCCAAAACAGAGTTGCTAGAGCAAACATCAGCATACGCATATTCGGGCCCTTAAGGGCATAGCGCGCACGTGCAATGACGCGCACATTTTCATTATTGGCGGCGGCTTGGTCTTGGTTGATTAGAGCTTCTTGCTCACGGGCATTATAAGTCGCCAAGCGCTCGGAGAGCGTCTTTCTCTCGCGTAAAAGATTTTGATATGTTGGATTAAGTTCCGTTAAGCGGCGAACTTTTGCATCTGCACTGTCTAATTGACGTTGCAGGGTAAATTCCTTCTCGCGTAGAGAATCCGCTTTCGCCTGCAATGTATTGAGGTTTTTTTCGATTTCCTGATAAGTCGGATTTGGGCCAACGCGGCGCCCCCCTGTCGCTTGGCCATTATATCCGGACTGAACAGAGCGCAACTGCTCCAGCTCCGCGCGTTTCTGGCGCACCGGGTTACTCGTCGGCAGGTATTTCGCCAAAAGCTGACCCAGT
>CAZMEN010000074.1:0-4121 GCA_964565335.1 uncultured Algimonas sp. | reverse complement strand
TGACCCAGTTCCAACTCAGCCTGTGCAATACGTTGAGAGGCTCTGTCATCGCGGTATAAGTCAATCGTCGGCGGTGTTGCGCGCATTTGGTCTTCGGTTTTCGCCAAAGCGGCTTCGGTTTCAGCGATTTCGGCGCGTGTCATGTTAAGCGCTTCTTTTAATTCCTCTGCCCGTTTTTGAACGCCGGTCTGTTCAGATGAGAAATCTGACAATTTGTTACTCTTCATGAAACGCGCCATGTCGAGTTCATTTTTTGCCAGTTGTTCTTCAGTCGCAACGCGTCTCTTTCCGATAATATCGGAGGACCCTTCGACGAAAACCGAACGGCGGAATGTCTTATATTCGTCAATAAAAGCATTGAGCGCCTCTACCGCTACAGCGGGGTTTTCGTGCTTATAAACGAGATTGATAATGGAAGACTTAGGTTGCGGCATAACAACAAAAGAGGCTTCAACCCGCTTTCGGCGTTCCATTTGAGCTTCGCGGATAGCAAATTGGTCATTGCCGGCAGCTCTGATTTTTTCTTCTGCCGCTTCGTCAAAACGCAGGCTGTCAGACGGTGTCGATGTCATCTGCCCAATGACCGCATCGATCACTTCATTGTTTTTGATAATACCGACTTCCGTGAGGCTGATTGTATCAGATGTCAGTTGCATCGCATTCTGATTGTTTTGATTGCCGACAGGTTGATAAATATATTCATCACCAAGCTGCACCATCAAACTGCCATTGGCTGTATAGGTACGTTTAAAATCACTTGTGGCTTGCCACGCCACAACCATACCGATGAGAAGTAAAGGGACGACCCAAATTAACTGGCGTCCAAATGATTTCGCCGCGTCCGCCAAGCGAATATTTGGCACGCCTTGCGTATAATCCCTGACTGTCAGGTCATTTATATCAGCGCTATTATAGCTAACAGAGTCTGCCTCCGTTCCTTGAGAATAGACAGGCTGTCGGTTTTTACGACCTTTTAATCTATTCCTTAGACCTAAAAGGGCCATAGCGTTACCTCATTGCGATTCGTTAACCATAAAGCCTCCTAAATTTTAATATTTCCTTATCCATTCTTGTTAAGAATTGAGAAAAGCTAGATTAACTGCCTGAAAACCTGAGATTGTGTGGATTTATGCCTAAAACATTGAAAATGACGGCTATAATGGGGGTGTCAGCCCTCTGTTTTTCATTCGGCGTAAACGAATCACTTGCCCAATCTCGCTATGCTCCGACAGCCGCAACACATAAGTCAGCGCCGGTTCCCGCTGTGAATCATCATAATTCACGCGCAAATTCAGGGGTTGAATATGGCGGATTGATGGGATTATTGAAGGGTAAAAACTCTAAACCTAGGAATATGCGCGCTCTGCGCGCCGCTCCGGTTCATCCTCGCGCCCGTCAGTTTGGCGGGTATAATATGGGCAGATATGGCCCTCAAGCGGCACAAACTCCTGGGCGCTACTATAAGGCTAAGCCGTCTCAGACTATACGGCCCGTTACGCCTCCAATTTTCCAACAATGGGTAGAATTTGAACCTGACTATCTCATTCAACCGGATGACCAATTAGATATCGTGGTCTCTTCCGCGCCAGAACTCTCTCGCACATTAACAGTTGGTCCTGATGGACGCATTGTTATGCCGATGAGCCAGCCCATTATGGCGGCAGGCCGCAGCTTTGTTCAGGTGCAAGCCTTGTTAAAAGCAGAGCTTTCCAAGCAATTAAGAGACCCAACCGTCGCTGTCACGCCGCGCGCCTATGCGCCGCAGCAGATATTTGTCGGGGGCGAGGTCGGACAGCCAGGAACTTATACTATTCCGGGCCGTATCGGGGCTTTGGAAGCGATCTTCATGGCCGGAGGGATGCGTCCTACCGCCCGTACAACGCAAGTCGCTGTGCTGCGCCGCGCGCCCAACGGCGGTATGATGATGCGAAGTGTTGATATACGCGGCGGACTGAAAGACATCAGAGGCTATAGCGATAATATGCAGCTCAAGCGCGGAGATATTATCTATGTGCCGCAATCAACGCTCGCCGAAGTGGGGACGTTCATGCAGAATTTCCGCAACGCTCTGCCCGTCGATTTCAACCTCAGCTATCAGTTCGGCGCTCAAAATGGCGGTACAACGGTTGTTTCGCCATAAGTCGAATATTTACTCTGAATTCAATAGCTTAAAGGTCGCGCCACTCGATAGTGAGCGGCCTTTTTTCATGGCTGATTGATTGACTATTGATTAGTCGTGACCTCAAGCAAACGCCTGAGGCGCGCGAAAACAATCCAATCAAGATAGCCCGAAAGCTAAAAGAACGTCAGTCCGTCTTATGCAGCGCTTTTAAGCGTATCGCGATTTTCAGCCAACCAGCCGCGCGCCGCACGCAGTGCCAGAGTCACGTCTTCCGCGCTCATTTCCTGCTTTAATTCAGCTTGATAAGATTTGGCCGGAACGGAGCCCATCATGGCCGCTAGGCTAAACCATTTATGCGCTTCGATAAAATCCGGGCCGCGATCTTCGACATCTGTCGAGTAAATTAATCCCAGTCGAAACATATCATCTGAATTGGCTTGAGCGGACACGGCCTGCTCTGCCTCTTGAACTTCTAATGTTGTAAAGGCCATGTTGACCTCCCTGTTTGTTTTTTCACCTAATACCATCGGGATCCCGTTCCCGTGGGCGGATGAGGCCGAAATTCTTTCGTGTCACTCAATCCATGATTAGACTTTTACTTCACAGGATAAATATAGTGTTAATATAGAAAATATTTCTATTCACCCTATATTTGTTAAAACAAGTAAATATAAGTTACTATTGCGTTATAAAGTAATTAAAAGAGTATTATATCAAGTATAAACATATCTATTCATGAGAATAGAGTCAGTATTTCCAAAGTATGCCAAATAATAAAAACCCTCAAAAAAACTTCAGTTTTAAATAGAATTAAGGGCAACCCCCTCGATTTAATGGAAGCTTCAATCAAATTAGTCGTAAAACTGGCTGACTTCATTTAAATCGGCACGGTCGGCGTAGAGGGTATTCACGTCAGCTTCGGGATTGCCATATCCAAGCGCCATACCAACCAGAACCTCTTCATCGCCGGGAATATTGAGCATTTCATGGCAAACGCTCGTCCAATTACGCCACCACCCCTGCGGGGCCGTATGCAAACCGGCTTCGCGGGCGAGTAACATGACAGATTGGAGCCAAATACCGACATCCATATATTGAGGCATGTCGAGTTTCTTATGGCCTGTGATAATTATGCCAACAGGGGCGTCAAAAAATTTTGAGTTTTTCGCGAGCCAAACCAAACGGCCCATTTTATTCTCTCGCGGAATACCGATGAGTTTATACATATCTTCGCCGAGCTTATAGCGCCAAGAACGTTGTGGCTCCCAAAGCGGCGACGGATACGCGGCATAGGTCGGCTCTTCGACTTTTCCGGCCAGAGTGCGTTCAGAGGCACGTTTCTTAAACTCGGCCAATGTGTCGCCCGTGATGACATGAAGCTTCCACGGCTGTAAATTTCCACCGGACGGGCTGCGCTGCGCCTTAGTCAGGATGTCCGTCAGTAAGGCCTTAGGCACGGGTTTATCCAGAAAGTCCCGCACTGTGATACGCGTGTCTAACGCTTGCGAAACTGTGGGTGTAGCGTCCGTGTTTAAAGCCATGAGCGACCCAACCTTTCGAAAGACAGTTTAAGAGCCCGTTTTCTTTTTCAAAAACGAAAAAGCAAGGAAGTCGGCCAGCGCCACAGCAAAAGCGATACCCCCTGCCAACCAAAAATTCATTTTTGCAACGAGGACAAGCATGAGGAAGATAACCACGAAAATGACAGCCGGCATGGTAATGCGCAAAAGGTCCCAGACGAGGTTCTCTTGCGGGGGTAGATCGCCGCTATCTTCAGAGTGTTTGGTGGGCTCGTTCATGTCGCTCCCCCTATAGCCCCAAAAGCTTACGCAGAATCTGGTTCACCGCTTGCGGATTGGCTTTACCCTGTGAGGCTTTCATCACTTGCCCGACAAAGAAACCGACGAGTTTCGGGTTTTCTTTCGCCGCAGCCGCTTGGTCAGGGTTGGCGTCGATCACGGTTTGCACCATGGCCTCAATCGCGCCCATATCTGTGACC
>CAZMEN010000073.1:3098-12957 GCA_964565335.1 uncultured Algimonas sp. | reverse complement strand
GCAGGTTGTAGGTTCGAGTCCTACTGGGCCTGCCACCTCTTTTTCAATGTAACCAATTTATTCTGCAGGCCCGCCAATTATAGTGTGGCATTGGGATTAAATTTTTCTCGTATTTAACAATAATTTTCAAAACTCCGGTCTCTTTACTACACCTGCCATTGAAGGCATCTATTGAAGTAGGGGAATTCTTATGGCTGAAATAAAACAAAGCGGATTTAAAGCGAAATTGGCTTTATTCTTACCGGGTATTTTCCTTCTGGGGTTTAATATCGGCACAGGCAGCGTCACGACTATGGCGAAGGCAGGAGCCAGCTACGGCATGTCTCTTTTATGGACGATACTGATATCCTGTATCGCCACTTACCTTATGATAAAAACATATGGTCGCTACACACTTGTGACTGGCGAGACAGCGCTACAGGCCTTCAGAAAACACATTCATCCTCTCGTCGGTATTTTCTTTATCGTCGCGCTGACAGCCGGTGTGTGTGGCAGCGTCATGGGCGTTATGGGGATTGTCGCTGACATTAGCTATGAATGGTCGAAAGGCTTTATTTCTGGAGGTATTCGTCCAATTTATTGGGCTCTATTTTTTATTACTCTCGTTTATTTTATCTTCTGGAATGGCCGCACTCAGGTGTTTGAACGGGCATTAGCCGTTATTGTCGCCATTATGGCCGCGAGCTTCGTTCTCAATTTTTTTCTTCTAATGCCGCCGCCCGTTGACATTGTGAAAGGCTTCGTGCCGAACATCCCGGATGTTCCCGACGGCCAATCGCGGGGGCCTTTTCTCTTGATTGCTTCAATGGTGGGAACAACCTTATTTTCGGGGTTGTTTATTATTCGAACAACATTGGTCAAAGAGGCGGGGTGGACACTCAAAGATGAGAAGCATCAAAACCGCGATGCTTTATTTGCTGTGGTGATGATGTTCGTCATTAGTGCTGCAATTATAGCTGCCGCGGCCGGAACTTTGTTCGCCGAAGGTATAAGCCTTGATAAACCAGCGCAGATGATCACCTTATTGGAGCCATTGGCGGGTAAATTCGCGGTGTCTATATTTGCTATCGGTATCATTGCGGCTGGCGTGTCTTCGCAATTTCCTAATATCTTTATGCTGCCTTGGTTGATCTGTGATTATAATAATAGCCCGCGTGAAATGACATTGCCGCGTTACCGCATCATGGTTTTTTTCATCTCATTGCTTGGATTGGTTGTGCCTTTATTCGCGGCCCGTCCGATATTTGTGATGATAGCGTCGCAAGCCTTTAATGTTGTGCTTCTCCCCGCAACAGTGGCTTGTATTTTATATTTGGGGAACCGCAAAGACCTCATGGGGTCTCACGGTCACAGCCTTGCGACGAATATTGGCTTAGGCATCATTTTCCTATTTTCACTGATCGTCAGTTACATGGGACTTCAAGGGCTCATATCGCTATTAGGGGGCTAATAGAACTCTAAGGCTTAAAATGGGCATCCATAAAGTCGAGGAAGGCGGGCCAGTCTTCCTTGACCACACCATGCGTGCCCGGACGCATCCAGAAAGAAATCGTATCTGACGGAATAAACTGATCGAGGCGCGCAGCCGTTAAACCGTTTGCTCCTTGGTCTGTCCAAGACTGAGTGGCGGCTTGAGCCGCATGAAATGCGCCTTCCGGGTCAGACCAAACATCGCGGCGGGCATTGCCAAGCATCACGGGTTTTGGCGCAATGAGTGAGAGTAGGTTATGGGCATCAACGGGTAGAGCATTCTCATCGTCAGCATAATCGCCAAACCGCTTGGTGAACCAGTGAGGGTAGCTCTTCATAATATCCTCAATCGACTCTCCGGTTCCATCGCGCAGAATAGAAGCGCCGCCCGTTCCCGATTGATGGGCTATTACGCCGTCTATATTTGGGCTGGTGGCTGCCGATAAGAGCGCCGTTTTCCCGTAGCGAGAGTGACCATAGGCCACCACAGTGTCCGTCATGCCAGTGCTCTTTAACTCTTGAGCCAACCAATTAGATAGACTTGCCCATATGGCCAATGTACCGGGTAATTGCTCGGTTTCAGGGAAAAGTAAGGTCTGAATTATGTGCGCTCGTTCACGAGAATCTGGAACGTATTCTGACGGAAACGTTATAGCGATATTATAACCACGATCCAAAATCATCTCATAGGGTGGCACTGTGATATAGCGGCCAAAGAAATAACCGAAAACACGGCTTAGAACGCCATCTCCGGAACAATCAAAATAATCGCCATTAGGCGGCGTAATACCTTCTATCGGAACAACCGAAGAGTTGGGGCAGAAATTTTGCGAGATTAAATAGGGCGAATTTTTATTTTCAGCTCGGGTGATAAAGACGATGTGAAAGATTCGATTTGCGTGCCCAAAACCGGCAGAGACCTTCCACTCTGAAATACTGTCATTATCGGTGAAAGCATTGACTGCGACGTCTCGTTTTTCCAATATCTCAATTTTCGAGAGGCTCGGAATGATGCCATAAATGTGGGTTTCCAAGAGGTCTTCCGCGATGCTGGGGGGCATCAAATCGGGTAGCTGTAGTTGGGTTTTGTCGGGTTTCTTTGGGGCTTGCTTCATCAACATGCGCGTACCCGAACACGATGATAAGGCCCCCAATAAGATAATTACAAACAGCCCAAACCAGAACCGTTTCATTTTAAGTAAGCTTGACAAGCGCTTGTTCTATATCAGCTTTTAGGTCTTCAACATGTTCGAGCCCGCATGCAAAACGGATAAGTGGCCCGCCTAAATCATCGGCTTTGTCGCGTCTTAATTGCGGGTCGCAATGAATGGCCAGACTTTCATATCCGCCATAAGAGTAACCAATGCCGAATAGGTTTAGAGCATTGATGAAATCCATAACTTTTTTTGGTGAGGCGGGATTGGCAATAACGCTGAATATACAGCCTGCACCAGAAAAATCGCGCTTCCATATGGCGTGATCTGGATGGCTCTGCAAAGCCGGATGAAGCACAGATTGAATTTCAGCTCGCGTCTCCAGCCACGTCGCTAATTCCAATGCGCTCGCTTCTTGATAACGAAACCTTTGCATGACGGTTCTAAAGCCACGAAGGATTTGATACGCGTCATCGGGCGAACTCGCATTGCCGAGATATTTTGCCGTGTTTGCCACTTGGGCCGCTGTCTGCGCATCGGCAGAGACCGCCGCCCCAAACATAATATCGCTATGACCGCCAAAATATTTTGTCGCGGCGTGACTAGATATATCAACGCCCAAAGAGAGCGGCGAGAGTACAATTCCAGCTGACCATGTGTTGTCAATCAGCGTTTTGATGCCTTTGGATTTGGCAACTTTCGTAATAGTTGGAATATCCTGTATTTCAAAAGTCAAGGAGCCGGGGCTTTCCAAAATGATGAGTTTGGTGTTGGGCTTTATCAGCGTGGCTATCTCTGCTCCTATTCGCGGGTCATAAGTCTCCGTCGAAACACCCATGGATTTTAAGAAATTTAAGCAGAAACTGCGTGTTGGTCCATAAATGGAGTCGGTCAGCAAGATATGATCACCGCTTTTGACCTGAGACAAAATCGGAACGGTGCAGGCCAGTAAGCCTGAGGGGAATAAAGAGGTCCCGGCTCCGCCTTCCAAGTGAGTGAAAAGCGAAGCGAGTTCATCATGTACGGCGGCGCCGTGGCGACCATACCCACGTACATCGCTCCGGTACAAGTCCTTGGCGTCATCGAAGAGGAGCGTAGAGGCGCGCGTCACGGATGGGTTCACTGCTGTGCCTAACCCGGCTTTAGGTCGTCCCAAATGCGTAAATTCTGTTTCGCGTTTCATGCCTGTCCTATCGGATGTTCCGTCGCGCCATATTCTGTCCAAGACCCGCTATAAACAGAAACATCCCTTTTTCCAACTGAACGAAAGATGAGCGCTAAAGCAGAAGTGGTTACGCCGGAGCCGCAGGTAGTAATGATAGGGCGATTCAAATCAATCTTCGCTTGCTTGATAACAGATAAAAGACCTTCGGCTTCTAACAAACGTCCTTTTTCATCCTTAAGAGAGGTGAGGGGGAGTGAGAGAGAAGACCGTATATGTCCTGACCGCAAACCGGCGCGGGGTTCAGGAACTCGCCCGTAAAATCGGTCTGCGGACCGCGCATCAACAATTTGAATGTCACTATCTATGGCCTCGAGGACATCATTTAACGCCGCGCCTTGGACAAGCGAGTCGCCGCTGACATAATCGGACTTTCCTTCGGATTTGGAATGACCCGTCTGAACGGCTTGTTTGCTCTCTAACCAAGCAGGAAACCCATTTTTCAAAACGGCTACTTTCTGATGACCAAGAGTTTTTAAAATCCACCAGACACGGGGCGCAGAGAAATATCCTTGCCGGTCATAAATCACAACCTGATCACTCGCTGAAATGTTTAAACCTTCCAACATAGCGGCAAGACCGTCACGAGGCGGGTATGCGGACTTAAAGTCTGAAATCGATTTGAGGTGGCCCAGGTCAAAAAGTTGCGCGTCCGAAATTACACCTTGGGCAAAATCCGTCGAAGGAATGGAAACAGCCCATGTGCCGTCCAATATTTTTATGTCTGTGCTTTGGCGCAACGCAACCAAATCAGCTACATCAATGAGGCCGCGCTCCCAGATTATGTCAAAATCTGTGGAGGGCAAAAATCAGCAAATCCAGTTGGGAACAGGAAGGTTTTTCTCGCGAAGGAAGTCAGGGTTATAAATTTTAGACTGATAACGCTGCCCATAGTCACAGAGTATCGTTACAATGGTATGACCAGGCCCCATTTCACGCGCCATGTGTATAGCGCCCGCAATATTGATTCCGGACGATCCGCCTAAACAAATGCCTTCTAACTGATTGAGTTCAAAGATGATTTGTAAAGCCTCTACATCATCAATTTGATAGGCTTTATCGACAGCAGCTCCTTCAAGGTTGGCGGTAATACGGCCTTGTCCAATGCCTTCCGTGACAGAGTTGCCATGACTCTCAAGCTCACCCGACGTGAAATATGAGAACATTTTAGACCCATGAGGATCAGCCACGCCGATTTGAATGCTGGGGTTGCGGGCTTTTAGCGCCATGGATACGCCGGCCAGTGTTCCGCCTGAACCGATTGCACAAATGAACCCATCGACCTTGCCGTCAGTTTGGTCATAAATTTCTGGGCCCGTTGTATCAATATGCGCCTGGCGATTGGCTACATTGTCGAATTGGTTGGCCCATAAAGCACCATTCGGCTCTGTTTTGGCAAGCTCTTCAGCTAGTCTTTGTGAGGTGTGAATGTAATTGCCCGGATTGGAGTAGGGCACGGCATCTACCTCGATTAATTCTGCGCCCAAGAGTTTGACTGAGTCTTTTTTCTCTTGGCTTTGGGTGCGCGGCATGACGATTTTACACCGATAGCCGAGTGCAGAGCAGACCATTGCCAATCCAATGCCTGTATTACCCGCTGTACCTTCGACAACCACACCGCCTGTTTTTAGCGTGCCTGTGGCTTCGGCATGACGAATAATAGAGAGGGCCGCACGATCTTTGATGGATTGGCCAGGATTTAGGAACTCGGCTTTCCCTAAAATTTCGCACCCCGTCATTTCAGAGGCGTCTTTTAATCGAATGAGGGGCGTGTTTCCTATCAGATCCAATACGGATTGAGCAATCATGGCAGGTTCCTTCGACTTAATTTCGTTATGGGATTGCCTCAATCGCCCACGAAAATCCATAACTTTCAACGTCTCTGCGCTAACTCTTTTGTGAAATTTGGCTTTAATGTTGAAGGGCAGTAAGTCTAACGGCCTTTTGTTGGTTTCACATCGGTTACTTCACCAATTGGGCTTTCCTGTACTTCTATGACATCGAAACCGTCTAATAATTTCGCACGCTTCGGCAAACGTCCACTTTGTAGCACAGATTCGACTCGCATAACGGCATTTTGACGAAGGTCTTCATAGAATAAATTAGACGGTAGGGTTCGAAACTTTCCGCCAACTTTAATTGGGCGTCGCAGTGACGCGGTACGGGGTTTGTCAACAAGCAATAACCCGTCCTGACATTGGGCACCAACTTGACGGGGCAGGGCCGCGGGGCGCATGTCTGGATCAAGCCCTTCGGCGGCTACTCCGCCTTTATGGAGCCTTGCAGGCGCATAATCTTCGCTTTGCGTCCATAAGAGCGGGTTCACACAGGTCAAAGCCTCGCCTTTGACGGGGGCATATTCCTCTCCATTATGGGCGAGCAACCGACTGCCGAAACGCTCAGCTATTGCGCCCTCATTCGGGGCAAAAGCTCCAAAAGCGACAATGCAACTGGTTTGCGTTGGTTCGGCGCAGACGGGCATGCCCTCTAATGGGCCATCCAAAATACTTTGCGTGATAGGGTAATCAATGACGTAAGCGACGGCTAACCGTTTCAGGTTTTGACCATTAGAAGGCCCCACAAAGAAATCAGCCAATAGACGCTGAACATGACTGGCGCCTTGATTATGTCCGACCAAAACGATCGGGCGTTCAGGTGGAGAGTTCTTTAAAAAGTAATGGAAGGCGCGTTTCACGTCTTGATACGCTAGATCCTGCGCCATACGCGCATCTTCCCTATGGGTCATATAGGCGTATAGAGATGCCTGTCTGTAAAACGGCGCAAAGAGACGGCCTGCATCCGCATAGGGCGTTACATAATTAGGGCGAACAATTCGTTCTAACTTATTCTTTCTCTTGAGGTCATTACTCGGAAGGTTCCAATGTTTACCGCCGCGATACACGCTAGGGACAACAACAAAAACATCGCCTTTAGCTTTCGTGTCGTAACTGTCTATGGATAAATCTGGGAGTGTGAGCCATGCCTCATTTTCATCATAATCAGGCGCTATAGGCCTTTTGTAAGTTTGAAAGGGTTGCCCGGGGTCTTGTATATGTTGAAAAATATCATCACGATAGAACCAGACAAGCGCGGCCAGAACGGCGAGGGTCACCGCCAAAACCGAAAAAACCGTCTTCAATCGCATGTAATTTTCCTTTCGTAGATTATATCTATAGCGTAAGTTTGCGGTCGGTTCGATTGCGAATGTCGAAGATTACCAACTTATAAGTCTGGAAGAATTGAATGGCGAATAAGCCTGATAGAAAAAGCAGAAAAGGTCTTGGTCTTCGTCATCAAGGGCGGAAAGCTAAGTTTAAATTTTTAAAGTTTATACGAAACCGTTTTCTGACAGGGGTAATCGTCGCTCTTCCGATTATTGCGACAGTTTGGGCGATACGCACCTTCATTCGTTTTATTGATACATCAGTTTGGACTCTTTTTCCTGCGGTTATAAATCCCAGAACATATTTAGGGTTTGATATTTGGGGGCTTGGCCTTGTTGTCTCGATATTGGCTTTGATTATATTAGGGATATTAACCTCAAATATCGTCGGCACGTCAATTTTGAAAGCGAGCGAACGGCTTTTGGCACGCGTTCCTATTGTGCGCAGTGTTTACTCTTTCGTGAAACAAATCGTTGTGATTGTAGCCCAACAGCGCGACCAAGCTTTTCAAGAAGTCTGTCTCATTGAATATCCACGCAAGGGATTGTGGGCGATTGGCTTCATTACGACTGACCTTCAAGGCGCGCCGGCAGAGACCTTGGAAGAGGGGCATATTTGTGTTTTTGTTCCGACAACACCTAACCCAACATCAGGGTTCTTGCTTTTTGCTAAACGAGATGAGGTGAAAATTCTGAATATGACGCCGGAAGAAGGCGCTAAAATGATTATCAGCGGCGGTATGGTCTCTTCAAACGAGGACGCGGAAGAGTATCAGCCGAAACGTAAGCGTATGAAAAACCCTCCTACAGATGATTTGCTTCTGTAACTATCCGGCGCGCATCAATGCGATGCCGTAATCCTGTTCAAACAGATACAGCAATAAACGCGCGGCTTTGCCCCGCGCTGTATCCAGGCCGGGGTCATTTTGCACGAGGAGGCGTGCATCCTGAACAGCTGTTTCCAAGAGTGATTTATGTTTGTCTAAATTAGCGAATTTGAAATTTGGTACGCCGCTTTGTTTGGCACCTAATAAATCACCACTACCCCGCAACTCCCAATCCTTTTCGGCTATTAAAAAGCCATCTTCGCTTTCTCGCATTATTTCTAGGCGAGCTTTACCGTTGACGGAGAGAGGTCCTTTATAGAGCAGCAAACAGCTTGATTGCTTGTCCGACCGTCCGACACGTCCTCGTAGCTGATGAAGTTGCGCGAGGCCAAACCGTTCGGCATGTTCAATCACGATGATGGTAGCATTGGGCGCATCAACACCGACTTCTATCACGGTTGTTGCGACCAGAATTTTATATTGCCCCGCTTTAAAAGCGAGAGCCATCTGCTCTTTGTCCTGCCCACTCATTTTACCATGCAAAAGACCGACTTGGTCGCCATAAATGGCGGTCAGTTGGCGGTGCCGATCTTCTACAGAGGACAAATCCATGACTTCGCTGTCTTCGACCAAGGGGCAAACCCAATAGACTTGATTGCCCTCTTTAATTTGTCGGCCAATACCGTCAATCACATCATCAAGACGTCGAAGCGGTAGAATGCGAGTTTCAATTGGTTTTCGCCCTGCGGGTTTCTCATCTAGTTTGACGACGTCCAGATCACCATAACTTGTCAAAGCCAATGTGCGCGGAATCGGGGTCGCTGTCATAACGAGTAAATCTGGGGCACGCCCTTTATCGGCGAGACGGAGGCGGTCTTTGACACCAAAACGGTGCTGCTCATCAATGATAACCAGTCCCAAATCCTTGAATTCCGTACTGTCTTGGAAAAGAGCATGTGTGCCGACAACAATGTCGATATAGCCTGCCGCAAGACCGCTATTGAGCGCGTCTCTCGCTTTTCCCTTATCCCGCCCTGTAATCGCTTGTACATTTAGACCTGCAGGTTCGAGCATTTTCGTCAGGGTCTCGGCATGCTGCCGTGCTAAAATCTCGGTTGGAGCCATCAGAGCCGTTTGCACGCTCGCTTCGGCGGCATAGGCGGCGGTGAGGGCGGCGACAAATGTTTTACCCGCGCCGACATCACCTTGCAGGAGGCGCGCCATACGAAATGGTGATTGCATATCTGCTTTAATAGCCTCAAAGGCCCGCGACTGCGCCCCTGTGGGTTTGAAGGGAGCAGCCTTCAAAACATCCTGGACATAATGCCCCTCTGTATCAAGTTTGCGCCCATGCGCCCGTCTTGTACTTTCGCGTACAAGCGCAATCGCGAGTTGCTTGGCGAAAAGCTCGTCGTAAGCCAAACGTCGCTGCACGGGACTATCAGAGCGTATATCGATGGCATGCTGCGGATAATGGAGCGTGTCTAAGGATTCGCCGAAACGGCTCCAATTTTGTTCCGCTAAAAAGGCCGGGTCGAGCCATTCTGCAAAATCAGGCTGGGCTTTAAATATATCCATTGCCGCGCGAACCGCTTTACCGGCGCCTTTTTGGGATAGCCCCGCGGTGAGCGGATAGAGCGGCTCTATAGAAGGCATCGTGTCGGCTTTATCCAATGGCAAAACATAGTCTGGATGGGTCATCTGAATTTGCGCATTATAGACTTCGGTTTTACCCGAAACCAGCCGTTGAGACCCTTCGGGCAGAAGGTTTTCCATATAGGCAGGGCGCGCCTTGAAATAGACGATTTCCATCTCGCCCGAGCTATCATACACGCTCACACGATAGGGACGGTTACGCTGTTTTGCCGGACGGTGGGACCCGACAGTTACGACAAAGGTGGCGGTTTCGCCCGAAAGAGCATTGGCAATACCCGGTCTGTTGGAACGGTCAATTACGCCAGTCGGCGGCGTAAAAATAAGGTCCCGAATTCTTGGTCCCATAGCCCGTTCAAATAGGGGCGCG
>CAZMEN010000073.1:0-3088 GCA_964565335.1 uncultured Algimonas sp. | reverse complement strand
GTCTTTGGGCCGACACCGGGCAGGGTTAGAATATCGGCAAATAAGGGAAAAAGCTCTTGTGGGCGACCGGTAGACATATTTTTCGTGGGCATATGGTCGGAGGACATATCTCTATTTGGCGCGACAAAGCGCCATAAGCAAGAGTGTACTCAGCGTAGAATGTGCCCGTGACAGACACACCTTAATCCGCTATGGCCCCGCCATGCTTGATCCCCGCCGAAAACGTCTTGTCTATCGCTCCAATTATCGGGGATTCAAAGAAGCAGATTTAATTCTCGGCGGCTATGTCAAAGCTAATATCGCAACGATGACGGACGCAGATGTCGCGGCTTTTGAAGACCTGATGGAAGCCAAGGACCATGATATTTATGCATGGATTACGGGGACGCTACCCGTGCCGGCAAATTATGACACGCCTTTGTTACAACGCCTGCGGGCTTTTAAACCGAACCTCTAGACATGCAAATCCAGTTGAACCGTTATACGGGGCCTGAATTATCTCTACAGGCCGCTGGATTGCCCGAGGGGGCAGACGCGCTTGTGTTCTGCAAGGCAGTCAAGAAACGCGGCGGTCGCGGTGTCTTTATTGCGCGTGATGATACTCGGGCCTCATCTTTTGTGGCGGCTTGTCGTTATTTTATGCCGGATATGGCGGTAATCAGCATCCCGGCTTGGGATTGCTTGCCATATGACAGGATTTCACCAGGACGAAGTCTTGCCGCGAAACGCGCAGCGGCTCTGTTTAGCCTCGCCTCACTCTCGCCTGATAAGCCGATGATTGTCGTCACGACGGCTAGCGCGGCGATGCAGCGCGTGCCGCCTAGACGCACGATGGCATTATCGGGGTTTATGGCCGCCGCTGGACAGGCTGTGCCAAGAGAGCAACTTCAGGAGTATCTTGATCATAACGGTTATAGCCGTGCCTCAACCGTGATGGAGGCCGGGGATTATGCTATTCGTGGCGGCATCGTTGATGTGTTTCCGCCAGCCTTTAGCGACCCAATACGTTTGGATTTTTTTGGAGACGAGCTGGAATCAATACGAACATTTGATGTTCACACGCAGCGCACGACAGATAAGCTAAAAACGGTTCAGCTCGCGCCTGTTAGTGAAGTCTTTCTAAATGAGAAAACTATTAGCCTTTTTCGGCGCAAATATGTTGCGGCCTTTGGGGGTGGCGTTAGCCATGATCCAACCTATGCCGCCGTCAGTGACGGTATCCGTACGCAAGGGTTGGAGCATTATCTGCCGCTTTTCCACGAGCAGACAGAGACGCTTTTTGATTTTATTGGGGTCGGAGCTTTGTTCGCGTTTGACGGTCTCTTGAGCGAAGCGCGGTCAGAGCGTTGGGATGTGATTGAGGATTTCTTCTCTGCGCGGGACGAACACGCCAAAGCCCGTGATACAGGGTCAGGTGACCCGTCCAAAACAGGAGGGCTATATCGCCCGCTCGACCCGTCCGCACTTTACTTGGGGGATGAGGATTGGTCAGCCATCACCACGCCGCTCACCTGCCGCTTTCATTCTGTCTTTAAACCAGATGGTGCCACAGACATCATCGATTTCGGTGGCCGTATAGCGCGTAGTTTTTCGGTTGAGCGCAGAACCGAAGGCGTCAATGTTTTCAATGCGGTAAAGGACTATGTTCAAACATTAAAGACAGAGGAAAAACGGGTTTTAGTGGCGGCATGGTCAGAAGGGTCATTGGATCGCCTTGGGAATGTTTTTGAAGACCATGAGCTTCACATTCCTAAAATGACGCATGGGCCGGACATTTTTGATAAGCCAAAAGGGTCAACTTGGCGCACAGTTTTGCCTGTTGAGCAAGGGTTTGAAATTGATGGATTGAGTGTCATCTCCGAGCAGGACATTCTTGGGGACCGCCTCGTTAATCGCGGCCGGAAACGCAAAGCTAAAAACTTTATATCTGACGCCGGAGCCATGCAGCCGGGTGACCTCATTGTGCATATTGACCATGGCCTTGGGCGGTATTTAGGCCTGAAAACTCTGCAAGTTCAGACCGCGCCGCATGATTGTTTGGAACTGGAATATCACGGCGGAGCCAAGCTGTTTCTACCTGTCGAGAATATCGAGCTCTTATCGCGTTATGGTTCGGCATCTGAAGGGGCCGTCTTGGATAAGCTCGGCGGCGTCGCCTGGCAGTCGCGTAAAGCGAAGGCGAAAAAACGTCTCAAAGACATGGCGGCGGAACTTATCAAAATTGCTGCGAAACGCGCGATGCGCACGATTGACCCTCTCGATATTGATCGTGGGACTTATAATGAATTTGCCGCACGTTTTCCTTATGTAGAGACGGATGACCAGTTGAGCGCCATTCACGATGTTTTCACTGATTTGGAAAGCGGCCGTCCAATGGATCGCTTGATTTGCGGGGATGTCGGCTTTGGTAAAACGGAGGTTGCCCTTCGCGCCGCTTTTGCTGGGGCTATGAGTGGTCGTCAGGTCGCCATTATTGCGCCAACGACAATTCTCTCCCGTCAACATTACAAAACGTTCTCGACCCGTTTCAAAGGGTGGCCTGTACGCGTGCGGCAGCTCTCCCGTTTGGTGAGCGTAAAAGAGGCAAAAGAAGCGAAAGTCGCGCTGGAGCAGGGGCAATGCGATATTGTTATCGGCACGCATGCGCTCCTGGCGAAAACCATTAAATTCTCAGACCTAGGGCTCGTTATCGTCGATGAAGAGCAGCGTTTCGGAGTCCAACACAAAGAGCGATTAAAGGCCCTGCGCGCTGATGTTCACATGTTAACTCTGACTGCAACGCCTATTCCGCGGACACTCCAAATGGCTTTGTCAGGCATTCGTGATCTATCTCTAATTGCTACGCCGCCCGTTGACCGATTGGCTATTCGGACATTCGTCATGCCGTTTGATGAAATTTCTATACGTAAGGCCTTGCTGAGAGAGCGTTATCGCGGCGGGCAATCCTATTTCGTCGCCCCGCGTATCGCTGATATACCCCGTATTGAAGAGTTCATGCGAAACTCTGTGCCAGAAGTGAAATATGTAATAGCCCATGGCCAAATGGCGGCGGGCGCGCTCGAAGACATTATGAATGCCTTTTATGACG
>CAZMEN010000072.1:0-13304 GCA_964565335.1 uncultured Algimonas sp. | reverse complement strand
GGGGCAGACCCTACCGGGTCACGCGGATGGTAGGATGGCGAGTGGGACTGAAAACTTGGGCGAGGCATAAGTTGATGAGAGCATCCGCGCGCGTCTTACGCCGTTGAATTCTTCTACTTATTCTTTGCTTCCCACAGGAGGCCTACTAAAAGACCCCATGGATTCTGTAACGCAATTTGGACATGCCAGTATCAAAAAGGGCTCTAAGTCCTTTGCTTTGGCCAGCCGTGTTCTGCCGCCCGCTCTACGTGATGATGCGTCCATGCTTTATGCATGGTGCCGCTATTGCGATGATGTGATTGATGGGCAGGAAATGGGGCATGGGCAGGTCGAGGATTATAAAGACGGGCAAGCCGAACGTTTGGCAGGTTTGCGTCAAGCCACAACGAATGTTTTGGCCGGAGAACCAACAGATAACCCTGTATTCGCGGGATTGGGCAGAGTCGTCGAAACGCACGCGATTGATCACAAACATCCGTTTGAGCTGCTCAAGGGATTTGAAATGGACGCCGAAGACCGCGTCTATGAAACGGTCGATGACATTCTGGATTATTCCTATCATGTGGCTGGGTGCGTCGGTGTTATGATGGCCAATATTATGGGGGTGCGCGATGAAGCGACACTCGATAGGGCGAGCGATTTGGGCCTTGCGTTTCAACTCACAAATATTGCCAGAGACGTAATTGAGGATGCGCGAGCCGACCGGGTTTTCGTGCCGCAGGATTTATTGATTAAACACGGCGCGCCAACGGAAGCCAAAGCGCTTGCCAAGCGAGAAAATTGGACCGCCGCTCATGCTGCCGCCTGCGAGCAATTAGATATAGCTGAGCAATATTATGCGAGTGCAAAAGTCGGCATTAAAGAGCTTGATTTCCGATGCGCTTGGGCGATTTCGGCGGCGCTCAAAGTCTACCGCGAAATCGGGGAGAATTTGCGTAAAGGAGGGCCAGAGGCGTGGGAGCAGAGAGTGGGGGCGAGTAAGGGACGGAAAGTCACCTTAGCAATAGGCGCTATAATGCCTGCTATGCGGCGGAAAAGTGTTGAAGTGACGGGAAGGGGCAGTTTTTATGAAAGACCGTAGTCATGATGTTTTTGAGAAACATAGGTTTTGGTTCATCTCTTATACTTACCCTGATACAAAGGACTGGGGACAAAATCGGGCGAAAACTTATCGTTTCTATCTGGAGATTTACTCTAAGGCAGATAAGATTTTTGGACAAACATTAGAAGAAAACTACTTTTCAAACAAAGCTAATGACGTTTTAGTGGGAGAATTTGAGGGGTATTTTAGCCAAACAGAAATTTTCTTTAAAAAAAGATATCTTAATGCTGCCGATCAAACTCATGAGTTAGAGTTCAAAGGTGACGTAAGTTTAGAAAACGGGAATATTGTAGGAATATGGAACGTACATAATCCGCAAGTTGCAAATATATGCGTTGGTAGTTTTAAAATGTTTTTGGATGAAGGTAATTACCTCAGAGAAAATTGGTCTTAAGGAGACTATTGCGACTCACTCCTGCCCCTCCAACCACTTCTCCAACCAGTGAATATTATACTCACCTTTTTGAAATTCGGGATCGTCGAGCAGGGCTTCGTGTAGAGGGATTGTGGTCTGGACACCTGAAATCACCATCTCACCGAGAGCGCGGCGCAGACGTAATATCGCCCCTTCGCGAGTATTGCCCCAAACGATGAGCTTCCCAATCAAACTGTCATAGTAAGGAGGAATAGAATAGCCGGCATAAAGCGCCGAATCGAGGCGCGTATTCATCCCGCCGGGCGCGTGGAAATCCACGACTTTGCCGGGCGAAGGCGCGAATGTTCGCGGGTGTTCCGCATTGATTCGGCATTCAATTGCATGCCCTTTAAAGGTCACATCAGATTGCTCATAGTTCAGCTCCAAGCCTTGCGCGACACGGATTTGCTCGCGGACGAGGTCGATACCCGTGATTTCTTCGGTGACGGGATGCTCGACTTGCAAACGCGTATTCATTTCGATGAAGAAAAACTCGCCGTTTTCGTAAAGGAACTCAATCGTGCCTGCTCCGCGATAACCAATTTTGCG
The DNA here is from genome assembly GCA_964565335.1 of uncultured Algimonas sp. Classification (GTDB taxonomy): domain Bacteria; phylum Pseudomonadota; class Alphaproteobacteria; order Caulobacterales; family Maricaulaceae; genus Litorimonas. Next base: position 11,238 of record CAZMEN010000072.1, on the reverse strand, counting down.
AATCGCATTGGCAACGACCGCGCCGATGTCTTCGCGCTCCTTTGCCGTGAGGGTGGGAGAGGGGGCTTCTTCGAGAACCTTTTGATTGCGGCGTTGCAGCGAGCAATCACGTTCGCCCAGATGCACTACATTGCCGTGCTGGTCTGCAAGGACTTGAATTTCAATGTGGCGTCCCCCCGTGAGATAGCGCTCAAGATAGACTTCGCCATTGCCAAATGCAGCAATCGCTTCTTGTTGCGCTGCGGAAAGAGCCTCTTCAAGTTTTTCTGCGGTCTCAGCAAGACGCATACCGCGTCCGCCGCCGCCTGCGGCAGCTTTGACGAGGAGCGGGAAACCCACAGATTTGGCAACTTCTTTGGCTTCTTCATAAGTCGTGACGGAGCCATCAGAGCCTGGAACGACGGGGATGCCGGCTTCCATAACAGTGTCTTTGGCGGTGATTTTATCGCCCATTATGCGGATATGCTCTGCCGTCGGGCCGATAAAAGCCATGCCGTGGGCTTCGACAATATCGGCAAATTTGGCGTTTTCCGAGAGGAAGCCATAGCCGGGATGAACGGCGTCAGCATCTGTAATTTCGCAGGCCGCGATTATTGCAGGAATATTGAGATAGCTGTCCGTCGCGCTATTCGGGCCGACACAGACCGATTCATCCGCCAAACGGACATGCATGGCATTCCGGTCGGCTTCGGAGTGAATGGCGACCGTGTTTATGCCCATCTCTTTGCAGGCACGATGAATGCGCAAAGCAATCTCTCCGCGGTTCGCGATGAGAACTTTTTTGAATATTCGCTTTTCGACGGTTTTCTTTGTCATGATTTAGACAATCACGAAGAGGGCTTCACCAAATTCAACAGGCTGCGCGTCCTCAACATAAATTGCTTCAACTTTGCCCGATTTAGGCGCTGTAATCGGATTAAAAGTCTTCATGGCTTCCACGAGCAAAATTGTGTCACCTTCACTGACGCTGTCGCCCACGCTTACAAAAGAATCCGCATCAGGCGAGGGACGCGTATAGGCCGTGCCAACCATCGGGGAGGGTGTTGCGTCTTTGTGGACTGCATTGGCGGTTGGTTCCGCAGTTTCAAGCCCGCCTGCCTGAGGCGCGGGTGCAGGAGCAAGAGGGGTAGCCGCCATTGGTGCGGCGGCCATAGTTTGAACGATTTGACCCCCTCCCTTGGAGACACGGATTTTAAGGTCACCCTTTTTCATCTCAATTTCATTGAGGTCAGTCTCTTTCAAAATGTCCGCGAGCTCGCGGATAATGTCGACGTCGGTGGGTTTTTTGGGGCTGGCCATAAAGTTTCTCTCTTACTCAATGCGCTTGTCTATTTAGGTTTTACTATCCCTCGGTTTCAGCAAATGCGAACCGATTTTTCATTGGGCTCGGTATAGGGGAGGCTTAAGCGGATGTCTTTAGTAAATTTGAGACTGCCTGCAATCCCAAGAGGTAAGAATTTGCGCCAAACCCGCTTATCGTGCCTGTGGCTGCTTGCGCCACATAGGACCGCCGGCGAAAGCTCTCCCGTTTGGCCGGTTGGGATAAATGGATTTCAACAATTGGAATGTCCAAGAGTTTTAGCGCGTCATAAATGGCCACAGATGTGTGTGTGTAAGCAGCGGGGTTTATCAAAAGGGCGCAGGCATTATCGGCCGCTTCTTGAATGTGCTCGACAATTTCGCCTTCAATATTGCTCTGACGAAAGACAACCTCGTAATCGGTTGCCTTGCGGCAGTCTTGCTCAATATCGTCAAGCGTTTGCGAGCCGTAAATTTCAGGCTCACGCGTGCCCAGCCGGTTTAAGTTCGGACCGTTTAGGATATAAATGGGTTTGCTCATTGAGACCCCGTTTATGTCATGGTAACGCGCAGAGCAATATTTAAAGGGCAATCTTTAAGAGGCGCACGACATGATGCATAGGACAAGGATGTAGTCTCATGGAAGTAATGGTGAACGGTGATTTTCATGATTTTGAGAAGGGTACGACCTTGGCTCAAATGCTGGTCGCTTTGGATATGCCGTTGAAGAAAATTGCGGTTGAGCGTAATCTCGAAGTTGTCCCCAAATCGACTTATCAAGACGTAGTTTTGAAAGAAGGCGACAAGCTCGAAATCATTCATTTTATCGGAGGCGGATAAGTGCCGAATTCAAACAGAACAGCCGTGGACACTAAGCTTATTGTGGCAGGGCGAGAGTTTAACTCGCGCCTGATAATCGGAACGGGCAAATACAAAGACTATGCGGAGAATGCCGCCGCGTTAGAGGCGTCCGGCGCAGATATGGTCACAGTTGCCGTCAGGCGGGTGAATTTATCCGATCCCAAGGCTCCTATGCTGGCGGATTTCATTGACCCTAAAAAAACAACTTATCTGCCGAATACGGCGGGGTGTTTTACAGGCGAAGATGCCGTCAGAACTTTGCGTCTTGCACGTGAAGCCGGCGGCTGGGATTTGGTGAAATTAGAAGTCTTGTCTGACCCCAAACACCTTTATCCTGATATGGAAGAGACATTGCGGGCGGCTGAGTTGCTTTTAAAAGACGGCTTTGAGGTCATGGTGTACTGTTCTGATGACCCTGTTTTCGCCCGAAAGCTCGAAGATATGGGGTGTTGCGCGATTATGCCTTTGGGGGCTCCGATTGGTTCAGGCCTTGGTATTCAAAACCCCGTCAATATTCGCCTGATTGTAGAACAAACGAAAGTACCAGTGATTGTCGATGCAGGTGTCGGTACGGCGTCAGATGCAACAGCGGCGATGGAGTTGGGCTGTGACGGCGTGTTGATGAACACTGCGATTGCAGGAGCAAAGGACCCGATTCGGATGGCCCGCGCTATGAAACATGCGGTCATTGCAGGACGAGAAGCCTATCTCGCAGGGCGTATGCCGAAAAAAATGTATGCGGACCCTAGCTCGCCTTTAGCCGGTTTGATTTGAGGGTAGTGTTGATATGAACCTCCCTGTGGAAATCTAAGCGGGCTCAAAGCTACGTTATTTTGCGGTTGGACTTAGATTCGCCATATTTCAAGGTTCTAGCTAGATTACATGTTGCAATCAGTGGGGTGTAATCGCGTGCTAGCTTTAAATGATTTTAGATGTGCCGTCTCGGGGGTGTTACTATTCACTTTGACAGCTTGCACTAGTACGCCATCCAATACTTTTAAAACTGTGAGTAGCGGTGCGAGCAAAACTGTAGAAAAAACCCTGGAAGACGTCAGGACTGGCGAGCAATATGAGAGTGTTGATAACCTTGGAGACAGCTACACGTTCAAAGACGCAGTTTTGACGCCTTTAGAAGACATAAATTTTCGCCAAGACGAAATACCAGAGGTTCTTTTGTCTATGGAAAGCCCATATTTGGTGCCGGAAGATAACAGTTGTGATGCTTTAAAGGCAGAAATATCTGACTATGGTCGCCTGTTAGGCCCCGATTTTGATGAGCAAGAGCAACATACTCGGACAACGAAAACCAAAGCTTTGACTGCTGTGTCATCCGTAGTCGGCGGCGTGATTCCTTTTCGGGGCTTGGTGCGAACGGCCACAGGTGCTGCTAGCTTTGATAAGACACTGGAGCGGGCTTACCGTAAAGGTGTGGCCCGTCGCGGTTATTTGAAAGGCTTGGCATCCTCTCAACACTGCAAAATTGATACAGAGGCGTAGTGAAAGAGGATTGAAAACATCATCGGAGCTGTATCCCTTGTAATTCCCTCTGGTCATAACGATGTGAATGGTCTAATCGGCGCGGCATTGTAAACCGCGCTTTTGCCGAAATGATTATCGCAGCCGAGAAATTCTAATGTCCACAGTTCTGCTCATTATTCAGTTGATTATCAGTGTCATCCTGACGGGTCTTATTTTAATCCAGCGCTCCGAAGGCGGGGCTCTAGGGATTGGCGGCGGTGGAGGCGGCGGCCTTATGTCCGGTCGGTCTGCTACGACATCCATTGCGCGTATGACCGGTATTATTGGCGCGCTTTTCGTCGTGAATTCCATGGCTCTGTCCATAGTTTTCGGCATGGAAAACAAAGATAGCTCAATTACAGACGCAACAAATGCCGAAGCCCCCTTGACTGCCCCCGTCGAGTCACCTGATACGGCAACCCCGTTGGAGGATGTTATTACGACTCCCGACTCATCAGCGGATACACCCGCGACAGAGCCGGAAGCGACGGAGACACCCGAATCCGAGGAGCCGCAAAAAGACCAGTAATCGTCTTTTAGGCTCGCGGAAGTTTAAGAAAGCGGGCTATGCCACGATACATTTTCATTACTGGAGGCGTAGTTTCGTCCTTGGGAAAAGGCTTGGCATCAGCCTCCCTTGGAGCTTTGTTGCAAGCGCGCGGTTATAAGGTTCGCTTGAGAAAACTTGACCCTTATTTGAATGTCGATCCGGGTACGATGAGCCCTTATCAGCATGGTGAGGTCTATGTCACTGATGACGGGGCAGAGACGGATTTGGACCTTGGCCACTATGAACGCTTTACGGGCGTAAGTGCGGCGCAGTCCGACAACATTACGACAGGCCGTATTTACTCGAATATTATCGCTGCAGAACGGCGCGGTGATTACCTCGGCGCGACGGTACAAGTGATTCCGCATGTGACGAACGAGATTAAGAATTTCGTTTTGTCTGATGCGGGAGACGTAGATTTCGTCTTGTGTGAGGTGGGCGGTACGGTTGGCGACATAGAAGGGTTACCGTTTTTTGAGGCTCTGAGGCAGCTCAGCCAGGAATTGCCGCGAGGCCAAACATGCTTCCTTCATGTGACGCTCCTGCCCTATATTGGGGCTGCAGGTGAGATGAAGACTAAGCCGACACAGCATAGTGTCAAAGAGTTACGCTCAATTGGTATTCAGCCCGATATTTTACTGTGCCGTGCGGATCGGCCTGTTCAGGATAGCGATCGGAAGAAAATCGCTCGTTTTTGTAACGTTCGCGAAAGTGCCGTTATCCAAGGTCTGGATGCCCCTTCTATATATGACGTGCCTTTGGCGTATCATGCCGAGGGGCTAGACAAGGAAGTGCTTGACCATTTTGGCGTCATCAATCCACCTGATGCCGATTTGTCTAGATGGTGGGATATTTCGAACACGCTTGCTAATCCTGATGCAGGGGAAGTGAATATCGCTGTTGTCGGAAAATATACGGTTTTGCCTGATGCCTATAAATCCATTTCTGAGGCTCTTGTACACGGGGGTATTGCCAATCGTGTAAAGGTAAATGTGAATTGGGTTGAAGCCGAAGAGTTCGAAAAATCGGATAACCCGCATATTTTAAAGGATGCGCACGCTGTACTCGTTCCCGGTGGGTTTGGTGAACGCGGCGCTGAAGGTAAAATCAAAGCCGTTACTTTCGCTAGAACGAAAAAAATCCCCTATTTTGGAATTTGCCTTGGAATGCAAATGGCTGTTGTCGAGGCGGCCAGGAATTTGGCGAACATAGACGATGCTTCTTCGTCTGAATTTGGTGAAGATGGCACCAATATCGTTGGCTTGATGACAGAATGGACGCGTGGGAATGAACGTTTAGAACGTACGAAAGATACCGATTTGGGCGGCACGATGCGATTAGGGGCCTACCCCGCAATTCTTGCTCCAAACTCACAAGTTGCTGAGGAATACGGCACGATACAGATCGAAGAGCGCCATCGTCACCGTTACGAAGTCAACATAGATTACAAAGAGCGTCTTGAAGAGGCAGGTCTTCATTTCTCAGGCGTGTCTCCAGATGGTATTTTGCCGGAAATCGTAGAAATTCCTGAACATCCTTGGTTTATTGGTGTCCAATATCATCCTGAACTGAAAAGCCGACCTTTTGAACCTCATCCCTTATTTGAGGGTTTCGTCAAAGCTGCGTTAAAACAAAGTCGATTAGTTTAATTTCCGCTGCGTTATTAATAGCTCGAAATCGCACAAATTTGTGAAGAACCGTTATGAAAACATAATCGGGTGAACACATTTGCGTGAGACTCCTCCTTCTCTACAACAAACCCTCTTGTCTTCACGCTCTAAATTGTGTGTGAGGCAAAAAACAGCGTCACAGACTTATTATGTGACCACAAAGGAGTGTATTGTGTTCAAATTTACCAAGAAAACTAAATCGGTGGCTGTGATAGGCCTGACTTGCCTGATGGCTTCATCGGCTCTGACGCCTGCTTTTGCACAAGTCGATGAAGTGATTGTCACCGCTCAAAAAAGAGAGCAAAGTCTTCAGGACGTCCCGCTTTCCGTAGAGGTTCTTCAGAACGAAAAACTGGATGTTCTCAGCTCAGGCGGAGAAGACATTCTGTTTTTGAATGCGCGCGTGCCCAGTCTATACGCTGAAACTTCCTTTGGCCGGGCTTTTCCTCGTTTTTATATTCGAGGACTTGGCAATACGGATTTCGATTTGAATGCTAACCAGCCTGTCAGCTTGGTTTATGATGACGTTGTTTTAGAAAACCCAATCCTTAAAGGCTTTCCTGTTTTTGACCTTGACCGCGTCGAAGTCCTGCGTGGTCCGCAAGGGACGTTATTTGGACGGAACACACCCGCCGGTGTCGTTAAATTTGAAAGCGCCAAGCCAACCCAAGAGACTGAAGGCTATGGTCGTTTCTCTGTGGCCCGTTTTGGGTCAATAGATGCGGAAGGCGCCCTCAGCGGTGGCTTGATCGAAGACAAACTTGCTGCTCGGGCTTCCGTCCTTTATCAAAAGCGTGATGATTATGTCTTCAACGGCGCGCCAAACCCTGCCGAAGAAAATTTTGAAGAATATGAAGAATTTGCGGGTCGCTTGCAGTTTTTGGCAACACCCAATGATAACGTCACAATGTTACTCAACCTACATGGCCGTAGTTTAAACGGAGGTTCTCGTGTTTTCCGCGCTAACGTTATTCAGCAAGGTGAAGGTGGTTTTGTGGATGGATTCAACCGCTTTGTGGCCGCTCAGGATGCTCCCCAGAATCTAGGTGTCGATAACTTTGGTGCCGTTTTCAAAGTAGATGTTGAGACGGATGGCGGTGTTTTCACTTCTGTATCGTCTTATGAAAATGTAAGTATTGATGCGCGCGGCGATGTGGACGGGGGCTTCGGCGCCGTGTTTGCACAACCGTCAGGGCCTGGTTTTATTCCGTTTGATGCTGAGAGTGCTGATAATATCACCGGGCACGGTCAATATACCCAAGAATTGCGCTATAACTTTGATGCGACGGATGATTTAAACATTACTTTGGGCGGCTTTGCCTTTTACGAAAACCTCGAATTAGAAAACATCAGTTACAGTACGCTCAGTGGGTCAGTGCAAAACGGCTTTGCTGTGCAAGAGCAGGAAACGACGGCTTTGGCAGTCTTTGCTTCTGGGGATTGGCAGGCAACAGATAAATTGACTGTATCTGGTGGTTTACGCCTTTCCAGTGAAGACAAAGAATTCACGGCCTCTCGTCTTCAAGGGCCTTTTGGTTCGGGAACGATAGGGCCTATTGAGCGTGATTTGTCCGACACAGTTCTTTCTGGTGACTTTTCCCTTAGTTATGCGGTAAATGACGATGTAAATGTTTATGGCCGTTATTCCCGAGGTTTCCGCGCGCCCAATGTTCAAGGGCGTTTGGTCTTTGGTGATGTTGTCACTGTGGCTGATACCGAAACAATCGACTCGTTTGAAACGGGTGTAAAAACCAAATTCTTCGACGGGCGCGGCACGTTCAATGTCACGGGCTTCTACTTTGAAACACAAGACCAACAGCTTACGGCTGTTGGCGGAGGCGGAAACTTCAACCAGTTACTGAATGCCGAATCTGTCGTCGGTTACGGTGTTGAAGTGGACGCGTCATTGTCGCCTTTCAAAGGAATGGAAATGACGGCCGGATTCAGCTTAAATGATACTGAAATTCAAGATGAAGACCTTGAAGTCGGCGTGTGTGGATCGAACTGCACGGTTCTCGATCCGATCAATACTGCAACAGGCAACGCCCTGATTAACGGCAATTCGCTGCCGCAAGCCCCGCGATTTATCGCCAATGCAACCATACGTTATGGCATTCCAATCGAAGAAAACGGCGAGTTATTCATTTACGCAGATTTGGCCCATCGCAGTAAAGTCAATTTCTTCCTTTATGAAAGCGTTGAATTCAGCTCTGACAATTTGACGGAAGTTGGTCTTCGCGGCGGTTATGTGCACAATGATGGTGAAATCGAGATTGCCGGATTTGCGCGAAATCTCTTTAGTGAAGCAGCGTTAGAAGGCGCCGTTGATTTCAACAACCTCACAGGTTTCATTAACGAACCAACCATTTACGGTGTCGAAGTCACGAAACGCTTCTAAGAGAGGAGCATATTAAGCTTTAAAGCCTGTGTTTCACGACACAGGCTTTTTTCCTTCTAGCGGTAGGCCTTAGACTGAAAAGCTTGTTCCGCACCCGCAGGCTGCTACGGCATTAGGGTTATGGATTTTGAACGCAGAACCAATGAGTTCGCGCGCATAATCAATTTCAGAGCCTTCGAGAAATTCGACGCTCATCTCATCAATAAGGATTTTTGCGCCATCGCGTTCTAAAACGATATCATCCTCATTCGGGGTATCGGCAAAGTCAAATTTATATTGAAAACCCGAACAACCACCACCTTCAACGGCTACCCGAAGGTAGCGATCCTGTCCTTGTTTTTCCATAATGGCTTTAATCTGCATGGCGGCAGAGGCTGACATCGAAACGGGTAATGTATCTGTGGTGGTGTTTTCGCTCATAGAATTTATATAGGGCGCAAGAGTGAGTCTGCCTAGACCCGCCTAACAGACAAAAGAGATATTCGTGCCCGCAAAAGACTTAAACAGCCCGAAATTAAACTTCTCACCTTATCGGCAGACGCGGGCAATATTCGCCTCCGATCCTGAAAATGCCCGTGGAAGGCGTATTCCGCAGCCTTCGAAATCGGAACGGAGCCCCTTTCAGCGCGATAAGGACCGTATTATCCATTCCTCTGCGTTTCGGCGGTTGAAAGGAAAAACTCAGGTATTTGTAGCGCATGAAGGGGATTACTATCGGACGCGACTGACACATAGTCTCGAAGTTTCTCAAATTGCCCGTTCTATTGCTCGAGTCTTGGGACTTGACGAAGATTTGGCCGAGTGCTTGGCCCTTGCCCACGATATGGGGCATCCACCTTTTGGCCATTCGGGAGAATACGCCCTTGCGGCGGCTATGTCGCCTTATGGCGGGTTTGATCACAATGCTCAAACCTTGCGAATAGTAGAAAAGCTAGAAGGCCGCTATGCCGAATTTGATGGATTGAACCTGACTTGGGAGACCCTTGAAGGCATAGCTAAGCACAATGGGCCGCTCATTATCGCCAAAGGCGACGAAGAGAAGTTGCCTTGGGCTTTGAAGGCTTTGGAGGATTGGAAGGCGCTGGAGCTCGATACATTTGCCGGGCCCGAAGCTCAAGTTGCGGCCTTGGCAGATGATATTGCCTACAATAATCATGATATTGATGACGGCCTAAGAGCCGGCTTGTTTAGCGTAGAGGACATAGGTGAAGTGCCTGTTGTCGGCGAGGCTTTTGCTGGAGTGAGGGCACGTTACCCCGGAATTTCAGAAGACCGAATGATACATGAAGCCGTCAGAGACTTGATTGGGTATATGGTCTCGGATGTTTTGGCGGAAACACGCGAACGCCTCATGCATCACAACCCTCAGTCGGCGCAGGCAATACGCGCTCTTGACCGCCCTGTTGTCGCGTTCTCGGAAGGCTTTCGCGGAAAAGAAAAGACACTCAGAAAGTTTCTCTATGACAACATGTATCGTCATTACAAGGTCAACAGAATGATGGGACAGGCCAGTCGTGTTGTCTCTGAGTTGTTTGAGTTGTTTATCGATGATCCGGATATTTTACCAACTGAACTGCGACGCGCTTGTGACGGGGCTCATACTGAAAAAACGGCCCGTGTTGTTTGCGATTACATTGCCGGAATGACTGATGGTTACGCTTTGTCCGAGCATAAAAAGCTATTTACTGCGGCTGGCTATCTGTCCACCTATTAGGATTTTAACCCAAAAGGGTCATAAATGGATTAAATTGCAGAGAATTGGCCTTGCAATAGGTCTAATCGCTTGCAATTAAATCTCCGACTTCCCATTAGAGAAAAATTAGGGAACGATTCCGCTTACACCATTTTTTGACTTGGAAAACTACCGTCAAAATCTCCATCGGTCAGAGCGGCTTTAAACACCAAAGGTTTTACATGTTTGCGGCATTCCTCGGCTCACTTACTTCGGATATCGCCATTGATTTGGGTACAGCCAATACACTGATTTATGCAAAGGGCCGCGACGTTGTTTTAAACGAACCTTCCGTCGTGGCTTTTTCGGTGAAGAACGGCAGGAAAATTGTTCATGCGGTCGGTGAAGATGCCCGGAATATGCTCGGCCGTACGCCGGGACACATCGAAGCTATTCGTCCAATGAAAGACGGGGTGATTGCAGATTTTGAAGTCGCTGAGAAGATGATTGAGCACTTCATTAAAAAGGTGAACAAGGGCGGCATTATCCGTCGTCGCCCAAATGTGGTGATTTGTGTGCCATCAGGCGCTACCGCCGTTGAGCGCCGCGCTATCCATCAATCAGCAGAGCAAGCCGGTGCAAAACGGGTTTATTTGATCGAAGAGCCTATGGCGGCTGCTTTGGGTGCAGGATTGCCTATTCACGAACCATCTGGCTCGATGGTCGTTGATATTGGCGGTGGGACGACTGAAGTCGCCGTGCTCTCCTTAGATGGTATCGTATACTCGCGTTCCGTTCGTGTTGGCGGCGATAAAATGGATGATGCAATCATCCAATATGTGCGCCGCACGACCAATCTTCTTTTGGGCGAAATGAGCGCAGAGCGAGTAAAGAAAGAAATCGGTTCAGCAACTATGCCTGCTGAGATTCAAAAGTTAGCAAATAAAATATTAATTCAAAAAAAATAAAATCATGAAAAAAATAGGGTTTATCTCATTTTTAATTTTAGCAATAGCTTTTAACTTTTCTGCATGTAAATCTGAAAGCAAAAAGGAAACTCCAACTACTACAGAAGTTAAAAAAAGTACAGCTCCATTTTCAGTTGAAAATGCGAATAATGATATTAACTTTATAGCATATAAAACAACAGAAAAAGTTGGTGTTAATGGTTGGTTTAAAAAGGTAAATGTAACTGCTGGAGGTGAGGGTAATTCTATAAAAGAAGCTATTCATAATACCGAATTTTCTATTCCTGTAAGTAGCTTATATA
>CAZMEN010000071.1:0-13755 GCA_964565335.1 uncultured Algimonas sp. | reverse complement strand
TCCGCGCCATGGATTTTGAACTCCCTGATGAGTGGATGGAAAAGCCTGACCTCTTCTTGTTCAAAAATTACGAGACAAAGAAAAAAATGATCGCCGACATGGCCAAACCCATAACCGTCGAAATGGTGATGCAAGAAATCAACCGCTACGCCGACAGCGAATTCCGCTACGCCGATAAGTCAGATGAAGTCGCGATTGAGAATATGGTGCGCGATTATGGGCGGCAGGAGGAAGCGAAGAAGCGATATTTGGAGAGTAAGGGGTGAAAGATGTCAGTAAAAATAATCTTGAATCACTGTTAGATAATAAACTTTTTCCATCTTGTTTATTTACAGCAAAAGAAACCGAGCTTGGAGAAAGTCATAAGGATAATTTTCGAAATATACAATTCGGTTATGAATTCGATACGCAACTTTATATGTATGCAGAGACCGAGGTAACTATAATAGATGCCTTTAAAAATGTTTGCGGAGGCACAAATGAAGAAGAGCTACTGGTAAAAGTTGATAACGTAAAAATCCCTAACTTTTACAATCGTGTCGAAAGCGGCGGGACTACATTTGGCGTCAATGAACCTGATACACACAAACAGCTTCATAGGTATGTAGTAAAAGAATCACCTCTAATTATCAAAAAAGAAGGGAATGCTAAATCTTTGAACTTCTATGCCGTTAACATCCCACAATTTGAAATTATTGCAAATGAGTGTGAAGTTGCCCTCAATAACGCTACGCTAAAGATAACAAGTATTCAAACTCTGCGGGAATGCAAACAAGGAAGATCTCAACCTACGCATTTTATAGAAGTGAGTTATTTAGATAAAAACGGAGTTGATTTAGGCACCGTTGAGGCTGATTTCTTTTTTATAAATAACGTTTTAATGCTTATATCGGGTCAATACGCGGGTGTAGGGCATGCGACCGTATATGACTCAACAAACAATCAGATAATGCAAGTTCTTGGGTTTTGCCCCGTAGATCCATTACCAAAACAAAAGGAAAATTGGTATCGCAAAGATCCAGGCGTTTCCTTACAAAACATTTTCAGCGGTTTTAAAAAAATTACACAACGAAAAGCAGACTTGGATGTTGTAAGGCGCGCATTACATTATTATCGCGCGGCCAATATTTTGACGCGAGGTCGGGAAGTAACTTTGGTTGCCTCTTGTTCTGGCATTGAAGCTATAATCGGTCATTACCTAAGAGAAAAAGCTGGATGGACAAAAAACCTTATAAGTCGCTCTAACTTATCGGATAGAATGTCAGCGGCGGCGGCATTAATTGACCTGACTGACGACCCATTAGAGCATTGTCCAAAACTCCAAGATTATAAAAAGGCTCATAGTTTAAGCGCTTTCGAAATATTAGCAAAATTTCGTAACAAACTTGTTCATTCTGACCCTGCTTTTGAATACGATGGCATTCAACTCCTCGAAGCATACAATGTTTTTCAATGGTTCTTAGAAAACTTATTGCTCTCAGCAATTGGTTATAATGGAGGCTATCGTGATAGAAGAAAGTATACTGGTTTTACTACAACGGATAAAATTCCTTATAAAAAGAGTCTACTCACATGATGCGGCTCGTCAAAAAAGGCTTGATGTTCGGCAACCTCATAGAGGTGAAATCGCCTGCGCTTGTGGAGCGGTATAATCGCGCGCTGAAACACCTCATTGATAAAGAAACGGCCCTGACGGAATTTCATATTGATATTGTTGGCTACTCGCCTGAAATCGGGAATGAGCTTGGCGATGATCTCTATCTGAACCCTAAGGGCTGTAATCAGATGTTTATCCTTTTGACAACAGATCAAAAGACAGCGCCTTTATTGCAATCTAAATTTTCAACCTCTCGCTCTATTCTGCGCGATTATATCGAAGATAATGAAGACCAGCTTTTTGCTCTTACCGCGCGCGAAGCCGTGGCGGGGGAGTTGATGAATTCCGTCTTTGATATATCAGAGCCGTCCGACCTGCTGCAAATCAATCAGGTCGAAATTGAAGCCGACACCATCCAAGAGCATGTCGCCGAGGCCAATCAACTCGGCGAGCAGATTGAACGCTTTATGAGCGAAGATGATGCGTGGTGGGATGATGTGCTGATTGCGCAAATGATTGAGCTGGCCAAACGCACAGGCAATATCCACCGCAACCCGGTCAAACTCGAAAGCCAAACCTATCGGCAAGGCAATTATTACACGAACCATTTCGGCGGCGTTTACGTCTTCCGGGATGCAGGCACGCCGACCGTTATTGCACGGGAGAACATTGACGGGCTCGAAGATTTGCTAATTGATCAAATCCTCACATTCGAAGACCGCGAAGGCATCGCGAACTTCCTACGCGATGAAGGTCTCAGTCAATTAATTGTCCAATCTCCCAATCACCATATGGCGGGGATTATCAAACAAAAAATTGATTTCATCACCATCACCACTGCGGCAGAGAACGGCCATAATTTAGCCGGACTGACACGGCAAAATGTGCGCCTGCTGGAACGCCGCTTTGCCGATGCCATGCCGCCCGAATATCACGGGTTGATGGATGTATGGCGTTGGGCAAGCCTTGGCGGCTCTGTACCGAAATTAAAGCCCGAAGATGCGGCGTTTTTCTATGCGCTGCGCTCTAGCCAACATAAAGACCGTGACCTTGTAAACATGCTGCTGTCTGATCTGTCCCGCCTCGATTTCCGTCAGCTCTTTATTTGTCACAAACCTCTCTTCTACGAGACTTACCGTGGATGGTCGGAGCCCAAGAAAGAGTATGTCGCAAGTTTCCTCTCCGATGAATATGCGATGGATAAGGTCGGTGCGCGAGAAGCCCTCTTTGGGGATGAGCCGATGATGGAAGAGCCAGAGCCTGCTTCTGCGCCGCGACCAAAAACATCAAAGCCATCTAAGTCAAAAACACCCTTTCGTAGCCCGTGGGGCGAAGCCTATGTCAAAGACGGCACTTACCGCCTGCGCGATAATCGCGGCGACCCTGAAGATTTTCGAGAGCTTTACAAAGATTACCGCAAGAAAAATTATCGCAAAAAGAAAAAGAAACGCGATGATGACTAAAAGGATTGCACAAGAAGGAGTAAGGTATGGCCGGATGGATACGCAACCTCGTTATAATTTTCGCTATTCTAAGCGCCGTTTACGCGCTCTTGGTTGTGACGGCGAATATCCGGCAACGGCAAAAACTTCGCATTGACTATCACGGCGAAAAAGACGTTGAGAGCAAGAGCGAATTTATTGATCGGGGCTTGCGCCAATATAACCGGTCTTTGCGCCCGAAATTATTATTAGGAGTCTATCTCATCCCATTGGCCATAGCCATTTTACTAATTTGGCTCGCTCAATATGGGTAAGGTGATGGATTAAGAGCGGTCAAAAGATCGGCTTTAAAAGGAGAGTACCATGAAAGCTGTAAAATGGTTTTTCATTTTTATTATCTTCATCATCACAGTCGTGATGTTGAATTATTTTCTACCATCCCGCGATGTCGTGCAAATCGTTGGTACGGATGTGAAGCGTATGGATATTTCCAAAGGTTCGCCCTTTTGGGATAGACCCGATGCAGGCACTAATCGTGAGAACACACGCGATGTTCGCTTTATCAATGCAGTCCGGAAAAATGGCAAAGCCCAAGTTTACAGAAACGAAGATACGGAATGGAGTTTCCCGTTCTATTTCAAATTCGATAGCGGTGATTTAAACGCCCAAGCGCAAACTTTGGCAAAGACAGATGAGCAATGGGTTGCCGTGCGCCATTATGGGTGGCGGATTAAGTTATTTTCTATCTTCCCCAATGCGACGTCTATTAAGAAAGTAGACGGGCCGAACGTCTTCCTCATCCCTTGGTTCAACATCGTGTTTTTATCACTGATTGGGCTCTTCCTATTTTGGATTTACCGCATGACGAAACGTTGGAAAGATAAAAATGTTGATCCAATTACAGATAAAATCGGCGATGAAATTGGTGACGCCGCGAAGGCAGCAGGCGATAGCTTGTCTGAAGGCGGCTCGGCAATTGGTCGCCTCTGGCGGAAACTATTCGGCTCTACCAAGCCGCGAAACTAGCGCTAGAAAAACCCTCTTATTTAAGAGAGGATAAGCCGCTCTATTTATGAGGCCGGCTTATCTTCCATCATATAATTGAGCGCCAAGCGGCCTCCATCGACATAGATACATTGCCCAGTGACATAACTCGCATCTTCAGACAGTAAAAACGCTGCAACGCCTGCCACTTCGTCTGGCTGCGCCACGCGGCCCAAAGGCGTACGCGCGCGAATTTTGGCCATAGCATTATCATCACTGACGACACCGGCGAGCATATCGGTTTTAACAGACCCCGGCCCAATCGCATTGACACGAATACCGTATGGCGCGAGTTCCAACGCCATGGCCCGTGTCATTTGTAACAACCCGCCCTTGGACACAGTATAAGCAATATAGTCGGGGATCGCGACGGTATCATTGATCGACGACATATTGACGATGGCATAGGGACGGTCGTTCAGACGGGAGCGATCATCGCGTGCCTCGATTTCTTTGACCATATATTTTGCGACGGCTTTTGAGACCAAAAAAGCACCGCGTAGGTTCACGGCTAAATTGCGGTCAAAATCCTCGACACTCATATCCAGCGCGCCACCTTTGACCGCGATACCCGCATTATTGATGAGCCCATCAATGCGCCCAAACGCACCCAGACTTTCGGCAATCAAATTGTGAACCTGTAATTTGTCAGACACGTCACATTCGACAAAAACGGCTTTATCCGACCCTGACGCCAGCTCTTCCCCAGCGCGGTAGCCTTCATCTGTATCCATATCTGCCAAGACAACACGGTGCCCATCCTCGACAAGTCTTTGGGCACAAGCATATCCGATGCCGCGAGCCGCCCCTGTGACAATAAAAACCTGATCCGACATAATGAGAGATCCTTTTTAGTTCGTTTCAATAAAAAACCCGTCCACGGCCCTAAATAAATGACGCTATGGACGGGTGTATTAAGCTTGTGAAGGGATGAAAACTAGGAGTCTGCCGACTGTTTCACCATAAGCTCCTGTTTGATTTGCAGTTTTTTCTTTTTCAGTTCAGATATTCGAAGGTTATCAGGCATGGGACTTCGCATTTCAGACTGGATCTCTTGTTCCAGTGACGCGTGTTTTGAGTTTAATTGTTCCAAATGCGCTGATAATGCCATTCACATCTCCTGTTTTCACATTGTTATAGCCACTGAAGGATAGCACATTTTTACGAGAATGTTCTAGGTGTTTCTATAAACATTGCTTAGGAGATGTTAATCTAACGAATAGTGTTAAACTTGCCCAAAGACTTACTAGGTATTAAGGGGTGGCTATGTCAGATGAGACGCCTACAGACCTCCCGCCCGTCGCCAATGATGAGGCCGTGGAACCCACTCAAGATGAGTTGAGAGCGCTTTTGGAGAAGCTTCGCTCGGAACATCGCCGCGTCGATCAAGAAATCGACGCCCTGGTTGAAACGGGCGTGTCTGACGTTTTGAAAGTACAGCGGATGAAGAAAATCAAGCTCTCCATGAAAGACCAGATTGTTTATCTGGAAAATCAGATTACGCCCGATATTATCGCCTAGCTATAAGGCTGGGCTAGAATTGGGATATAATTTCAACTTGGGTAGTCTGCGACAGGGCAGCAAAGCTAATTAAGCGTTGGCTTGCTCAATCGAGCTTTTATAACGATCTTTCGCCGAATACATGGCTTTATCCGCGCGGTGTAAAACAGAATCGGCCGACTCTCTTGGATTACACGTGGCAACACCCCAAGCCGCAGAAACATTGACACGTTTGCCCTCAACTCGCACATATTGTTCCGATATACGGCAGGATAGAGTTGATGCCTTGGCTTCTGCAATATCAGATGAAGATTTGAAGAGCAAAACGCCAAATTCATCACCGCCCAATCGCGCTACCATATCGCAATTTCTCACCCCGTCACAAAGGATATGACTGACTTTTTTCAAAATTTCATCACCGACGGCATGACCATAATTATCATTGATGGCTTTGAAGCCATTTAGGTCGAAAAAGATGACAGAACTGACCAGATTATATCGTTCCATTACGTTTTGCGCACGCTGCATTTCCCGCATAAAGGCGCGGCGGTTATAAACAGGCAAGAGCGGATCCGTATCCGCAGCCTGTTCTAGTTCCAAGATTTTTAGGCGTAGCCTTGCTATTTCACCGGACAAATCACGATTCTCCTGAGCCAAACCTGCCTCCATGACAGATGGGTGTTCGGATAAGCGCGCCCCCGCTTCGTTCAAAGCTTTCGAGACCGAACTCTGAGCCATTTACATTCCCCACTCCTAACCACAGATAGAACCCATACAGCCGGAGAGTTAAGAAACGGAAAATAACAGCCAATTTCCCTAATTTCCCCCTATTTTCAGGCAGAGAGAGGCACGAAAGTCCAAATTCATATTGGTTTTAAGGGGTATTTGGTCTAAGCCTGCTCGCTTTCTAACCTCCGAAAGAGGACGGCCAAGCTATGACATCCGTCACACCGCCTATTGCTATTATTATGGGGTCCACATCGGATTGGCCAACTATGGGACATGCGGCAACGGCTCTCGACGCCTTGGGCATAGACTATGTCTCTCAGGTCGTCTCCGCTCACCGTACCCCTGAACGCCTGTTTGAATTTGCCAAATCAGCGGCTGATACGGGCTATCAAGTAATTATCGCTGGCGCAGGAGGCGCGGCGCATTTACCGGGCATGGTAGCCTCTTTAACCCGCCTCCCTGTTTTAGGCGTGCCCGTACAAAGCGCGGCGCTATCGGGAATGGACAGTCTTTTGTCGATTGCGCAAATGCCTGGCGGCGTGCCCGTTGGCACATTAGCCATTGGTAAATCAGGCGCAAAAAATGCGGGGTTAATGGCGGCTTCAATTCTGGCGCTGAATGATGCTGATCTTGCCAAACGTCTTGAGGCTTGGCGCGCAGCGCAAACAGAGTCTGTTGGCTTGGACCCCAAAGGCTAGGGCCGAGAATTTATGTCAGCTCTTACCCCAGGATCAACAATCGGTATCTTCGGTAGCGGCCAGCTTGGCCGCATGCTTGCCCTTGCTGCGTCGCGTTTGGGGCTGAATACACATATTTACGCCCCCACAGATGGACTGAGCCCCGCCGCCCAAGTGGCCACGCAGTTTACCACAGGTGATTATTGGGATGAGGAAGCCGTTACCAATTTCGCGCAGAGCTGTGACGCCATAACCTATGAATTTGAGAATATACCGGCTTCGACGGCGGAACTCGCGCAAGCTATCAAGCCATTATTTCCTGCCTCGAATTGTCTGGATGTATCCCAAGACCGATTAAGCGAGAAACGCTTTATTTCAGAAACCGCAGGCGTCCCCGTTGCGCCGTTTGAAGATGTGAAAAGCCCCTTTGATGTGAAACGTTTTATGCGGCGTGTGAATAGCGGGTGTGTTCTGAAAACGCGCCGCTTTGGCTATGATGGTAAAGGGCAGGTCATTATTCAGTCGCCCAATGACATCGAAGAGAATTGGGCTAAGCTGGGGTCAGAGCCCGTCATTGCGGAAGCCTTTATTCCGTTTGCTCGCGAAGTCTCCATAATTTGCGCCCGTACACAAAAAGGCGAGATTGCAGCCTACCCGCTCGTTGAAAATATACATCGCAATCACATTCTTCATACCAGCGTGGCCCCCGCGCCGCGCCCAAATGCTGAGGCACAAAATTTAGCCATCCGCATTATGGAAGCGCTCGGTTATGTCGGCGTGATGGCGACTGAGTTTTTCGAGCTGCCTGATGGCTCTTTGATGGTTAATGAAATTGCGCCGCGCGTTCACAATTCCGGCCATTGGACTCAGGATGCAGGCTGCGTTGACCAATTCGAGCAACATATCCGCGCCGTCGCGGGCTGGCCTTTGGGTGATGCCAATCCTAAAACGCCTGTGACAATGACAAACTTGATTGGCGATGATGTTAAAGCTTGGGAGAGCCTCGCCGCAGAAGCGGGAACATTCGTGCATTTATACGGGAAAAAAGACGCCCGCGCAGGACGTAAAATGGGTCATGTCAACCGCCCTCACACTTAAGTAATTCGAATAAGACTTAACTTCTGCGGCGGCGCCGTTTGAAGCGCGGCAAGCCGCCATATCGTAGAGCCCCCAAAACAGAGGCCGGGCCGGGTAAGTCTTTCGTCGCCGATTTTACTTGCCACTTGAATTTCTCAAACTGCATGACATTGGCTATGCGCGCATCTAAAAATTTGCGGGCTTTGGCTTTGGCCGGATCGGCATCGTTCAACCAAACCGGCAAAGTTGCCGCTATAACGCCCGATAAAATCGTGCGCTTGGAATAGTAATTCGCATCTGTTGACGTGTCACCGATGGCGCGCCAGATCATATCAGCCGCAGCCCATAATTGGCCTGTTGCGCTCATGCGGCCAGAAAGGAAACTATCGGGTAATGCCAAGCGGGCCATAGCGCGGCGGGCGGAGTCCTCATGCGGGCCGATGGCCTCTAATCGCGCCAAAACGCCTTGCGTAACTTTATCACGAATTTTCATCTCTGATAGGTTAGTTGCCGCGAGCCTTTCTTCTGCCGCAGCATCTAATGACTCTGACCAATAGGCCAATAAATCCAAAACGCCTTCGGGAAAATAAAGCGCATCTGCGCCTTGTGGTAGATCTGTCGCTAACACAGCCTCTAACAACATCTTGTCTGTCCAGCCCTCAAAAGGGACAAGGTTCAGAGCTGCGTCTAATATTCTGGCTCGAGGCGTGTCAGATTGGTCAGTCATAAACTGTATATAGGGAGGCCAGCGCCTCCTGTCACGCTACGCGCCAAATTTGCCGCACAGCCAAGAAAAGTCACACAAGATATCTTACTAAGCCTTCTTCCGTAAAATGGTTCGCTTAAACCAGCTATTAATCGCGCCGACACCGGAACCAGAGAGTACGCCATATCGGAAGACCCGACCCGCGGCCCAAATCACGCCAATTGATAGCAAAGCCAATAATACCGCCGAGAGAATAAGCTCCCAAAGGGGCGGATCCGATGGCAGACGAATTATAACGGCAAAGGGGGCCGATAACGGAAATAAGCTGGCAATTCGCAAGAGTGAGCTATCAGGCGTGTTCAATCCCAGAGGGACGACCAAAATGCACAAGGTCAATACAATCACAATAGGCGTGGTGATCGTCTGCGCGTCCTGCATAGACTGACTGAGCGCTCCCATCGCAATGAAACACGCCCCATAAAATATATACCCCAAAACCAGAAAGATAATAAAGAATATGATCATTTTTGGCGTGAAGCTTTCGACCAGCGCACTCGCAATTTCAGAATCCTGCATTGTCACCACGGCGATAATGCCCACAACACCAATACAAATATAGGGCGCCATGGCGGTTAACGTCAGCGCGGCAACACCCAATAATTTACCGAAAATAATTTCTGAAAAGCGTGTTGAGGCCAGCATCATTTCAAGCAGCTTATTCAGTTTTTCTTCCAGCATGGACGTCAACAACATATAGGCACCGGAAAATACGGTAAGCCAAAGAAAGCCCGACAACACCGCCGCGACAAAGTAAGGCACTCTATCGGCTTTTGTAACAGCTTGCGCTTCCTCATCGACGCCCTCTTTAGACGGGTCGAAACTCTCGACCTTCATCTTCCCTTTTTGAGCCTTATGAAATCCTTCGCGTGTTAAGCCGCCGGTTGAAAGATACTGCGTTTCAGCCAAGGCTTTAAAATATTCCTCCGCTAATGACTTGGCCTCATACGCGTTGATATTTTTCGACCAGTAATTAATGACCGGGCCTTCTGAACTTTGAGAGATTCGAATGAGGCCGTCTAAGGGACGATCTTTGCCATTTGCAGCGATCATCTTTTCGCCCAATAAATAGGGTTTGATGGCCTCTAAATTCTCTGCGGGCGGATCTACAAAATTTAGTTTATTCTCAATGGGCTTTAATTGCCCTTTCAATGACGGAACGCGCGTTTCAATCGCCGCTTGCGCAGCCTCAATTCCGTCCGCCTCTAAAATCGCCCTGATGTCTGCCGCCGCCTCATCTTTGAGCATGGTGCCCTCAAGCCCAATAATTAAACCGTCTATAATGGCTTTTTGTTTCTCCTCATGTAGCGCCAAAATGCCAGATTTGTGTAGACCCGTCTCGTCCAAGATTGCTTCATATCGCGGCGGAGAGACTTCGACATCTAACTGCGTAAAGGCGTAAGCAATTCCCGCACCAATAAAAGGCATAAGGAAGGAAATCCAAAAACCTACGGTTTTAACATAGCCAAGATAGTCGCGTCTCGCGATCAAGAAAGTTCGGCGTAAATTCACTTTGGGAAGCCAAGCTGACATGATTAGACCTCCGCTTTCAGAGT
The DNA here is from genome assembly GCA_964565335.1 of uncultured Algimonas sp. GTDB lineage: Bacteria > Pseudomonadota > Alphaproteobacteria > Caulobacterales > Maricaulaceae > Litorimonas. The sequence continues at coordinate 3,370 of CAZMEN010000071.1, read as the reverse complement.
CTCTTGCGACTGTTTCATTTCAGCGCGCACATCATCGCCTACCAAAGCCACAAAGGCTTCGTGCAGAGTGGGCTGGCGCGGCTCAAAACGCGTGAGAGCAATTTTGTCCGCCACGCAGCTTTCCAATACGCCTTGTGCCTGCGCGTCATCTTTTAGGGTCAACATCAGGCTCCCATCTTTGCGGCTCTCAATTTGGCTCGCAAATTTATCCATGGCTTTTTCAAGACGGTCATCAAAAGAAGCAATAATCATGCGGCGCGGTGCTTTGGATAATGCTAACTCCGTCGGGCCATCAAAAACCACCCGTCCGCCGCCCATTAAAATAATACGATCACAAAGACGCTCCGCATGTTCCATAACATGGGTCGAGAAAATAATCGTCCGCCCGCGAGAGGCTATCTCGCTCACAATGCCCTCGAGGACTTGTTGATTAACGGGATCGAGCCCCGAAAACGGCTCGTCTAAAATGTAAAATTCAGGGTCATGTGCAATCGCCGAGAGAAGCTGAACCTTCTGCGCCATCCCTTTGGACATATCTTTATTCTTTTTGCCTTTGGCTTCGGACAAACCGTAACGATCCAGTAATTGGTCGGCGAGAATAAAGGCCTCTCGTTTATGCATCCCGTTAAGCCGCGCCATATGGGCAATGCTTTCCCGCGCGGTTTGTTTTTTATAAAGACCGCGTTCTTCTGGAAGGAACCCAATACGGCCAAAGGCCGGTTCGCCCGGGGTTTCCCCGAATAATTGAATAGCGCCTTCATCTGGCGGAATAAGGCCAAGAGCCATGCGAATGGTTGTCGTTTTTCCGGCCCCATTTGGGCCTAAAAACCCAACAACCTCACCCGGCTTTATCGTAAAGCTGACATCCTTTACGGCTTGTTTGCCGCCAAAACTTTTCGATACATTATGAAGGGAAAGCGGGGATTTCGTCATATAGGCTTTATGGCCAAAATTCTAAACGAGGCAAGGGCATTCGCCAAAGGATAAACGCCTCTTAATCATCATGGTTTACCGCCAGGTGTTTCAAGACAACATCGCGGCCGCCCAAAGCCCATAAATTAATATGGTTTCCCCCTTGAATGACATGCGCATCTTTCGGTCCGTCATACCCATCAAAGAGCTTTTGACCTTGCGAGAGAGGCACAACTCTATCCTCTGTTCCATGGGTCCAAACAAGCGGGAAGGTTTTATCTCTCAGGGCCACGTCAGAGCGATATTTGTCTTTCATCAATAGGCTGACGGGCATAATCCGTATCGTCATTTTTGCCATGTCCAAGGTCGAATTAAACGGCGCATCCACGAATAATATGGCCGGCTCATATTGTGTGCTGAGCTGCGCAGCGACGCCCGAGCCCAAGGAGGTTCCGTAAAACACGATACGGCCTGGAGATATGCCTGTCGCCACGACCGATTCATATTGAGCTTTGGCGGCGGCGACCAAACCCTCTTGCGTCGGCGTCCCGCCTCGTCCTGGATAGCCGGGATAGCCGGGATAGCCTACAGAGAGTACGCCATGACCCGCCGCTATTAAATCACGAAATATATCATGATTGCTGTAAATGGCGGACCCATTACCGTGAAAGACCATGACAACTTTGTGGGCCTCAGTCGCTGGCGGGGACCACCACGCCAAAACATCACCGCCCTCATCGCGCCATTCCTCCATTGGAATATTCACGGCCTCCGGCGAGAGATATAAATTGGGCGGAAAATAGAGGAGCGACCTTTGGGCGCTATAGACGAAAGCCAGAAGGCCGAGATAAATCAGAGCCACAATCGCAATTACCCACATCATAAGTTTCACAAGACTATCCCTTTTAAGTGATGGCAAAGCCCTGCGGCTACGCTTGTATTATAGCGCTCCCTGCGGCAAGTCTGCCCTATGTCAGATTATACACTTTACGCGGCCCCCGTCAGCCTGTTTTCCGGCAAAGCCCGGGCGTATCTGCGCTGGAAAGGGATTCCGTTCACCGAAGTTTTAAGCACGCCAGAGGTAATGAAAGAAATTTTGATGCCCGTTATCGGATGGCCCGTTATTCCCGTTTTGAAAACGCCTGACGGCATACTCATTCAGGATACGGCCGATATTATCAACCACATCGAAAACCGTCACGCGGGCCCTTCTGTTATGCCAGAAGGCTCGGTACAGAAATTCGCCACAGAACTCTTGCACACTTTCGCGGATCAATGGCTCACTTTGCCTGCCATGCATTATCGCTGGAATTACAATGAAGAGTGGACCTATAGCGCGTTTGGCAAAACGGCGCTCCCCGCAGCCACAGCAGCAGACCAATATAAGGTCGGAAAGAAACGCGGCCAAATGTTTAAGGCCATGGCACCTATGCTCGGCGTGACTGACGGCACTATTCCCGGAATTGAAAAGTCTTACCTGGGGTTTTTAACGGATTTTTCTGCTCATCTTGAGAAATACCCCTATCTGTTTGGCGGACGACCAAGCCTCGCAGACTTCGCCTTTTACGGCCCGCTCTACGCTCATCTTTACCGCGACCCTGAAAGCGGTAAAATTATGAAGGCCCATGCTCCCTTAGTCGCAGATTGGGTGGAACGGATGCGTGACGGCGAAGAAAGCTATGGCCCGCTCATAGGCTGCGACAGCGTGCCAGAGACGCTTTGGCCGCTCCTCGCGCGTCATTTCAAAGAACATTTACCTGTATTGGAGCAGACCAATACTGTCTTGGCGGGACATATAAAGACTTTGCAAGACACATCATTTAGTGAGCCATTACCGCGCGCGCTCGGCATGGCGGCGTTCGAAGTCGAAGGCCGTAAAGGTCAGACAGTCGCCCGTCCTTTCTCTTTGTTCAGATTACAAGCCGCGCTCGATATTTACAATCTGTTGGAAGGCGATTCGTTACTTGCCGCAGAAAGACTGTTAGAAAAAACAGACGGAGTGTCATTGAAGGAATTTACGCTCCCACATCGCCTCGTCAGAAAGAATTATAAACTCGCCCTTGCCGAAACGAAATAGCGGGCTTTTAAGACCCGTCCATCCGTTAAGAGAATTGCGGCGTTAAAGCGACTTAATAATCTCTTCAACCATTTTCTTGGCGTCCGACAAGAGCATCATTGTATTGTCCTCATAGAAGAGGTCATTATCGATGCCTGCATAACCCGGAGACAAAGAGCGTTTGACGAAAAGAATAGTGGCCGCTTTATCCACGTCCAAAATTGGCATGCCCGCGATCGGGCTTTGAGGGTCTCTTTTCGCTGCCGGGTTAGTGACGTCATTCGCGCCGATAACAAACGCCACATCGGCGTTGGAAAATTCGGAGTTAATATCCTCCAACTCAAAGACTTCATCATAGGGCACATTGGCTTCGGCCAAAAGCACGTTCATATGGCCTGGCAT
>CAZMEN010000070.1:5615-14049 GCA_964565335.1 uncultured Algimonas sp. | reverse complement strand
ATCGGTTTGCGCTTCCAAATTGTCAAGGAGTTGTGCGCGTCCGCGGACAATTAAAGCGCGTTTTGTCTGCGTTTCATTGGCTTCGCCCGACCAAGAGGCGAGGCCCTGCTCAATCAGGCTCGCCGCGGCGGCGTCAATCTGCGCCTGACCCTGAGCTATTTCCAATAAAATGTCTGCACGGGCCTCTTCTAGGCGCCGCCCTTTCAGCCGGGCCGATAAGAAATTCCCTGCACGTTCTAATGAGGAAGGAAGCAAGCCTTCAGGGCGCGGCATGAGGCGGTTTTCGACCCGCCCGTCTTCATAGACCAAAACCACCAGAGCTTGCCCATCATCCAAAGCGACAAATTCAACATGACGCAAAGGCGAGGATTTCGCTGATTGCGGAGTCAGGACTAGACCAGCCCCGCCCGCCAAACCGGCGAGCATGCCGCTGGCTTGCTCTAAAAACTGTTCAGAGGATTGATCGGCAGCGGCCAGTTTAGCTTCCAACCGCGCTTGCTCGCTTTGGCCCAAATCACCAATTTCTAAAAGCCCGTCTACAAACAGGCGAAGTCCGGCTTGTGTCGGAATACGCCCTGCACTGACGTGGGGAGAGGCGAGTAGGCCGTAACGGCTTAACTCGGCCATCGTATTGCGAATGGTTGCAGGGGAGAGTTGCCGCCCGCCAGAGAGCGCTAGTGTCTTTGACCCTACAGGCTGCCCTGACTCTAAATAGGTCTCAACCACATCCCGAAAGACGCTGCGCGCGCGCATATCTAAATCGGATAAAGTAAAATGTGGAAAGGGCTCACTCATAGGCTTCTTATTTGGGCTTATTGGTATTCAGATTCAACATGAAGAATGCAGTATCAGCTCTTGATCGAAATCTAAATGTCGCGCCCTAAAGTTTTTATAACAGGCGCGTCTTTTACTGATAAGGTTGGGAAAATCTATAAAGGGATTGTTATGAAATTTATAAGTTCTGCTCTCACAGCCTTTGTCGCGCTTTTGCACGCAGGGTTTCTGGCGATGGAAATGTTTTTCTGGAAGACGCCTTTTGTCCAAGAAAGATTTGGCCTGACGGCTGACTTCGCCGACGCAACCGCCGCTATGGCGGCCAATCAGGGTTTGTATAACGGTTTTTTAGTCGCCGGTTTGGTTTGGGGCTTGATGACAAAAAGACGCGATATCAAAACATTCTTTTTGCTGTGTATCATTGTCGCCGGAATATTCGGGGCTTTGACGGTGAAGCCTGGAATATTTTTTATTCAATCGGTTCCCGCCATTCTGGCTTTGGGCGCTGTCTGGGCCGCTAAGCCTGTTAAGACCTAAGCCGCGCGCGGCTGTGTGAGGACGTCCAAACCTTTCCGAAGGTCGGCTAAGACGTCCTCAACACTTTCGAGCCCGACGGAGAGACGGATAAGCCCGTCACTAATGCCGTGTTTGGCCCGCTCTTCGGGGGAATAAGTCGAATGGGTCATGCTGGCCGGATGTTGAATTAATGTTTCTGCATCACCCAAAGAGACAGCGCATTGAATGAGGGCCAGATTATTGATGAAGTCACGTCCGGCTTTAATCTCGCCTTTAAGCTCAAAGGCAATCATGCCGCCTGAGCCCTTCATCTGTTTTTTTGCAAGGTCATATTGCGGGAAGCTTTTCAGGCCGGGATAGCTGACCTTTGATATAAAGGGGGAGTTCTCAAGCTCTTGCGCCACGCGGAGAGCGCTTTTGCTGTGACGTTCCATACGAAGCTCTAGCGTTTTTAATCCGCGCATAATCAGCATGGCCGTGAACGGGCTCATGACCGCGCCTGTCATATCTTTAAGGCCGACAAGACGGATTTGCTCTATCAGCTCGGCTGACCCGACGACCATGCCCGCAACTAAGTCTCCGTGCCCGCCCAGATATTTTGTCGCTGAATGCACAACGATATCTGCGCCCAGTTTAATGGGCTGCGTCAAATAAGGCGTGGCATAAGTATTATCGACCAGAGTCAAAGCGCCATGCGCTTTGGCGAGGGCGGATACGGCAGCAATATCCACCAGACGCATATTCGGATTGGCGGGCGTTTCAAAATACACGACCTTAACATTGGGGTCAAAATGCTGCGCAAGCGTATCTGGATCGGTCAAATCTACATGCGTGATTGTCACGCCGAATTTTGCGAGGCCGTGGTGCAAGAAAGAAAAGGTGCAGCCGTAAAGCGTCTTGTCGACGATAATTTCATCACCGGCCTTTAATAAAGTCCACAGCGTTGATGTAATCGCCCCAATGCCTGACCCGACAGCCAAGGCGGCTTCGGCCCCTTCCAGTGACGCCATGCGTTCTTCTAATATAGAGAGCGTAGGGTTTGAGATGCGGGAATAGACATGACCTGCTTGCTCTCCTGCAAAACAAGCCCCGCCTGTTTCGACCGTGTCGAAAGCATAGGTAGAGGTAAAATGAATAGGGGGCGTCAGCGCGCCTTCATGCGCTAAAGGGTCATACCCTTGATGAATAGCCCGTGTCGAAAACCCGTGATTATCATTCGCCATTCAAACCTCTAACGCGGCTCCATCCGTTGTTGACATTATGTGCTAGGCCACGCAGCTTTAATGTGCTATTTATAGCCCATTAAGGTAGATAATTAGCATATACTGCTAATAAGAGGGTATAATGGACAGTAAAGACCGCCAAATCATTCGAGCATTGCAATCTGATGGCCGAATGACCAATCAGGATTTAGCCGAGAAGGTCAATCTCTCGCCCTCGCCCTGTTTGCGGCGTCTGCGAAACTTGGAAAAATCAGGCGTCATTCAAGGGTATAGCGTGGATGTGGATTCCAAGGCGTACGGCCTGCCCGTTACGGTTTTTGTCCGGGTGCAACTCGAAAAACATACCGAAGACGCCGTGCAGAATTTTGAGACAAGAATCGCCAAGACCGATCATGTGCTGGAATGTTACGTTATGACGGGGCGGGCAGATTATCTTTTAAAAGTGATCGTGGCAGACCTGAACGATTATGAAGCCTTTGTCCGCCGCTCGCTTCATCCGATTGGCGGTATTGCTTCTATTGATACGAGCTTTGCTTATGGCGTGGTGAAGAAAACAGCCGTCTTTCCTAAGCTCTATAAAGCGTGATTTTGAGGATTCGCCGGGAGGGGTGACTTTTCAATTTCATCCGCTAAACCCGCTTCAGTTGAAAAGTCTATTCATGTGGGGACAGAATGAAAATCAAATCAAATTTGGCATTGGGCTTGGCGCTTTTAGGGAGTGTCTCATTCATTGGGCTGAGTGCGTGCAATAGCGGGTCAGCCGATAAGAGCGAAGCCGTGGCGACGGCCGCTAAATCCGAGTTCAAGCTGGAGTATGAAAAATTTACGTTGGATAACGGGCTGGAAGTTATTCTCTCCGTTGATAAATCCGACCCCATCGTCGCGGTGACGACAATCATTCACGCGGGCAGCAGCCGCGAAAAGCCGGGCCGAACAGGTTTTGCACATTTCTTTGAACATATGGCGTTTAATGATTCCGAGAATGTTCCGCGCGGCTGGAACCGCAAAGCTATTCCCGAATGGGGTGGTCAGCGGAATGGCGGGACATGGAGTGACGGGACAATTTATTACGAAGTCGTGCCCAAAGACGCCTTTGATAAAATTCTTTGGATTGATAGTGATCGCCTCGGCTACATGATTAATACCGTGACCCAAGCGGCGCTTGACCGCGAAAAACAGGTCGTGAAGAATGAAAAGCGCCAGCGTGTCGATAACGCGCCCTATGGCTATACGGGCGAAGTTATCCGTAAAAACCTTTACCCCGAAGGCCATCCTTATAGCTGGACTGTTATTGGGTCCTTGCCCGATTTACAGGCCGCAACGTTGGACGACCTCAAAGAGTTTTATGCTGAAAACTATGGCCCGAATAATGCCACGCTGTCTATTGTCGGGGATATCGACATTGAAGAGACCAAGCGCAAAGTCCAGCAATGGTTCGGTGAAATTCCGCGCGGGAAAGATATAGAGCCTCTGCCGCCTATGCCCGTTACATTAGAAGCGGATAAGCGGCTTTTCTTTGAAGATAACTTTGCCAAACTGCCAGAGTTGCGCCTAACCTTCCCGACTGTAGAAGACTTTCACAAAGATGAAACAGCTTTGAATGTTCTCGGCCAGATTATTGCGGGGAGTAAAAACTCTGTCCTGTTTAATCAATTGGTGGCCGAAGATAAGCTCGCGCCAAGCGTGTCGGCTTATAATAATAGTATGGAACTCGCCGGAGAATTTGTATTCCGTGTGCGGGCCAAAGCGGGTGTTGATTTGGATGATGTATACACCTCCATCGAGGCGGCCTTGGCCGATTTTGAAGCCAATGGCATTGATGCCAAAGATTTGGAGCGTATCAAAGCCGAGCAGGAAACTATCCTCTACAACCGCGTCGCAACAATTTTGGGCAAAGGCCGTCAACTCGCCCAAGCGAATGAGTTTGCAGGTGACCCGGCCTATGCGGTGAAAGAAGCTGCGAAACTCCAGGCCGTAACTGCCGATGAAATAATGGCGGTCTACCGCAAATATATAAAAGATAAGCCCTCACTCCAAACGAGCTTTGTACCGAAAGGACAGGCAAATTTGGCGTTGGAAGAGTCTAGCTTGGCCACCGTTTGGATTGAAGAAGTCACCGCAGGTAAAGCCAATGAAAAAGTTTCATCGGGCGACATTGGCGAGTTCGAGAAAACAGTGACAAAATTTGATCGTAGCGAGCCGCCTTTCGGAGACTTACCGCTGATTCAAATGCCTGAAATCTGGCGCGCAGACATCGGCAATGGCGTCGAAGTATACGGCATTGAAAATGACGAAATTCCTTTGGTCACCTTTGATGTTACTTTGCAGGGCGGCATGTGGACGGAAGAGGCTGAAAATTCGGGCGCGCTCTCCTTATTGGCCGCGCTGGTGAATGAAGGCACGGCCAATAAAACGGCCGCAGAGTTGGAGCAGGCCATCGGTTTACTTGGCTCGGGCATTAGCGTGTCCTCAGGACGCGAAGAAACCCGTATCAGCGCGACGACACTGGCGCGGAATTTTGAGCCCACAGTGGCCTTAGTTCAAGAAATGTTGATGAACCCGCGTTTTGAAGACGAAGATTTTGAGCGCGTCAAATCTGCAACATTGACCCGCATTAAAGGGCGCGAGGCTAATCCGAACGCGATCGCGGCTCAGGCCTTTGGCAAGCTTATATACTCTCCGTCTCACCCTCTGGGGCGCCCAATGGGCGGTACGGCTGACACTGTTTCAGGCCTTGGAATGCCCGATATGAAAGCGGCGCATGAGACGCTGTTAACGGCCAAAGCGGCCATTCATATCGCTGGAGACATTGATCCGGCGCGTGCGAAAAAAGCGTTGAAAAACTTGGCCTCTTCTCTTGGAACGAACAAAGCGCCCCTCTCCAAAGCGGCCATTCCGGCCCAATCCAATGAAGGCAAAGTCTTTTTTATTGACGTTCCGGGCAGTAAGCAGAGCGTGATTACAATCGGTAGATTGACTGTGGCGTCAACGGATGCTGACGCCAACAAACTGGATTTCACGAATGAGAAACTTGGCGGCGGCATTAGCGGTGATTTGGGCCAAATGCTGCGGATTGAAAAAGGTTATACCTACGGTGCAGGCTCGGGTGTTTCGGGCGGCACAATGGCCCAGCCATGGCGGGCCCGCACATCCGTTCGCGCGAATGCGACGCAGCCCTCACTTGAGATTATGCGGGATATGATTACCGCTCATGGCCCAGATTTTGACGAATCCGATCGAGAGATTACGCAGCAGAAAATTGTCAAAGGAAAGACGCGGGCTTTTGAAAGCCTTGGCGCGAAGCTCGGCACGTTGCGGGTTATCAGCAAATACGGAAAATCTGATTCCTATGTCGAAGAGGAACAAGCCGAACTCCTCTCCATGACTGTCGAAGATTTTCAAAACACGGCAGAAAAATATCTGGTCGAGCCGAAGATGACCTATTTGATCGTCGGCGATAAAGCGACACAACTTGCCCCTGTTCAGGCTTTCGCAACAGAGAGCGGTAAGGGCGATGTCGTGGAGTTGGATATTTTTGGAAACCCGGTGAAAAACTAAATTACGCTCAATATCAAAAACAAAGGGCGGGTTGTTTTGATTAACAACCCGCCCTTCTTGATTCTAAAGCTTATGAATTAGACCACGCCTAATTCCGATATTTATGCGGCCTTGTATCGGTTGAGGTCGGGTTATACCGGTCCCGTAATAATGTCTGGCGGCTAGTGAGGCTTTGCTCCTCGCCGTCAATCCAAAGCTTTAAAGGGGCAGATGTGGCTTCCAATGGATCGCCGTCCCAAACAACTAATGTTGAGATTGGCCCTGTTTGAATTTCGGACCTCGGTAGCCCGAACCAGGCTCTGGGTGTCGACGTAATGGCTGCAAAAGCCTTATCCCAATCTAGACCATTGCCCACGGCATTCCCCGCATGTTGATTAATCGGGGCAGCTTTGGCTACACGGAAAGAGCTGAGATTGGATATAGCATAATCTACGCCTTCTGCGTCCAAAATCATAACATTGTCATAGCTCGCGCCGCGTTGTTCAAATCCCTCAGGGAGGTTCTGAACAGGATCGAGTATGATTTTAATGCCTGCCTCTTTAAGCGCATCTGTGACTTGCCAGGCCTCGGCTCCGCCCACAACAATCATATTCAGACGGGGAAACTCTTTTTTGAGACGCGTTAGCGTCAAGAGGTCAGAGGCTTGGTTCGCGCTGATTAATAGCGGAATATTGCCTCGCGCCGCAGGCGAGAGCGCGGCGGCATCTAGGCGGGCCAGAGCATCCCCATCTGTCGGGGAGCTATATTTTGTGCGGTAATTTAAGGCATCGCTCAAGGCGGCCCGTAATTGCGCAATCGCAGCAGCGCGAGAGCCGCCAGCGCGGTTACTGCCTGTTTCGCCTAAGGCGACATGTACAAAAGCGGCGTCTTTGACGACTGAATCGAAATCCCCTTCGGTTGAAGCAATCAGTCCAGTGCCCGCAAAAATAGAGTCACCCGAGGCAGAGCCAGTTGAGACCATATGCGTAATGCCGCGGCGCTTCACATTTGCGATGTGAACCGAACGGGGATTGAAACTATCCACGGCGCGTTCACTGACGGATGTTTTCGCGCCCGAAGCTGTTGTGTCATTGGTCGAGCCTTCGGCGCCGACTTCTACAAGGCCCAAGGCCGAGTAAGACGCGAACAATCCCGGAGAAACCCAATGCCCTGTTCCGTCATGGACGGGCACGCCAGTGGGCGCGGCAATATCCGTACCGATAGCAATGATACGCCCGCCTTGAATGAGAACATCCGTATCAGCGGAGCGTCCATCAGGAATGACAACTGTTGCGTCTTTGATGAGCAGATCTTGGGCAAAGACCGATGTTGCCAGTCCAGCACTTAGAGCCGTTGCTAGCGCTGCGGAGAGGAGTTTAGAACGAATACTCATGAGTCATCTCCCGGTGCTTTACCTTGGCCGAGGCGGAAATCGCTCTTCGGTTTTAATCCTGTCGTACGGTCAAAGGCGATAGCGCCGTCAATCATAACCGTATCAGGGCGGCTATAGGTCGAGAACGGATCGCCAGACCAAATCACGATATCGGCGCGTTTGCCGACTTCTAAAGTGCCTGTCTCTTCCAAGATACCGAGCGCTTTGGCGGGATTGGTAGAGAGCCACTTCCACGCGGTTGCTTTGGAAATGTCTAGTCCCGCGCGATTGCCGTCAGCCCATGTCTTAGCGACTTCTTGGTTCAAGCGTTGGATGTTATCCTGATCATCAGAATGGATCATCGCGCAAGCGCCCGCTGCATGGACGAAAGGCACATTTTCGCGAATGCCGTCATAGGATTCCATTTTAAATCCGTACCAGTCTGCCCACATGGCGGAACAGACATCATTCTCGGCCAAGATGTCAGCAATCTTATAAGACTCGACAGCATGATGGAATGTCGTGACCTTGTAATTGAATTCTTTGGCGATATCCAAAATCTGCACCATTTCATCGGCGCGATAGCAATGCATATTGACAAGAATTTTACCGTCCAGCACATCGGCTAATGTTTCCATTTGCAGATTACGGCTAAAACTATCGCCGCCTTTGTCGCGTTTCTTTTTGTACTCCGCGGCTTTAATCCAATTTTTTCGGTAACCCGCTACATTACCCATGCGAGAGCCGGGGCCGCCCTTATTGCCGTAAACCCGTTTCGGGTTTTCACCGCAGGCCATTTTCAGCGTATCAGGCGCATCAGGGAATTTCATGCCTTGAACCGTGCGAGAAGGCACATTGCGCAGGGTTACGCCGCGACCGCCAAACAAATTGGCAGAACCCGGCAAAATGTGGAGTGTCGTAATCCCGCCTTGCAGTGCTTCATCAAAGCCCGGGTCTTGTGGCCAGACGCCATGTTCGGCGTCGACCTCGGATGTGATAGGGCTGGTGACTT
>CAZMEN010000070.1:0-5605 GCA_964565335.1 uncultured Algimonas sp. | reverse complement strand
CATCAGGGGAGGCGTAATTGCCAAGGTGAGAGTGGATATCAATAATGCCCGGCGTAACGAAACGGCCTTCGCCGCTAATGGTCTTTGCGCCGTCAGGGGCCGTTACATCCGCGCCCATGGCAGTGATGCGGCCATCCGTAATAACGACATTACCTGTGGTGATGGTGTCGCCGACACCGTCAATCAGGCTCGCGCCGGAAATAAAGGTCGTCTCGGACGGCATGGGTTCATAAGTAGAAAGAAAAGCCACCGGTACTTCCGCTGACTTCGAGTCTGATGTTTTATCCTTATCACCGCAAGCCACTAAAAGCGCTGTGCCAGCCATAAGCAGGGTCGAAAGAAGTTTTTTATTTTGCATGTCGCTTTTAAGGCGCAATTATGTGGGCATTTCAAGTGTTAACGTAAATTATCGCCATCACTTTTTATGAAAACCATAAATTGAAGCCTTGCGATTAATAAGAGTGTCTCCGTAATCAATCGGGTTATTAGGCAATAGACCCGTATTTCCCCTGCGCCTCATTCATTACCCCTTTGCCATTGCTCAAAAGAGCGCTGCCGTCTAAGGCAGATAAAACTCAACCCTCGTTGATAATTTTCTACCGGAGTCTTCCATGCGCCCTCAAAACCGTGCCCTTGATGAATTACGCCCTATGTCCCTAGAGGCAGGTGTGTCCCGTTATGCGGAAGGGTCTTGTCTGGCCAAGATGGGCGAGACCCATGTTTTATGTACAGCGTCTGTTGATGAAAATGTGCCGCGCTGGATGAAGGGCTCAGGCAAAGGCTGGGTGACGGCGGAATATGGCATGTTGCCCCGTGCCACACATTCCCGAAATAACCGCGAAGCTGCGCGGGGTAAACAAGGCGGACGCACGGTTGAAATTCAGCGCCTCATCGGACGGTCTTTGCGCGCGGCGATTGATTTGAAAAAACTGGGTGAGCGCCAAATCATAATTGATTGTGACGTCATGCAGGCTGATGGCGGCACGCGCACAGCGTCTATCACGGGCGCGTGGGTTGCTTTGTCTCAGGCTTGTGCAGGTTTGGTGGAGAAGGGGCTAATTGCTGAGAACCCTGTGACCGATAAAATGGCGGCTGTGTCTTGCGGTATTGTTGACGGCACCTGTCGCCTTGATTTGGAATATGTCGAAGACAGCGCCGCGCAGGCGGATGCGAACTTTGTCCTGACCGAAGACGGCGGCATTATCGAAGTCCAAGCGAGCGCCGAGGATGTCCCATTCAAGGCGTCCGAAATGGCAGAGCTGACGCGCCTGGCGGCGAAAGGCATTGAGGAATTGTGCAAGGCACAAGCGGCGGCGCTTAAGGGTTAAATGCGTCTTAAGTCTTTTGCATGATTGCGGTGCAACGCCAAATTCGGCCTGAGCCATAACACTTCAAGAAGATAACATATTCGTCATTAAATACTCTCTTGCTGATGTGATGTCTTGTATTGTAATGGCATAAAGTGAATTCCAACCGAACATATCTGTCTGCGCCTGTGAAGCGGGCTTATGTCAGACGGGCCGCTATGGCTCTTTTGGCAATTTGGTTCCTTTGGGCGCAATCCTTTTCTATGGCGCATGCCGCCAGCTATGGCGACGGCCCGCATGAACATGACGGCATTGCTTGTGCGGTCACGGTTCTTGCCGAAGAGGATATGGCTCTTCTGCCTGTTTTGCCGGTGTCTGAGTTTTCGCAAGCTCCAAAACCGGCCCATTATGACGCCGTTTTTTCATCGGCCTTATATATCACGCCGCAAGGGCGGGCTCCGCCGCCGCGTGCGCCGCCTTTCACTTTGTAAACAAACCTTCCCCTCTCATCGCTCCTGCTCTGGGTACGTTCCCTGACGCATGAAGGAGCCTTTTGTTTATAGATTGAAAGTCTACATCATGACGCGTACCTCTTTATTATACTGCACAGCCCTTACGGCTAGTCTCTCCCTCTCCGCGCCTGCCTTGGCGCAAAACCTTGATTCCGAAATCGATGAGATTATCGTAACAGGGTCCCCCCTTAACCGCTCTGTCGACGAAGCTATTACCGGCGTCTCGGTCTTAAGCGGGGATGAACTCGCTGACCGCCTCGCGAGTACAATCGGCGAAACCCTGAAATCAGAACCTGGCGTATCCTCGACATTTTTCGGCGCAGGGGCGTCTCGCCCAATTCTGCGCGGCCAAGGCGGCGACCGTGTGCGCGTGCTGACCAATGGTGTCGGCTCGATTGACGCCGCCTCTGCCTCCCCTGACCATGCCGTCGCGGCGGAACCAGCCCAAGCAGAGCGGATTGAAGTTTTGCGCGGTGCGGCTCTTTTGCGTTACGGGTCTTCCGGCGCAGGCGGTGTGGTCAATGTCATTGACGGCCGTATTCCCGACAGCCTGCCTGAGGGCGGATTTGATGCGTCCTTGCGTTTTGGCGGGTCAACCGTTGATGACGGCCGGGAGATTGCGGTGTCTACGGATCAAGCCTTGGGTAATTTTGTTCTCCACTTGGACGGCACTTATAAGAAAACGGATGATTACGATATTCCCGGATTTGCAGAAAGCGCTGCTTTCCGCGCCGCAGAAGAGGCCGAGGAAGAAGAACATGAGGATGATGATCACGACGAAGATGAGCATGACGAAGACGAAGAAGAAGCCTTCGGCACTCTCGAAAACTCAGCAACTGAAACCAAATCCTTAACGGGCGGCCTATCCTATGTCGGAGAGCGCGGCTTTATTGGCGTGGCGGTGCACCGCTTTGAATCGGATTACGGAATTCCAGGCGGCCATCATCACCATGAAGAAGAAGGCCACGACGATGAAGACCATGATGATGAAGACGAGGATCATGATCATGAAGAAGAGGAAGAAGAAAATGTCACAATCGGTTTGGAGCAAACCCGTATTGATGTGAACGGACGTCTCAATGTCGACGGCTTCTTTGAAACGCTTCAACTCTTTGCGGGTTATGCGGATTATGAACATACTGAATTTGAAGGCCCCGGCGAAGTCGGCACTGTTTTTACGAATGAAGGCTATGAAATCCGCGCCGAAGCCATTCAAAGAGAACGCGATGGCTGGCGCGCCGCTTATGGGCTTCAGATTCGCGATCGCGAGTTTTCCGCTGTGGGCGAGGAAGCTTTCGTCCCGCCGACAGAAACAAACCAATATGGTCTTTATACATTCCAAGAAGCGACCCTTGGCGGCTTGCACCTCGAAGGCGCGGCAAGATTTGAACGCACGGATCAGGAAAATTCCGTAACAGGCGATACGCTTAGCTTTGATGGCCTCAGCCTCTCTGCGGGCGGTGATGTCCACGTCAATGACGCGCTGCGTATTGGCGGTACGGTTTTCCGCACGGAGCGGGCCCCGACGACGGAAGAGCTTTTCTCCAACGGTCCGCATTTGGCCACAGAACAGTTTGAGCTCGGCGACGCTACATTAGGTTTGGAAACAGCGACAGGCGTGGAAGCCGCTATTCGCCATCGAGAAGATGGCCACTTCTTGACCTTAAATGTGTTCTATACAGATTATAGTGACTACATCTTTGAGCTGGCGACCGGCGAAGAAGAAGATGGTTTGGACGTGTTTCAATACCAAGCAGATGACGCAACCTTCCAAGGTTTCGAAGTGCAAGGCGGGTTTGATGTTGCAACGATGGGCCCGTTTGATGTGAAGGTCGATGGTTTGGTCGAATATGTGCGGGCGAAAACTGATAGCGGTAATCTGCCGCGCATTCCTCCGCTCTCTGTATTGGGCGGCATTGAAGCCGAGTCGGACTTGTTCAAATTACGGGCGGAACTTGATTATGCGGCAGAGCAAAACAAGATTAGTGAGTTTGAACTTCCGACTGAGGACTATGCTCTCACTAATTTGTTTGTGACGTGGAAGCCCGTCGTGAATGATAAGCCTGTGCGTGTCAGTGTTGCGTTGATGAATGCCTTTGATGTGGAAGCGCGCCAACATGCGTCTTTCCTCAAAGATGTTGTGCCCTTACAGGGACGCAATCTGCGCTTCTCTATCGGAACGCGGTTCTAGGCTTATCTCTAAATGATGTTAGGAAAGCCCGCTTAGGCGGGCTTTTTTATGTCAGCGGTTCGATTCCGGTTCGCTAAACACAGTTTGAAGTCGGGTATCAGTTCAAGGATAAAGACTAAGCCCTTGTTGTCGTTCTTAGCAGGGGTTAAATTCGCCTATGCTTGAGCTTCGCATCACTGTTCTTCGCGATAAACCGGATATCGACGCCCTCGATAAATATGCCGTTGGCGGATATAATCTTTTTCTTGATACTCAAACCAGATTATATTTTCTGACAGATGGGGCCGTTGATAATTTTGAACGAGACGGGTTTGGAAGTGATTATCACCGTATTTGCAACATTCCTTTTAAGCCTGATTTTTTATCTCTCAAAGCGTTACAGGCCCGGCATAAAAAACGGCTTAAAGACACCCTTATCCATGATGAAATTCTAGAAGACGCTTTGGCGCTCAGCCACGCCTTCTCAACGCGGGTTTTATGTGTTTACAGTAATGATGAGAGTTGCGATTTTGCCGTGACGGCTGAGCAAGGAAAATTATTACGTCTACGGTTTAAGGCTGATCATGAACAGGGCGACCCTGTCAATGATGAGCAAGCCCGTCAGATTGTGTCGGAGATATCCGCCACCCGCATCTTAATGGACGGCGAAGAGGCGGGTGAGGATGTTGTCCATAATTTTACGGCATGGGAGGCCCTGCAAACAGAGGCGACGCCTCTGACCCTGCACCCTTACTGGCATTACCGCGAAGGAGAGATCGGGGGGCAAGTTGTTTTTGAGACTGTGCGGTCAACACCCGAAGGCACGCCGCCTAACCTGTTTTTCCGTAATGCGTTTCTGGAATTTGAATCGGCATTTGGCAAAACTGCACCTGACTTTGCCGATATACCCGAAGAGAACAGGTTTGAACGCATTGCGTTTAAAGTCAGGCCTAAAAGCTCCGCTATCATGAGGCTTTTAAAAGGCCTCATCACAGTGTTGAGGTTACTTCTTCGCAATCGGAAGGCGATGTTATGGGCGTTCGGACTTGTCCTTGTCGTGGCCTCAATTATTTTCAGCGAAAAGAGTCCGTCTGTCAAAACATCCTCCTCTACCAAAACAATGAAGGCGTTCGCTGATCAGTGTATTGCGGCGGGCGGACAACTCTCCGGGGACGATGAAACGGGCTGTCTCCTCAACGGTGCGGCGTATTGGAATTGGAACTTGCCCGGAGAAAAAGGTGAACGGCGCGCCATGATCCTCAAAATTGGTCCCGAAAAAATTCCCTGTACAGGCCTTGCTGATCAAAGCTGTTTAGACGTCGACGGTCAGGCTTTTCATGATAGGATTGAGGGTTTTACATTTCGGGAAGGCGAAGTCCGCCTCGTCCCTATTATACGCGAACAGCTTTGTGATCTCAATATACGCAATGATTGCCCGGAAGAGGGAGCCGTGTTTCATTATAAGCAATTATTCGATGTAAAAAATCGAAAGTGATGGCCCTGTGGATTCGCGGCTGAGGAAGCTAATTTTAATAGGGCAGGGTTTTAATGGGGGGGGGGGGCACTTAATAATGCGCGGATAGACGACGCCGTCTTTGAAAGAGACGGGAATTTGT
>CAZMEN010000069.1:0-14146 GCA_964565335.1 uncultured Algimonas sp. | reverse complement strand
GTAATAAAGAGATCGCCCGGGATTTGAGTGTCTCGCCGAATACAGTTAAAACGCATTTGGCCAACCTCTATGTCAAATTGGGCGTGAATAACCGAACTCAAGCCGTGTCCAAATTCATAGAGCTCTCACTCTAAAAAAGAACCGGTTTTCATGGCCTTCAAAAGGGTGAAAATGCTAAACTCACCCATACGGGGGAGAGACATTGCCGTCAGAAAAGTCTTAGACTGATGATGTCTTAAATAACATAGGGGATAAATAATCATGGCTTTAGACAAAAACACCTTCTTGAAAACCGCATTTAAATATGGCGGTTTGGCGGGGCTTTTAATCATTAGTTTGATGGTCGTTAGTTACAGCGTTTTCGGCATGCAGAGTAGTATATGGGGAATGATTGTTGGGTTCGCCCTGATGTTTTTCTTTCTATCACTAATATATTTCGGGATCAAAAAATTCCGTAATCAAGAGCAAGGCGGTGTCATTCGCTTTTCAAAAGCCTTTCTTTTGGGCTTGACCATGTCAGCCTTTGCAGCGCTCGTTTATGTTTTTGTTTGGGAAATTTATACGCTCTTTACGGATAATAATTTCATCAGCGTTTACACGGAACACTTGATCACACTTGAAAAAGAAAAAGGTGTGCAAGGTGAAGAATTGGCCGCTTTCGTCGATAAAGTGAATGTGATGAAGGACCGTTATGGAAATCCGTTTTACAGAATGTCCATCACTTTTACGGAAATTTTCCCTGTGGCTTTATTCGTGACGCTTGTTTCTTCGCTCATGTTGCACAACCCAAAGTTCTGGGCCCGTAAAGGCTAGGGGCGCTCTGCGTTTGTTCCTATTCGTCATTATCCGCCTTGAGCGGGTAATTCATATAGTGCTGTAATGGATTAACCTACTAACTCCGCTCATCTCCGCCTTCAGGGGGGTGAGCATCGCTCTTTGACAGGGGGACTGTGCCGAGCCTTTGGCGCGTGGGCATGTAATGTTTAAAGATAGAGAACGTTAGGATGGCTTGGTAACGGATTGAGGGTAGGACTGAAGACTTGGTCGCATCTAGAGTGAAAAATAGCCCCTCATTTCATTCGAGCCCAGACCTGGACCCGGACCTAAACTCAAGAGATTTTGAAGACACTCAACGCGAAAACCTGTGTCTTACATCTATAAAGCTATTGCGAAAAATGAGCTTGGGGCGCATAGCGCGGCTGTGCCTAAGACAGCTTCCATAAACCGCGATCAGATGAAGTTGCCAATTCCCCTTTGGGAGTTTGTCGCAATGATGGCGGCTGTTTTCGGTATGCAGGCGTTAGGCATTGATATTATGTTGCCTGCGTTGGAAATCATTGGAACGCATTATAACCTCGAACAGGAAAACCATCAGCAATTTGTGATTTTTGCCTTTGTCTTGGGGTTTGGGTTCCCGCAACTGATTTTTGGCCCAATTTCCGACAGGTTTGGTCGTAAGATTTTACTTCAAATCGGCTTGGTTGGTTACGTAATTTTTTCGTTCTTATGTATGATTGCTCCTAGTTTCGAAATGTTGCTGCTATTGAGGTTCTTACAGGGCTCAACTTGTGCTGCATCTCGCGTTGCCGCTGGGGCCATTATACGTGATGTTTCAGCAGGGCGCGCTATGGCGAGTATCTTGTCTCTTGTTTACACAGTTTTTATGATTGTTCCGATTTTGGCTCCGGCCATCGGAACTCTAGTTATGACACAATTGCCCTGGACGTGGACCTTTGGCGTTTTAGGGATTTTCTCGACTATTCTTCTGATTTGGATTAGTATTCGTGTCCCCATGACCCTGTCCAAATCAGACCAACGCCCTCTCAGTTTGAAAACTGTTTTTGAATCGTTCAAAGTCGTGCTGACCCATCGTATTAGCTTTGGGTATATGTTGGCGAGCGGTGTTATTTTTGGATGTTTATTTGCTTTTATCGGCGCGTCAGAACAAATCTTTGACGAAGTCTTCGGACGTGGCGACAAGTTCTGGATTTGGTTCGCCGGTATTGCCGGGATGTTGGCCGTTATGACTTATGCAAACAGCCGCGCCGTCGGACGTTTCGGTATGAGACGTATTTCCCATGCGATTGTGATTGTTTTCATCTCTTTATCCGCATTGAATTTTGGAGTGATGCAATTCATGGGAGAAAATTTCTGGGTCTTCTATATTCTTTTTGCCCTGACCTTCGGTTGTTTTGGGATGATTGGGGCTAACTTTGCGTCGCTTGCATTAGAACCAATGGAGAAAATTGCGGGTACGGCCAATGCGGTATACGGGTTTTGCACTTCGATTTTGTCGAGCCTTTTGGGTATTGCCGTAGCTCAGATGTTTGACGGGACAGTTCGTCCAATTTTATTGGCGTATATCCTTTTAGGTTTAGTAAGCCTCTCGCTTGTTCTTTTTACCGAAAAAGGGAAGCTGTTCGGCGTGGGTGAAGGAAAGACTTAGATCGGGGAGCGGGCCTCAACAATCGTGCGAATATCTTCGACCATTTCTGAATTCATCAAAGAGAGATAGCCCAGAACTGCGGGACGTCCTGTTTCTGGTGATTGAAGAAACCAAGCGCGGCCCAAATGCAAGCCTACGAGATAGTCTTGTCCTTCAAATGTATAAGTAACAGGTGAGCCGGATTGTCCGGGGATTGACCGACAATTATGAAACATGAATATGTTTTCGCTGGCATATAGGTCGGTTGGGATAAGGTGGCACTCCTGATTATTCTCAGGGAGACCTCTGGCTTTGGCGAATGAAACAGGTGCTCTTTTTAAGTTTTCGACGCGCTTAGAAATCGGGACGAGTGGGTATCGCACAAGGTCTTTAGTGGGCAGACGTTTGAAGCTGATGAGTGCCCAATCATCCTGTGTTCCAGCCTCGAAATTTGAGGAATATCCAATTTTTTCAACGATTTGCTCATTGCCGTTAAAGTCGTGAGCTTTACAGGGACGTTGCAAGGGCAGGCCGTGGCCGCTGACCAAAGCGTAATCAGTTTTCTTTGTCCAATCGACGTCGAGCACCGCCAAGCGAGATCGCGTAATGATGTTATTTGAATTCGCACAACGCAGACCAAGCATGTGGGTCTCGGTCTTAGTAGTTTTAGGCTTGTTTTTTGCAGCGGCGTCTTCTGAAAATATCGCCAACACTGCAATCAAGGAGAGGGCCGTAAAGGCGAAAACGCCTTTACGGTAAAAGGTAAGGAGTGAAGGAGACGTGTCTATTTTTGACCCGCCTTCACATATTCGTCTTTGTAAATTACTTTTAATTCGCGCTTCAGTACCTTGCCCGTTGCGCCCAAGGGGAGTTCGTCTTGGAAAACGATAGCATCGGGGAGCCACCATTTCGCGCATTTCTTGGTGATGCAGGCTTTAATCTCATCCTTATCTGGTGACTTGCCTGGAACGGGTTGGACGATGAGGAAAGGGCGTTCTTGCCATTTTTCATGCGCAATACCGATACAGGCGGCCATGGCGACATCAGGGTGATCAGAGGCTGCGTTTTCGACTTCGATGGAACTGACCCATTCGCCGCCAGATTTAATGACGTCTTTGGAGCGGTCTGTAATTTCGAGATAGCCTTTTGGGTGCAATACGCCAACGTCGCCAGTTTTAAACCAGCCGTCTTCTGTGAAACTGTCCTTGCCGGCGCCTTTGAAATAAGCAGATGAAATCCAAGGGCCGCGCACATGAAGGTGACCTTCGGCCTCTCCGTCTTGCGGTAGGATATTATCCTCATCATCAACGATTCGCATATCAACCCCGAATAATCGGCGGCCAGCGAGAAGCTTTGTTGCAACTTTCTTCTCAAACGGGTCATTTTCTGTGCCGGGATAAGGCGCGTATGTCACGCCTAACGGGGATGTTTCGGTCATGCCCCACCCTTGTTGCATGGGAATGCCAAGCTCAAGTTCATAAGCACGTAGAAGCGACTCAGGCAAAGCTGATCCGCCAACGAGAGCTTTCTTCACCGTCGAGAGTTCGATGTCATTCGTTTTGGCGTGGTTATAGATACCCAGCCAAACAGTCGGAACACCCGCCATTAATGTGACTTTTTCTTGATTAATCATTTTACACATATTGGCGCCGTCCAGTCCGGGCCCCGGAAGGACGAGTTTCGCGCCCACCATCGCGGCTGAATAGACAAGACCCCACGCACTAACATGGAACATCGGTACCACGGCGAGAACAGAGTCGCACGCACCGCCGCCAATCACGTCATGCATGCTCCCTGCCATAGCATGGAGTATTGTTGAGCGGTGCGAGTAAAGAACGCCTTTGGGATCACCCGTCGTGCCAGAGGTGTAACAAAGCGTACAAGCTGTGTTTTCGTCAAACCGTTCCCACTCTATTGTTTCAGAGGCGTCAGCGATGAAGCTTTCATAGTCTTCAACATCTGTTTTATACTCAGGCATGCCGGCCTTATCCGTCAGGCAAACCCATTTCTTAACACTTGGACAGGCGGCGGAAACGCCATCAATGATAGGCCCAAACGTTGTATCGAACATCAACATCGTGTCTTCGGCGTGGTTGACCATCCATGCAATCTGTTGGGGCTTAAGTCTGGGGTTAATCGTGTGAACTATCGCGCCAATCGATGAAACGGCGTAATAAATTTCGACATGGCGGTAGTTATTCCACGCAATGGTCGCGACGCGGTCGCCTTTTTTAATGCCAGCTTTCAAGAGAGCATTCGCAAGTTTTCGTACTCGAACGGCACAGTCTGACCAGCTGTAACGGTGCTCCGTCATATCCGTGTTCAATGTGTAAATTTCTCTGTCTCTGTGAACAGTTGCGGCATGTTCGATCAGGTCACTGATCATCAACTCATGCTTCATCATCAAACCTTGCATCGGTCATCCTCTTTTTTTGACTTTATTTGCGCTTTTATTTCCATGCGGGGCGTCTAGGGTCAATGGCGAAGCAGCGTCCGAGGAGAGCAAAATGACACATTCAGCACCTGATTTTGAAAGTGTAATGGCTGCGTCCGAGAGATTGGCGGGGCACGCTGTGAGGACGCCCCTTCTTCGGTCTGATGACTTGGATGCAGCTTGCGGGTGCAAAGTGCTTGTAAAGGCGGAGCCTCTGCAAAAGGGCAATGCTTTTAAATACAGAGGCGCGAGAAATCGTCTCTCACAGTTGTCATCGGAACAATGTAACACCGGAGTTGTCGCTTTTTCTTCGGGCAATCATGCCATTGGCGTTGCGATCTCTGCCAAGGAACTTTCAATACCCGCGATTATTGTTATGCCTGAGGACGCGCCCAAGGTAAAAATTGAAAAGGTACTCTCTTACGGAGCCGAGATTAGGTTTTATGACCGATTAAAAGAGAGCCGAGAGGACATCGCCTCTGAAATCTCCAAGACAAGCGGGCGCGTGCTAGTGCCTTCTTATGATGACGTTCACATTATTTCGGGGCAGGGCACTATCGGGATAGAAATTGCGGAGCAAGCACCGGATGCGGCCTCCGTTATCGTATGTTTGGGC
The DNA here is from genome assembly GCA_964565335.1 of uncultured Algimonas sp. Classification (GTDB taxonomy): domain Bacteria; phylum Pseudomonadota; class Alphaproteobacteria; order Caulobacterales; family Maricaulaceae; genus Litorimonas. Next base: position 8,671 of record CAZMEN010000069.1, on the reverse strand, counting down.
GGGGGCGGTATGTGCGCAGGTATTAGTCTGGCGTTAGGAGAGTTAAGGCCCGAGATGAATATTTATGGGGCAGAACCCGTCGACTATAATGATCATCAGCTGTCTTTGGCGCGGAACGAGCGGGTGAAACTCATACATTCTCCGCCGTCAATTTGCGATGCAATTATGACGCCTCAGCCTGGTGAGTTGACTTGGTCCGTAAACTCCAAGTTCTTATCGGCTGTTTTCACGGCATCGGATGATGACTGTTTAAAAGCTATGGCTTTAGTGAAGCGAGAACTCGATTTAACCGTTGAACCAGGGGGAGCCGTGGCCATTGCATCGCTTATGGCTCAGAAGCCATTTCCTCTTGATCAGACAGTCGTGGCTTTGGCATCCGGTGGAAATGTGGATGAGAATATGCTGCAATTCGCCTTAGATCGATATTAGCTGTTATTGCTGACCTGAGCGTAAGTCGCGTTCCAAATGAAGCGGATGGATGTTACCGTTTCGTCGAGCACGATAGACCTGCATATTCTCCATAACTCTCTGCACGTAATTTCTGGTCTCAGAGAATGGGGTGGCTTCAATCCAATCAATTGGGTCAATTTCTCCGGTTCTTGGGTCGCCATATTTCTTTATCCACTGCCGCGCACGATGCGGCCCAGCGTTATATGAGACGGCGGCTAAGACGTAGGAACCATCCCAACGCGCGAGTAAATCGTTTAAATGGTGTGCCCCTAGCGTCGCCGCATAATCAGCATCAGTCAAGAGGCGGGACTGACTATAGGGAATACGGTGTTTACGGGCGGTATATTTCGCCGTCGCATTAATCATCTGCATCAAACCATAGGCTCGCGCAGAACTGACAGCGTTGGTTTCAAACTCTGTCTCTTGACGGGCGATAGCGTAGACGAAAGCTTTCTCGAATGTGTCGGGCATATTCTCAATCACTTGCACAATTGGATAGCCTGATTCGGTCAACATGGTTTGGAAACGACCTGCTTGTTTAGCGGCTCGCAAAGAGGGGCGCATATACCCATAGTCTTTGGCTATCTGGGCTAAGGCTGATAAATCCTCCGGCGTTTCAAGGACATCATCTAAATGAAATGAGAATTGTGAATAAAGCCGTTCTTCTCCAGCTTCAGCCAATAGCTTCATTGCTTTTACCCGGCGATCTACACTCAGCATGGCTAAAGCAGTGCCGTAAGAGGCTTCGGAAGGAAGGACCAGTAGCGGCACACCATCATTCAATTGTGTCAGAGCCAGTTGACCATAAAAAGTATTGGGATATTGCGCCGCTCTTTGAAAAGATTGCAGGCGATTTGTTCCCGATTGAGAGCGTCCCAACCAATAATACCCTCTGGCCAAAGAGACGGGTGTTGAGACGGCTTCTGCCAAATTACGAAAATGTTGCTCGGCGGCTACTCGATTGTTGAGTTTACGTAGGGCTAACCAACCTGCCAAAAATTCGGCTTCGGCAAATTCAGTCCCACGTTCAAAACCATGATTAAGGGTAAGATGATAAGCATCTTGATAGCGTTTCTCGCTAATCAGCCAATAGGCCATCAGTTTTTCTTCACGCCAGAGCGCTTCTCGACCTGGTTCGCTGAGAGGAGCTATTTTTACGTTTTTGTAAACTGGTAGAGCATATTTCTTAGTTTTCTTTTTGCGACGCCATTTTGCACGTTCAAAAAGTAAGCCTGTATCCTCTTTATATTTAACGGGGACGGCTTTGATGGCCGAGTCCATGCCGGAGCGATTCGCCGCGACTCGGATGCGGGCATCCATAAGTTTACGCTCATCTGATGCCATAAGCGGGAGGAGAGCTCGTGCTTTTGTGAAATGGCTCCGTCCATTCCATATCAGATGGTCGGCGCGCACCGCGTGATCATCGCGTGTGAGTTTGGATTTAAACTCACCAAAAACTTTTTTCTGGCGATCACGGGTTAATTTAGACTCGCGCCATGCTGAACGTAGCCACATATCGGCCGTTTCATTATTACCGAGTTCATAATAGGCTCGAGCAAGAGCGGCACGGCCTTCACCAGACACAGGATCTCGGCCTTTGAACCATTCCACGACATTTCTGGCAGAGGGGGGGCTATCAAATAGGTTCGCTTCAGCTTTCGCCCGAATAGAGGTTTGGCGAGGCCAATCAGAGAGATTATGCGCAGCTGTCGTTAAAAGGCTCTGTGGCGCGTTCGGATCTTTGGTGGCCCGAACCCACGTCAAAAGATCTTTGGCCAGCGGATCCTGAATGCCTTGGTGATATCGACGAAATTCTGTCCAGCTCCCGCGTTTTGATGCGGCGATAGCTTTACGTAATGCGCGTGCATCTTTGTCATTCAGAAATTGTGATAGGGCGGGCGGGGTCGGTTTGATTCGAGGTGAAGGAATTTCGATAGCAGAGGCGGTCTGCGATAGAAGGAATATGCAAAGAGCCATAATTCCGACGATTTTTAAATGTAGAGATTTGAAAGCTGTTACACACCGTGTAAAAGCAAGCCTTGCTTGATAGCATAGATGACCGTTATGAGGCGTCATTATTATCCGCATTAATTCCTGCGCATTTCTCTTTGAGTGATTCGTTGGCTACATGAAAGTACAAGATGATTAAAGGGTCTATAACAGCCTTAGTAACGCCCTTCAAAAATGGGCGAATTGATGAGGATTCTTTCCAAAAATTCGTCAATTGGCAAATTGAAAGCGGTACGCACGGTTTAGTGCCGTGCGGTACGACAGGTGAATCTGCAACTTTGTCAGATGCTGAGCATCGCCGCGTCATTGCATTATGTGTTGAAGCAGCCGGTGGACGCGTCCCGGTTATTGCCGGAGCAGGGTCAAACGAGACTAGCGTGTCGATTGCCTACGCTCAGCATGCGAAAGAAGAAGGTGCCAACGCAGCTTTAGTTGTGACCCCCTATTACAACAAGCCAAACCAAGAGGGCATTTACCAGCATTTCAAAGCCATTTCCGAGGCTGTCGACATCCCGATTGTCGTCTATAACGTTCCATCGCGCAGTATTGTTGACATAGAGAATGAAACAATGGGGCGTTTGGGCGAACTGCCGACTGTCATTGGATGTAAAGATGCGACTGGCGATGTGGATCGCGTGCAGGGCATTGTTGATTTGTGCGGAGAAGGTTTCATACAATTGTCCGGTGATGACGGAACGTCCATGGGCCACAGTGTACATGGCGGTAATGGTGCGATTTCGGTCGGGTCGAATATTGCCCCGAAGGCTTATGCTGAGTTTCACGAAGCGATGTTAAATGGTAATTACGCTGCGGCGAAAACGATGAATGCAAAATTGGATCGCTTACACAAGGATTTGTTCCTCTGCCCCAGCCCCGCGCCCACAAAGTATGCCTTATCACTAATGGGGAAAATGCACCTGGATGTTCGGCTGCCAATGACGCCTTGCACAGAGGCCACGCAGTCTGCGGTCAAAGCGGCCATGCACCGTGCAGATATTTCGTTTAGGGATACTGGAGCCTAATGGCCAAAGCAAAAGATAAAAAGCCTAAGACACAAATCGCGGAAAATCGTAAGGCACGATACAATTATGCGATTGAAGATAATCTTGAGGCAGGCATTCAGCTTCTTGGTACGGAGGTTAAGTCATTGCGCGCGGGTAAAGCCAATATAGCCGAGGCCTATGTCAGTGTTGAGGGTAATGAAGCGTGGTTGATAAACGCCAATATCCCGATTTATGAACCCGCCAGTCAATTTAACCATAACCCGACCCGACCAAGAAAACTCCTTCTAAAGCGGCGCGAAATAAATGTTCTTTTGGGCGAGACGCAGCGTAAGGGTCGGACGGTTGTTCCGCTCAAGCTCTATTTTAATGATACCGGTCGCGCGAAGATACTAATAGGCATAGGTGCAGGTAAGCAAAATTACGATAAACGCCAAACGGAGAAAAACCGTGATTGGCAAAAACAAAAAGCTCGCCTCATGCGCGAACGCGGTTAGTTAAGGTTAAGGCTGTAGTTAACCTCTCATCTAATAGTCAATATGACTGAGTATGTTGGCGAAAACGTCAAAGAACATTTCTTCCGTAAGGCGCTTCGTATTTGTGTTGTAACGAGAGCAATGATAGCTTGAGAACAGGGTCAATTCGCGTCCATTTTTGCTGCTGCCAATTTCGTAAGAGACATTATGACCGAACGGGTAGTCTTTCAAACGCAAACCCAGACTCCGGATTGTGCTGTCATGACTAATTTTCCCTAAGCACATCAACGCCTTCAATTTCGGTAAGGCTTGAATTTGCCCAATCAAATAATCTCTGCAGGTATTTATCTCTGAGCCAACGGGTTTGTTTTGAGGTGGGACGCAGCGCACAGCATTTGTGATCATAGTGCGGTGTAAGGTGAGGCCGTCCTTTGCATGACCATTATATCGTTTATTTGAAAGCCCAAACTCACCCAAAGCTTTATAGAGAAGGTCGCCTGCGTAATCCCCTGTAAATGGGCGTCCCGTCGCGTTTGCGCCTTTTAATCCCGGCGCTAGCCCAATGATTAGGAGCTCAGCGTCTTCCGGCCCGAAGCTCGGGACAGGGGCATTGAAAAAATCAGGAAACTTTTGACGATTCTCAAGAATGAAATCCCGCAATCTTGGGCAACGGTCGCATTCATAAGGGGGTTCGGTTGTGAAAGCCTCACTCATGACTGTATACTCTCATCGTAATCCTCGTCCTCGTGAGTCTCGTCGTGAGAGCTGTAATCCCTCTTTGGTCTCCCGATTAAAGGCCCCAGATCCGCAAGCTCAATGACATCATTGGCTTGGCGCCGCAATTCATCGGCAAGCATTGGCGGTTTAGATTTAAGGGTTGAGAGGACACTCACGCGTACTCCTTGTTTTTGAACAGCTTCGAGCGCCGCGCGAAAATCCCCGTCACCGGACACTAAAATCATATGGTCGACGTGGGGCGCTAGCGAGACCATATCAATGACCATCTCAATATCCATATTGCCTTTGATACGGTTCCGACCGTCTCTATCAGTGTAACTCTTAGCGGGTTTGGTCACAAGATGGTATCCATTGTAGTCTAGCCAATCCATAAGCGGACGGATGGGGGAATAATCATCATGCTCTAGAAGCGCTGTGTAATATTTCGCCTGGATGAGACGGCTTTTATTCTTAAAAAGCTCTAACAACTTCTTGTAATCAATGTCATAGTCCAACGTCTTCGCGGTCGAGTAGAGATTTGCACCGTCTATGAAAATTGCGAGGCGTTCGTCAGGGTAAAAAGCCATAAAATTAGGTCTGTCCGGAAAACTTTGGAAGTGAATATACCTTCAATCTATATCGCTCTGGGCGCTAATTTGTCCAATCCGAAAAGAAATTTCGTTAAAGCGATTAGTGAATTGCGGCGATATGGCATTGTAACCACGAAAACCTCATCTTTGTGGCATAGTCCAGCGTGGCCCGCAGGGAAAGGTCATCCGGATTATGTGAATGCTGTCATTGCGGTTCAAACTTCGTTGATGCCCGATTCACTCTTGGAAAAACTTCATAAAATTGAAGAGAGTTTTGGCCGCGAACGGAAAACTGTCAATGCGCCTCGGCCCCTTGATCTGGATATCGTTGATTATAAAGGGCAGGTAGAAACAGGCAAGGTAACCTTGCCACACCCGCGTATGATGGCCCGGCCGTTTGTTTTACTGCCGCTTCTGGAAATTGCACAAAGCTGGTCTCATCCTCGAAGCGGTTTGACGGCGGTTGACGGGGTTGGGCGGTTGCCGACCTCAGATGTTTTGGCGCACCACATTATTGAACGAAATTGGATCAATGTGAAAGGCTTTGACTGAATTCTCTGTCTTGCTTTTTAACCCGCGCGGCTATATAGCACGCGCCTATTTGCTGATTATAGTATCACTCAGACTGACAGGATGCCCCTATGGCGCGCGTTACCGTTGAAGATTGTATTGAAAAAGTCCCGAATCGTTTTGATTTGGTTCTCTTGGCTGCGCACCGTTCGCGTAACATTGCCGCTGGTTCAGCTCTGACAGTGGATCGTGACAATGATAAGACACCCGTTGTTTCGCTTCGTGAATTGGCTGAAGAAACTTTAGACATGGACGAGCTTCGTGAAAGCCTTGTTGTTGGACTTCAGCGCGTTATCTTTGATGATGACCTTCCGGAAGAGGAAGAAGACGCACCATTGCTCGCGATTGGCCAAGGCGAAGCACAGCCAGCCGAAATGGATGAAGCTGATTTGATGCGCGCTTTACAAGGTGACCGTGATAATGACAGTTCCTCACGGTTCTAACCTCTGACAATATTTTAAAATGACCGCCTTCCTAGGCGGTTTTTTTTGTGTCAAGTTTTCAAGGTTAATCTGCGGTAGTTTAGGATTGCTGAAACTCGGTTTATTGTTATGCTTAAGTCGTGAATAAGCCGATCGAAATCGAAGAACAACCTGAGAAGAAACCGGTGACCTATCTCCGCCAATTCGAATTGGTTGAGCGCGTGCGCAATTATGATCCTTCTGTCGATGAAGCTTTACTAAACAAGGCTTACGTTTTCTCGGTCAAAGCACATGGCGAACAAAAACGCCATTCAGGTGACCCATATTACGCCCATCCCATCGAAGTTGCTGGAATTTTGGCTGACTTGCACTTGGATGTTGCAACAGTGTGCACAGCACTTCTCCATGATGTTTTAGAAGATACTGAAACAACCTATGAGGAGCTTGCCGAAGAATTTACGCCTGAAATTGCAGATTTGGTCAATGGCGTGACAAAACTCGGACAGTTGAGCCTACCCAATGCAACAAGAGAGCAAGCGCAAGCTGAAAACTTCCAAAAATTTGTGTTGGCGATGAGTAAGGATGTGCGTGTTCTGCTAGTGAAGTTGTGTGATCGCTTGCACAATATGCGAACTTTGAATTTTCACCCTAAGGCCGAGTCTCGAAAGCGGATTGCGCGCGAAACATTGGAAATCTATGCGCCTCTTGCCCGGCGTGTTGGCATGGATCGAATCTGTACGGAACTTGAAGACTTATCTTTTCGATATATCAACCCGTCCGCCTTTGAGTCTGTTGAAAAGCTATTTAATGATTGGCGGTCAGAGCAGGGCGAGGCGATTTCCGAAATCTCTACGTCTCTGAGGGAACATTTTGATCGATATGGCCTAAATGCTAGAATATATGGGCGTGAAAAGCGCGCCTATGCGATATGGCGCAAACTTCAACGTCAGAATATTACCTTTGAGGATGTCGCGGACCTCTATGCGTTTCGAATTATCGTAGAGAATAGTAAAGCGTGTTACGAGGCTCTGTATTTACTACATGATGTATATCGCGCCGTGCCGAGACGGTTTCGGGATTTTATCTCCGTACCGAAACCAAATGGGTATAAATCTCTACACACAACGATACAAACGCCTGACAACCGTCGCGTGGAAATTCAAATTCGTACGGAACGTATGGAAGATGTGGCCGAACGCGGCGTTGCTGCGCATTGGGCCTATAAGGATCAAAGCTATGGCTATGACGCGGAGCGGGCGCAAGCCAGCGGCGCTGATCCACTTAAACGTATCCGCCCGCTTGTCGAGATGATGGAACAAAGTGGAGATGCCGACGAATTTCTTGAACACGCCAAATTGGAGATGTTTACGGATAAGGTCTTTACTTTTACGCCAAAGGGCGAACTCATCGCTCTACCTCGCGGGGCGATGCCTTTGGATTTTGCTTATGCTGTGCATACTAAAGTTGGCGACACCTGTATTGGCGCTGTTGTTAACGGCAAGAAGCATCCCCTGCGTCGTCCGCTAAATAACGGCGATGTTGTCAAGATTATCAGGGGTGGAGAGCCCGAGGCCGCGGTAGGATGGGAAGGTCTTGTTGTCACAGGAAAGGCACGTTCCGCCCTTAGGCGCTTGACGATGACAGGACAAGCTGAAGAGTTTACACGAACCGGCGAGTTGCTGGCCAAACATGCCTTTGCCCGCGAGAAATTAGGGTTTTCTGATGCGCTGATGGAAGACGCCGTCAAACGAGCAAATATGAACAGCGTCGATGAAATGTTCGAAGCTTTGGGGCGCGGCAAACTATCGCTCATTCAATTTATGGAATGGGTTTTCCCCGCTCGTAAGGAAGAGGTTCTTCCTCTAGAGAAACGCCGCCGGGATATCATAGAGGACGAAACGGCTCGACTTTATGTAAAAGGGGATGGCTTGCGCCGAGGTGTGAGTTTGCATTTTTCAAATTGTTGCTCCCCGATTCCAGGAGACCGAATTGTAGGGCTGCAAAATACTGGAGAGGATAAAGGCGGTATAGATATTCATACGATCGATTGTGATGTGCTCTCGTCAACACAGATTGACCCAGATCATTGGCTCGATTTGGCTTGGCGTCGCAGTGTTGACCAATCCTCCGCTGTTTCAAGAATAACCATGACGGTTGAGCATGTTCCGGGAGCTTTAGCTGATTTGACGCGATTAATAGGCGAAGCAGACGGGAATTTGGTCAATATTAGAACTTTGAAACGTAGCCCAGTGTCTTTTGACATGGTCATGGATGTGGAGGTACGCGATAATCGTCACCTTACACAAATCATTGCGGCTTTGCGTACCAGTGCCTATGTGATAGCGGCAGAACGCTCACATGGTGAACTCCTCACCGCCACTTAACGAGACGGTTTATGAATACTGATGATGTCTTGGATGTTTTCCGGGAAGCGG
>CAZMEN010000068.1:4399-14717 GCA_964565335.1 uncultured Algimonas sp. | reverse complement strand
CCTGACGCGTTCCTGTCCAAGGCTTAGAAGAACAATTTATTTGGCCGAGATAGAACCAACAAAGTCGATTCCCGTCCTGACCAAAATTGTTAAATCCGAAGCTCTAGATACTCAGGAGCTTCGTCAGAAACAACACTAAGGAATATGAGGGAGGTTTGGGGTGTGAGGATTATTCTTATTACGAAACACCCTAAGCCCGCGTCATTACAAGATTTATTCTCGTAACCCATCTCCCGTAAGCGCGGATTAAAATGAAAGGGTTGCGCTTCAAGGTATAGGCAACACAGATGGATTACCCGCTTGGAGGCAGGCGGCCTGTCAGGCCATCGGCCCGCGCATGAACCCTATTCAAATCCCGCGATTAAACAGGGCGAGACCATGGTAGGGCTACGGTAACTTTTGTACCGCGACTGACTTCGCTTTGAATATCGAATTGCCCCTTATGAAGCTCTGTCAGAGATTTGACCAAGGAGAGACCAAGCCCGCTGCCGCGCTCATCCGATGTCAAGCCAGTACTGGATTGTGTAAAGGGCGTGCCGATGGTTTTTAAGTCTTCAGCGCTGATACCATCGCCTTGATCCTCGACGGCGAGCAGCAGGTAATTCTCTCTATGCCCTGCCGAGACACGCACGCGCCCACCCTTATGCGAGAATTTCACAGCATTGGAGAGTAAATTCAGCAGGATTTGACGGACCGCTTTTCTATCGGCTTCGACAAGTAAGCTCTCATCGCTTTCGATATCCATCTCTAATTTCACAGTAGCAGCATCCGCTGCGGGGCGAAGCATTTTAACGGAACTGCGGAGCACATCAGAGGCGTCAAAGGTGTCATATTGCAGACTGTAACGTCCGGCTTCGACCTTAGATAAATCCAGAACATCGCCGATGAGATCAAGCATATGTTGCCCGCTATCATGGATAAGGTCTGCATATTCCGCATATTTTGACGGCAGCGGGCCAAAGAGGCGCGAGCGCATCATATCAGAAAACCCGATAATGGCATTAAGCGGTGTTCGGAGCTCATGGCTGACCCCTGCGAAAAACAGAGTCTTCTCATCAGGCTGGCTCGCAGCCTCTTTTTGTTTTTCTCGCAAGTTTTCCAATTCATTTTCAATATTTGTATGATCAATTGCATGAATCATGATGTCACCGCCTTGATGGCGGATGAGCTTGGTCTCCAGAATATTCACTGTCCCATCTCCCTCTGGGCTTGGGAGGGATAAACGAAGGGATTGTGTCGCCTTGGTTTTTGATAGCCGTTTCAAAGCGGCCGAAAATCTTTCCTGACATATAGCACTTCGGGATGTGACGCTGTTAAGCGTCGTCATACCCAATGCATTGAAATGAAATTTGGAACGCGCTTCCTGATTGGCAGAAATCAATGCGCCGGACTTGGTAAAACGCATGAGGCTACCGCTGACACTTTCAAACAAGGCGCTGTCATCCACCTTTTGCATATGGTCCGTAATGTCGGTTTTCTTCGCGGCTAGTGACTGCGCTTCAGAGATATTCGCCTTCGAAAATAAGGTACTAATCACAAGCCCTATCAGCCCCATAATACCTGCTTGGTACGCCCAGAGACGTTGCTCCCCATCGAGCGGACTTTCAGGCACGGCCTCTTTGATGGAAGCATAATAGAGCAAGGCCGCAAATATCGCAGCAATGACCAACGACTCCACAATCTTTTCCCGCTTAAACAAGGAGGCAATGACGGGAGCTGCGAGAAATAAAATTCCGAGCGGGTAAAACCCGATAAATAAGCAAACCGCTATAGCCAGAGCAAGCCATGCCAAAATCAAGGCGATTTGCACCCATTCTTTATGGACAAAAGCCGAGAGGGCGAGCCCGATAAAACCTGGAAAGGATAAAAGAGCGGCGGGCACCACCAAGGCTTCGGCAGACACGCCTTTCAAGAGCGCCGCAACATAAGCCGCAGCGATAACCCCAATCCATATCAGGCTGGGAATAAAAATGGCGCGCCAATTCTGCATGTGCGTCTTTTGCGATCCTTCAACAAAACGTCTTGAATCAAAACGCCTCTTTATGCCCTCTTACCAGACATTTCCCATCTCAGGGGTATTTTCCAGTGTTTTTCGCAGGCCGTTTAACCGTGCTCGCACGCGATATTTTGACCTGTGATGCGGCTTAGCGCTTGCGCTTAAAGCTTTGATGATTATCTGGAGGACATGAGTGATGCCCTCCCCGATAACATAGAAGAAATGATTTCTGATTTCGAATTTCTCGACAGCTGGGAAGATCGCTATATGCATGTGATCGATATGGGGAAATCCCTCCCCCCTTTGGAACCAGCCCTGAAGACAGACGCGACCAAGGTCAAAGGCTGCGTAAGCCAAGTCTGGCTCGTCAGTGAAAGACAGGGCGAGAGCAATCCCGTTCTGACATTTCAAGGCGATAGTGACGCCCACATCGTCAAAGGCCTCGTCGCTGTGGTTCTAGAAATTTTTTCAGCTCGCCCTGCCTCTGAAATTATTGGATTGGACGCAAAATCCATTCTGGAAAAACTCGGCCTGTCCGAACATTTATCCCCGCAACGCTCCAACGGGCTTCACGCCATGATCGGACGAATAAAAGCCGAAGCTGAGAGCCTTCTCTAAAATACGCGGCTTGCGGCCCTTGCCCCTCAATCTTTTTAATCAAATACCGAGGCGATTGTTTCGGGAATGATGCCTTCTTTCAGGTCACGAATTTCGTAATACAGCGCTGCGACCGAAGAACTGGTAATCAGAATGTTCAAGGTCTGCGAAATGGCCGTAGTGATGCCAGTGGCTATATAATAGGAAGATGATGAGTAGGTGGTTACATCCATAAGGTCACCAGAAAATGGCAAGGCGATTGCAGCCAAGACACCCTCAATCACCGCTGCAATTATGGTGATTATAATGAAGGTTAATAATATCCACCATTTATAGCCTCGGGCCAATTCCCAAGACCGGCCAAAAACATCCCCTAAGCTCACCTTTTCAGCGAGCATGACGGGTACGCCTAAATACCAGCCGACCATCAGAATAACGCCCGGAACAATGACTAATATCAATCCGCAAAACACACCGATAGCATAAACGATACCAAAGCCGATAAGAGGGAAAATATATCGAAGAGCCAGTTTAGAGGACTCGCGGATACTCACCTGCTGCCCCGCTAAATGCTTAAATGACGCATGCACAACGACCGCTTGAATAAAGACGTAACCGAGTAAAAAGACAATACCTCCAGCCGCGCCAAATATAATCCCGAATGTAACTGCGTCGTCGCTAAGCTCTGCTACAAATGGCAGTTGCATCATAAAGAAAGGAATCACAGTCAGGAGCGCCATCGGTAAACCCGCGACCAAAAACGAAATGAGGAAAAACCCCAACCAATTATTCCCGATCACGCTAAATGTACGGCTAAGCACTCGCCCCAAGTCAAATTGGGGTTTCGGCGTCTGCCAGTCATATTGAGGAGGCTCTAATTGGGAATTATCGACCATGTTTATCCGTCTTTTAATTCAACATCCCAATAGAGATAATCGAGCCAGCTTTCATGGAGATGATTGGGCGGGAAGCGGCGGCCTTGGGCCTGTAACTGATGCATGCTCGGTTGGAACGGGCTAATACGCGGATACATTCCGGCGTCTTTGGGCAAGCGGCCTCCCTTGCGCAGATTGCATTTCGAACAAGCCGCTACGATATTCGTCCAGCTTGTTTTTCCGCCCAAACGCCTTGGAATTAAATGATCGAAAGTCAGTTCCGTCTCGCTTTGGCAATACACACACTCAAAGCCGTCACGCAGGAAGAGGTTGAAACGCGTAAAGGCGGGTGATCTGTTTTGCGGCACGAAGTCTTTTAAAGCGACAACGCTCGGCATTTGCATTTCAAAACTGGCCGAGCGCACACATTGCTCATAATGGTCAACAACGTTCACGCGCTCCAGAAAAACCGCCTTGATGGCGTCCTGCCATGACCAGAGCGAGAGCGGAAAATAAGAGAGTGGTTGGTAATCTGCATTGAGAATCAAGCAAGGATAATTACCTTGTTTGACAGGTATGGCATCCGCGAAATCAGGTGTCTGAAGGCTCATAGTCTCGCCTTATGTTCAAGTGATGTATGTGCGCAGACATTTCCTGCATTCCAAGCGCCATAGAACAGAGCCGCCTCGCAAGACGTAAATGCGTCGCCCCTCACTGCGTGTTTGTAAAGTCTGAAAAACCGAGTCTTGAAACCGCATCTCCGAATAATCTGAATAGTATCTGCTTAAACCCTAAGACAAATGCAGGCCAAGCAGAAGGAAGCTTTCGCGATATATTGGCGTTTCTTACAGTTTTTCTGTCAATAATCTGGGTCTTCATGTCAGATTCATTTAAGAACGCTAGGGATTACAGGTGCAGTAACAGACTTCCAACGGCATGAAAGCTTATGCGATTCGTTTCATTCATATCTTTGGCCGCCCTTATATTTGCGCCAATCGAACTCTCTGCCCAAAACAGTGCAGCGGGAATTAAGACTGTTGATTTCACCGTCACCTCAACCAAAGCCATGCCGAGACGACTAAACGGCAAGCGCCCAAACACGCTAAAGGCTCCCGAGGGATTTAAAACGGATATCATTGCCGGTGGACTTGGCCAAATTTCCGCGATGGCAAGAGACTCTCGCGGGCAAATCTATGTGGCTGACCAAGAGAGCGGACGTATTTGGGTCTTAACAGACCGCGCAGATGATGGACGGATTGATCAAAAAAAGGTTCTGCCCCATCGTTTTGATAATCCCACGGGTCTGACAAGCTATGAGGGCAGGCTTTACGTTGCGGATAAAAATGCGGTCTGGAAGGTGGATGGAAATCGCCCACCGGAAAAATTGGCAGGCCTTCTCGCGACCAACTCCACCGGATTAAATCACCCCATCACCGCGCTTCCGCAACAGAATAAAATTCGACTCGGCCTGACCACCCAAGATAATGTTATCAAAACCTTTGATATCCACCTCTCAACGGGAGAGGCCGTGCTTGCTGAAAGCCTGCCATCAAAGACACCTATCCTCGCCTTTGCCGATGTGGGCGGGGCTAATCCTTGGATATTACTGCCTCATGCCGTGGGGCCGACCCTGAACAGTCTGACTTTCTTCAGCGAGACACAAAATTGGAAAGGCCTCAGTCTCGCGCCAAAGAGCTTTGCGCCAGAAGCGCTATCCCCCGCAAAGACGGCAAATTCTGAGCGTATCGGTCTTGATAAAAATAGTTTTATCCTCAGCCGAGGATCACCCGACGGATTTGATCTTGTCGTGCTTCCAACGCAATTAGGGACGCCGTCTTCTAAGGGCCACAATCTCCTCTCTGGTTTTTTATCCGCGCAAGGCCGCACCGCATGGGGCACACCCGGCCCTCTTCTCGCCGATAATCATGGATTACTCATTGCGGATAGCTTTAACGGCGATGTGTACCGCCTGACGCTCAGCCAGGCGCAAAACGAACCCGTGCAAATTGCGGCGCCGCCCAAAGAGAACCGACCGCCGCAAACTGACACAGTAGCCACCGCGTCCGCGATCTCTGAACCTTCATCGCTTTTATCGACAATGAAAGGCAGTCAAATTAACGCGGGTTCGACCCTTAAACGCGCCTCGGAAATCACCACTGCCTCAACGATAAAACGCGAGGATAAATCCGATGAGGACAAGAGTAAGAAATCTAACGCGAAGAAAAAACAGAGAACGCCCTTACCCGATTGAGTAATTCATATCTAATTTAGACGCTAATTTTTTCAGACGAAAAGAGAGCTGTTCGGTAATCAAATCGGATTCATCATCGTCAACCGTAAGGGATAAAACATTATCCGTAACGGTTAAGCTGAACGCGTGTAATAATTCTGATGACTGTCCCGTCGCCACAGCCGCCAATCGCATGGACGCCCCAATGATACGCGCCACATCTTGCTGCGCAGGCGTCAACAAAGCTGTGACAATATCCGGCGAAGGCACAGCGCGTGTCGTTGTATAAGACCGGAACAGGCAAAGCGCGAGAAACACGCGTTCTTCGTGGAGGAGGCCCGCAACCGGCGCATATAAAACAGCTGCAAAAATCGCCTCGGCTCTATAATCAGGGTGTAAGTCTTTTCCAATCCCCGCCATCAAACACGCCGCTTGCAATAAACGCGCATCATCGGCCTCATTAAAAACCTCTGGTAAATAGGGCTCAATCGCCGAGACAAATTGATAAAGAGGTCGTCCGAAATTTTCTGTTTGCAAAGATCCCTTGGCAAAGGCACGACATCCGTCAAAAAGCGGATCACGCTGTCTTTGCGATTGCGGCAAAGCGTTATTGACTAAACCCTCTCGTAATCCCGATTGGGAAATAACGACGGAGTGAGGCCTGACAACATCCAGAAGAATATCTAATAGCAAACCGCTATAGGGCAATGTTTCGGCACGCCTCTGGCGTAAACCGGGCCATTTCAAGATGGCTTCACGGCCATTGCCATAGGCCCATTGCGCGTGTTTTTGCGCGGCTGTGGGCGTCATCTTATAGCTTTGCAGTGTCCTTAGCGGGTAATCTACATAGCTCTGATGAATAGCGGCCAAATTTCGCCAAGCCCCGCCAATCAGATATAAAGTCTGATTTCTGCCCTTTTCAACGAGCGCTGTATGCGCGGACAAATAGGCGCGTATCGCTCCTTCCGCTTTTTTAATTTGCTCTGGCCCCATTTGAGTTAGGTCATCGCCGATCATATCAAATGGCCCAAGCGGTAAAGACTGACGGCGCTCCACTGCCGGTTCTGTTTCAGTCTGACAGATTTCAACCAACTCCAAACTGGCCCCGCCAAGATCCGCGGCTAGACCTTCGGCTCTGGGTTGCATGGAAATCAGGCCCATCGCGCTAAGGCGGGCCTCTTCGTCTCCACTGATAGGCGATATATCTAATCCAGTTTCACGTTGTACTTGCCCGATAAAACGCGCGGCATCACTCGCAATACGCAGCGCTGCCGTCGCGCCGATAATTAGCGGCGGGAGGTTTCGTGCTTTGGCGATGCGAGAAAACCGTTTCAACGCCTGCAGCGTCATTGATTTACCGTCTTCAGACAGACATCCCGATTTTTTGAGCGAACGCCCTAAACCCGCCAAAACTTTCTCATTATAAACGGGTGTAAAATGCGCCCCAAAAACCTCGTAGATAACCAAACGCACAGAGTTGGAGCCGATATCAACTACACCGACTTCTCGCCCAAGACTTGCTTCGGGCAAGTTCACTTTTTCTCCCGCAGGCGTTCTGCAAAGAGGGTTTCAAGCGGGAGCGGCGCGTCCGTGGTGAGCGCTTGACCGCGTCCGGAAAGAGAGGGGTTTTGCATAAAATAACCATGGGCGGAAAACGGCTCTTTGTCACCCTCTGCATTAAGACGCTTATATTTTCCTTTTTCATTCAACCGCCAGCTATTGGCCGTATCGATTAAATTGGCGACCATAATTTGATCAAGCACCTGTCCGTGAACCGTCGGGTCTTCAATGGGGATGAGCGTCTCAACACGTCTGTCTAAATTTCGCGGCATCCAATCGGCGCTTGAGACGAAGACTTTGGCATCG
The DNA here is from genome assembly GCA_964565335.1 of uncultured Algimonas sp. Lineage (GTDB taxonomy): Bacteria > Pseudomonadota > Alphaproteobacteria > Caulobacterales > Maricaulaceae > Litorimonas. The sequence goes on along the minus strand of CAZMEN010000068.1, from coordinate 7,153 downwards.
TCATGCGGCATCATGGCGCCATTGCCGAAACAGACAATCCGTGAATGTTCAAGAAAACGCCCCACAATGGACTTCACCCGAATATTCTCTGACAACCCCTTCACTCCAGGACGCAGACAACAAATCCCCCTGACGATTAAATCTATTTGAACGCCCGCGTTGGACGCTTCATAAAGTTTATCTATAATCGCGGCATCCACCAAAGCATTCATCTTTGCCCAGATGCAGCCTGGCTTTCCGTCTTTGGCCAGAGCAATCTCTTTATCAATATGCTCATAAAGGGCGTCCCGAAGCCCCATCGGCGCGACCTTTAGTTTCTTTAGCCCACGCGGACGGGAATAGCTGGTGACGTAATTGAATAATTTGCCGACATCCTCGCCCATATCCGGGTCTGCCGTGAACAATGCGAGATCTGTATAAACCTTAGCATTATCCGCGTGATAATTACCTGTCCCCAAATGCGCATAAGTTTTCAGTTTCGCGCCCTCACGGCGCAAAACCAAAGACACTTTGGCGTGGGTTTTATAGCCGACAAAGCCGTAGACAACATGCGCCCCTGCGCGTTCAAGATCTCTGGCCCAACGTAAATTCGTCGCTTCATCGAAACGCGCTTTTAGCTCGACCAAGGCCGTTACGATTTTCCCGTTCTCCGCTGCCCTTATGAGGGCCGCAACAATCGGGCTGTCATCCGATGTTCGGTAGAGTGTTTGCTTGATGGCAACCACGTCGGGGTCAATAGCGGCTTGCTCCAAAAACTGAATGACCACATCAAATTCTTCGTAAGGATGATGAACAACGATATCTTTGGCCGCAATTGCAGCAAAGCAGTCTCCGTCAAATTCACGAATGCGTTCCGGGAAACGCGCGGTGAAAGAAGGAAATAAAAGCTCCGGCTTATCTTTGGTAATAATTTCCGAGACGTCAGATAATCCGAGCATATTATTCTCGTCCTGAATGTCTTCATCCCAACATTCAAAACTATCAATTAAAAAACTTCTCAGGTCTCTGGCGATGCCCGTGCCTGTCTCCAACCTAATAACGCGGCCACGACGACGTTTCTTTAAGAGGAATTCAAAATGGCGCACCAGATCTTCGGCCTCTTCGTCCACCGCAATATCGCTGTCGCGCGTAATACGGAACAAGCCGCTCGACTGTATCTTGAAATCAGGAAATAGGTCGCTTGCAAAAGTCTCTAGCACATCCTCTATCAAGACATAGCTAATGCCCTTCTTTTGGTTGGGTACCACCATGAAACGATCGACATGTGACGGAATAATGATTAGGCCATACATAGGCTCATCACGGTCTGCTACGTCCATAGAGAGCGCCATACCAAACCCTAAATTAGGCAGGAACGGAAAAGGATGTGCTGGGTCAACCGCCAAAGGCGAGAGAAGCGGCAGCACGTTATCTTCGTAAATGGCTTTGACGGCAGCGCGTGAGGCCTCATCCAAGTCCGACATTTTCCGGATATAGATATCTTCCAAGGCCAATTCTTCGACGAGCTTTCCCCAACATTCACCTTGGCGTTTAACAATCTTTCCGGCCCGGCGTTCAATTTTAGGGATTTGCTGCTCTGGCGTTAGCCCGTCTGCGGAGGGCGTCGTCATATTCGCCAATACTTGTGTCCGAACACCCGCCACGCGCACCATGTAGAATTCATCAAGGTTGGATGCCGATATAGAGAGAAAGCGCACACGCTCCAGCAATGGGACGTTTGAGTTTTGAGCCTCTTCCATAACGCGCGTGTTAAAAAAGAGCCAAGACAGCTCTCTATTAAAATAACGGCTTGAAAGGGCTTTGGACATGAGGCCTTTTAGGCACTCAAGCGGAAAAATGACAGGGTTAAGGCGCGACTATTTTGTTTCAATCTTGAAACAATTTATTCGCAGGCTAAGCCGCTTTGATCTCGGATGAATCTGTCAGGATTATATGGAGCGCTTCGGCATTCGGGGCTGCGCGAAGCCGCGCACGAATCTCTTGGCGGCGTAAGATTCGGGACACTTTTGCCAATGCCCGCAAATGCGCCCCGCCTGCATCACTTGGCGCTAACAAAAAGGCGACTAAGTCCACATCTCGGTCATCGACGGAGTCGAACTCCAAGGGCTGGGCCAATTTTGCAAAGACAGCACTGACCTGTTCAATGCCTTCCAGTCGCGCGTGAGGCAAAGCCACGCCATTGCCAACACCCGTTGATCCCAAGCGTTCACGCTCGGCTGCGGCTGCAACGATATCGCGGCAGGCAATGTTTTTCTGTGCCAAGTTTTCAGTTTCGATGAGATTGGTCGCGATTTCCTGAAACAATTGTTTCTGGCTGCCCGCCGTCACGTCGAAAAGAATATTGTCCGCTTTGAAAAGCGTAGGGGATATCATAATCGTCTCGTTCATTAAGCTTCCAAGACTAAAAAGGCTCTCGGAAGGCGTCGTGCGCTCCCTTAACGAAGGGTTTTTGAAACGTCAATCAGACCTTTCAGGCGAATTTCCAACGCCTGGGACGCTTAAGACGCGTTAAAATCACTGAGTTTCGGGGTCTACCCAGCCAATATTCCCGTCAGGACGCTTAAACACCACATTCAGCCCGCCATGCCGCGCATTATTAAACACCACCACACCGCTATCCGCCAAGCCGAGCTCTAAAGCCGCCATAGACGGGGTCATTGTACGAATTTTGGTGAGCTTTTCGGCGATAACCATCGGTTCATCAGCAATTTCCTTGTCTGCATCCGACTCATCATCAATGTCAAAATCACCTGA
>CAZMEN010000068.1:0-4389 GCA_964565335.1 uncultured Algimonas sp. | reverse complement strand
TGCAAAACGAAGAGGCTCATCTCTTTGGCTTTAGCCTGTTGGCTGTGATCTTTTAGGCGGCGTTTATAGCGGCGAAGACGTTTTTCAATATGAGTGAGGGCTTCATCAGAGGCGCCATACGCTTCTTTCGCTTGGCCTTGGCCCTCCATTGTGGCCCCACTTGGTAAATGTACGGAACAAACGGTTTTAAACCCGCTGCCTTCTCGGCTGACGGCGACATGCGCCTCGCCGTCCCGATGTATATACTTATCCATCATCTCGTCTAATCGGCCTGAAATGCGCTCTCTTAGCGCGGGTGAAACATCAATACCTTTGGAGACGATTTGGATTTGCATTATTTACCTTTCGCATATTCGTGATGTCATTAGCCTAGCATAAAAAAGTGATGACGCCTCCCCCTAAAATGAAATAGTTCATCATAAGGGTCCTCAATGATAAATTTAGGGCGCTCATAAATTTAATCAGACCTTATCACCCGATTGATGCGTATGGTGATTATGACAAATGAAATACAAGCCTATGCATATACTGACAGAGAGGTTTCTCTTGAGGGCGCTGCACGCGATTATTTCAGACAAACGTTTAATCTAGTCCTGGCCCCCTTGATGTGGATTTTATCCAGCCTCTCCTTTTTTGTGCCGTCCGCGCGCTCCCCGGCAGGTCTTTCTGATATTAATGAAAGCTTCCTCGTGCCTTTGGGGTTTGCATTTTCGATTTGGTTTCCGATTTTTGTCGGATGCATCGCTTACGGCATTATTCAAGCTCTGAGAGTTAACCGGACACGCGATATATTCCGGAAAATCGGCGGGTGGACAGCGGCGGGCTTTGGTTTGATTTGTGTCTGGTCTTTATTCTCGGCCTTTGCGCCGACCGCTTATGCGCAGTGGGGCACAGCCATTATATTTATCCCCGCTATGTTGTGCCTCGTCAAAGCCATGCTTATCGCGTCCCGTCATCAGTCTGCTTTTGATAATTTAGAAAAAATCCTTGTCTTTATTCCTCTGAGCCTAATTGCCGGCTGGACATCCCTCGCCGTTTTCCTGAATTGGGCGCCCAATATTGCAGGGCTTGTGAGCGGGATGTTTTCGGCGCTCATTGTGAGCGCTGTGATGTTGGGACTAGCCTTGTCATGGGCCGCATTTATCATCCACAAAAGCGGCGCTAATCGCGCTTACGCCTTCCCGATAATTTGGGGTCTGACATTTCTCGCAGTCAAACAACTCGTGACGGAACAACAAGCACCGATAATCGGCATTCTAGCCATTATCGGTGTGCTCATCCTAATCGGAATAACGGTTTTTAAACCTAAAACAGATTTGAGTAGCTTTACAGAGGTGTGAACCCTCAGCCTTAATCGAAGACGGACGCCGGTCCACCATACGGATCATCGTCATATTTGTTAGGCCCGTTAGTTCCCGGAAAAATATACCATATATATTGGGCTAGACTAAGAACCGACCCTATTATCGGAATTAATCCAACGATGAAGAATACGAGCACGAGCCACCCGGTTTGATCAAGGTCATGAAAACGCCTGACGGCCAGAGCAATGTTCGGCAATATGTTAACAAGAACAAATATTATAAAAATAACAGCGAAGATATTGCCCAAGATTGACATTTCTGAATATCCCAAATCTTCCTGTAACATCAGCGAGAGCGGCACCTCGGAACTGATTATCATTACGGCGAAACAGAGCACCCACACGATCGCTTGAAACAAAATATTCCACCAATATTCAGAACGCGGGGCGCGACCATCAAATTTAACGAAACCTTTGTAAAATCGGGCAATTGAATCTTTAAAACTAATCATTGGCTTCTCCTCCGCCAAACCTCTCCGTCCACGCCGCCACATCGTCATCTTCAATCTTGGTAAACAACAATTCCGGCGCAGCAACGTGCAACCCAATTGGCAGAGCGTTTAAGAGTGTCTCGACTTCGGCGAAATCGCCAAATTTCCAACTACGTCTGTCATCAGGAATATTTATAGCCGAAAGGATTTTCTCTGCTGTGTCCGGAATAATCGGCTGCGCCAAAATCCCGAATAACGCCACAAGGTTAAGCCCCGTCCGCACGCCGATCGCTGCCGCATGTTTATCCGTTTTATAATGTGTCCAAGGGGCCGCCTTCGTCAGATATTCATTGCCCGCCGCCCAGATAGCGCGTGTTTCGGCCATGGCTTTGCGGAACTCTCTCGCTTCATAATAAGTAATGAGTTGCGGCAAGCGTGTTTTTAATTCCTCGACGAGCCAGCTTTCCGCCTCGCCCGCCTCGCCGCCATCCGGGACTTGCCCGTCAAATTTACCGACGCAATATTTCGTAATGCGGTTAACGAAATTCCCCAGCACATTGGCCAAGTCAGAATTAATTGACGCTTGAAACTCTTCCCACGTGAAGGCGGCGTCTGTGCTCTCGGGGGCATTCGCCATGAGGTACCAACGCCAATAATCGCCGGGCGCCAGATCAATTGCCTGATCCATAAACACGCCGCGCCCTTCGGACGTCGAGAATTTTCCGCCATACCACGTCACCCAATTAAACGCCTTTAATTGATCCACGAGTTTCCAAGGCTCTCCGCTGCCTTTTAAGGTAGTCGGGAAAGAGAGTGTGTGGAAGGCCACATTATCTTTGCCCATGAATTGCACATATTGCACATCATCCGCGCCTTTATCCGTACGCCACCAAGACGCCCAATCGCCGCCTGTCTCTGCTGCCCAATCCTGCGTCGCGCCGATATAGGCGATGGGTGCATCGAACCAGACATAAAATACCTTACCGTCAAATCCGTCCCGAACTTTTCCGTCTGAATTCGCAACAGGAATGCCCCATTCGAGGTCACGCGTGATAGAGCGGTCGCGGAGGCCCTCATCAAGCCATTTCAGCGCAATGGACGTCGCCAAATGCGGCCAGCCTTCGGACGCATTCACCCACGCCCGTAAATCATCACTGACTTTGGATTGAAGCAAATAGAGGTGATTAGTGTCGCGCACTTCGACATCGTGACTGCCCGAAACAGAGGAGTAAGGGTCAATCAAATCAATAGGATCGAGCAGTTTACCGCAATTATCACATTGGTCGCCGCGCGCTTTTTCAAACTCGCAATTCGGACAAGTGCCCTCGACATATCGGTCAGGCAGATAGCGCCCATCCGCATTGGAATAAACTTGTTGAGAGACGCGTTCTTCAATGAGGCCGTTCTCTTCCAAAACTTGCGCAAAGTGCTGCGTTAATTTTGCCGTTGCGTCCGAAGAAGACCGCCCAAAATAATCATAAGATAAACCAAATTGTGCGCCTGCCTCTTTCTGCGCAATATGCATTTTTTCGCAATATTCTGCGACAGCCATGTCAGCCGCCTGCGCCGCCAACTCGGCCGGCGTGCCATGCTCATCCGTGGCGCAGATATAAAGGACCTCATGACCCAAGAGCCGCATAGCGCGGGCATACACATCAGCGGGGAGCATAGACCCCGCCAAATTGCCGAGATGTTTGACGCCGTTAATATAGGGCAGAGCAGAAGTAATGAGAATTCGAGCCATAATAAAGGCTTCTACTGCGTCACTTACGCGGCGCAAGACTTAATGCACTCAGGGGATATCCGAGGCGCAAAAGACGCCAATTCATCTTGCATCGGGACACACGAAACACGCCAAATTTGCCAGACCTGCGACATTTTGGTACAGTTTATGCGTCAAAAGACACAAAACAAACAAAGCCACTCGGGACTTCAATCGAGGGCAATACTATACAGGGGTAAGACTATGCCGAAAATTTTCAACACAAGCTGGCTCGCCGTCATATTGGCGACAATCGTATTTTTTATGTTTGGGTGGATATGGTACGGGCCTATATTCGGTGAAACTTGGATGGCGATTGAAGGTATCACAGAAGAAATCGCTACAGCCAGACTTGAAGATATGGGGATGGCCGTTTGGTTAGTCACCGCCATTTTAATGACAATCGGGCAAGCCATCGGCGTCTTAATGGTAATCCATCTAGCCGGAGCCAAGCGGTTACCTGCCTGTCTAAAAACTACCTTTTGGTTGGTCATCACAATTGTGGCACCAATATTAGCTTATGCCAGCCTTTATGGCGGGTATCCGTTGAGCGGCTTTTTAATCGACTTAGGTCATATGCTTATCGGTTATCTGATTATGGCCGCTATTTACGCCGCTTTCAGAGGCAAAGACAAGGTCACAATCGGCGAATAGCGCCGATAAGACAGCTTAAGTTTTTCGTCAGCCTGCCGCGATTTGGCAGGCTGATTTTTTGCAGAAAAGAGCGAACATAAGGCTTGCCACACTCCCGCGCAAAAGCTATAGGCGCGTCCATCTTCCAGTGCCCCTATAGCTCAGCTGGTAGAGCACCTGATTTGTAATCAGGGGGTCCG
>CAZMEN010000067.1:0-15114 GCA_964565335.1 uncultured Algimonas sp. | reverse complement strand
GTGATTAAACCTGCGAGTACACGGCGGCGGGTGAGTCGGGCCTTGGCACTGTTGAAGGATAAGCAGTTAGAGAACCCGTGGAAGAAGCATGGGAATTTGCCGTTGTGAGCAACCCGGAATTAACTAAAAACGTTTCCCAAGCTATCGGAACAGCTATCACTGGTTTTGTAGGTCCCTCTGCAAACGAACTTGGGGAGTTTTTTGCTGATAAGGTAAGGTTTCTACGTTGGAAAAGTTCGGTGAAAATAATAGAAAAGGCAAAAAATATATCTGAAGATACTGGGGGCATAAATAAGACTCCAGATTTAAAGTTTTTTGTCCCATGGATGGAGGCTGCTAGCCTCGAAGATGAGAATAGTGATTTGCTTCATGAAATGTGGGCTAACCTTCTAGTTTCTAGTGCCAGAAGCAACCAAGAAAGTGCGAATGCTGTTCTTTTTATCGATATTTTGAAAAAAATGACACGTGAGCATGCCGAAATTTTTCAACAATTCTTTGTAGAAGTTAAACCGTGTGGTAGAAATTACTCCGAGAGTCCTCATAATGACAACCTGGACTCATTTTATAGTTACCTTGAGGACTTTTTGAATCCCAACGGAGTTGTCAGTGGTGAGATACCATATAAGGAGTGGGGCCCTCATTTCGAGGAATATGTTCTGGAATTTTTTTCCACGTCAGGAAACCTGCTCCATAATTATAATATAACTGGTACACTCTGGCACTCGAGTTACTCTAATCAATATTTCAACGATCATGATCAACAACTCGCTTTGCTTGAAGCTTTAAAAGTCCTCGGTCTGATTTATGAGGTTGGCCATGGTACCAAGCCTGTATTTGGAAAGTATTCTCTTTCGTTTCTTTACTATCACCTTACAAACCTTGGTGTAGATTTCTTCACTAGTTGTGGATCACATAAAATGAGTGAAACCTAATGACTAAAATCAAAAAAATACTCATAGCAAACCGGGGCGAAATTGCTTGCCGCGTGATCAAGACCGCCAAAAAGCTCGGCATTAAAACCGTGGCGGTTTATTCGGATGCGGATCGGCATGGGCTTCATGTGGGCATGGCGGATGAGGCGGTGCATATTGGCCCGCCGCAGGCCAATCAATCCTATCTGGTGATGGACAAAATCATGGAAGCGATTGAGCAAACAGGCGCGGATGCCGTTCATCCCGGCTATGGTTTCCTATCCGAGAACCCTGAATTTGCGACGTTATTGAAAAAGAAAAAAATCACTTTTATCGGCCCTAACCCCCACGCCATTGTGTCGATGGGCGATAAAATCACGTCTAAGAAACTCGCCAAAGAGGCGGGCGTCTCCTGCGTGCCCGGTCATATGGGCCTCATCGAGGACGCGGACGAAGCCGTCAAAATCTCGCAAAAAGTCGGCTATCCCGTTATGATTAAAGCGTCTGCGGGCGGCGGCGGCAAGGGCATGCGCATCGCCTATAATGACGAGGAAGCGCGAGAGGGTTTCCAGTCCTCTAAAAACGAAGCCGCGAACAGCTTTGGCGATGACCGTATCTTTATCGAAAAATTCGTCGAACAACCTCGCCATATCGAAATCCAAGTCCTTGGCGATAAGCATGGTAATGTGATTTAGCTGGGTGAGCGCGAATGGTCTATTCAGCGCCGCAACCAAAAAGTCATCGAAGAAGCGCCGTCACCGTTTTTGGACGAGAAAACCCGCGCCGCTATGGGCGCAGAATCCGTCGCCCTCGCCAAAGCCGTGGATTATGATTCCGCCGGTACAGTCGAGTTTATTGTCGATAAGGATAAGAATTTCTATTTCCTCGAGATGAATACCCGCTTGCAGGTCGAACATCCTGTGACGGAACTCATCACGGGCGTTGACCTTGTGGAGCAGATGATACGCTCGGCCCAAGGCGAAGAACTATCTATGACCCAAGACGATGTGACGCTAAATGGCTGGGCGCTGGAGAGCCGGATTTACGCCGAAGACCCATTCCGCAAATTCCTGCCCTCTATTGGCCGTCTCACCCGCTACCGTCCGCCGCTGGAAGGCCCGAAAAATAGCGGCGCGATTGTCCGCAATGATACGGGCGTGTTCGAAGGCGGCGAAATCTCTATGTATTACGACCCGATGATTGCCAAGCTCTGCACATGGGGCGAAGATCGCGGCATTGCGCTGGACGCCATGCGGCAAGCTTTGGACCAATTTGAACTCGACGGCATCGGGCATAATATTCCGTTTCTACAGGCGGTGTATGATCATGACCGTTTTGAACGCGGCGATATCACAACGGCCTTTATCGCCGATGAGTATCCCGACGGATTTGAAGGCGCGGATGTTAATTCCGGTCATTGCCGAAAAATTGGCGCGGTTTGCGCGCTCATGCATGATATGAGCGAGCATCGCTCCGCTAAAATTTCTGGGACCCTGCCCAATCATGATCGCCACATTCCGGATGAATGGGCCGTGCAGGTCGGCGAATATGAATATACCGCCGATGTGAATGGTGAGCGCGGTCTGCGCACCATTGTAATCGGAGACGGCGAGAAGGCCGCGATAGAGATGGAAGTCTTGACCCAGTGGAAACCGGGTCAACCCCTCGTCACTGCTTTGGTGGATAATAAGCCGTTCACGTTCAAGGCTGAGCCTATCCCTGAGGGTTACCGTGTTTGGCATCGAGGGTGTGAGTTCAAAGTGGCTGTGCGCACGCCGCGCGCGGCGGAGCTTGCCAAGCTGATGCCTGTGAAGGTGGCGGCAGATACATCTAACCTGCTCCTCTGTCCGATGCCGGGCGTTATCGTCTCTGTTTTGGTCGAAGAAGGCCAAGAGGTTCAGGACGGTCAGGCGTTGGCCGTGGTCGAAGCCATGAAAATGGAAAATACTCTACGCGCTGAGAAGACGGCGGTCGTGTCCAAGGTGAATGCCAAAGCGGGCGATAACCTCGCCGTGGATGCCGTGATTATGGAATTTGAGACGGAATAACAGATTGCGAAACGGGCAGGGCAGGCGGCTCTGCTCGTCCAACCAGCCGTTTCAAACCGCTCCACGCATAGGTAAGCGGGTAAAGCTGTAGCGCGACGAACCCTTTTGGAGCTTCCGGCACGCCCGTATCGGTCTCGCACAGGCCCGGATCATAATGCGTGCCGAACATGATATCCCAGATTGGAAACATATCGCAGAGGTTCTTGCCAAAGGCTTCGGGCTCTACCGAGTGATGCCAGCGGTGATAATTCGGCGATGCAATCCATTTGCGCAGCGGGCCAAATGTCCATCCCAACTGGCAATGATTTAAATGCCCCAACCAGAAGCGCGCCACAGCCGCCGTCGCAATAACGTCTGGCGGCAGGAACAACCAACCCGCCAAAAAGATGAAGGTGAACTTCATCAACGCGAGTTCAAATACGTGAATACGGTATGATGTCGTCCATGTCATATGCTCATCAGAGTGATGCAGGGCGTGAAATCCCCAAAACCATTTTGTATGGAGGATTTTATGCGCCCAGTAATTGGCGAAATCCAAAACAAACAGAGTAATAATAAATGTCACCGCATAGGGCAGCGTGTCCCAGAAGCCTTGGCTCACATGAGGCAGTCCTACTGTCTGATAGACCCAGATGGAAAACACACCGATAAAGCCAAAAGCCAACACATATGTCACTGTATTAATCAAGATGAGTAAGAGGTTATGGCCTACATTATCGACAGTGCCTTCCGAGAGTTTAAAGGCTTTGGGACCTCTTATAATGAGGAATATGGCACCGAAAACAAACATAGCTGTAAAGGGCGTTGCGTAGAGATCTCTCAGGCAGGCGAGAATGAGTAAAGCGCTATCCATAACAAAGATTACAAAAACGACATTAATATCTGATGCGGAAGCGTGGTTAACGAATCGAAAATTTTAACGGGGCGATTCTCGGATTCTTTAGGGAAATACCTTAGAGTTTAAGGTTTCGCTTTAAAGGTGTGGAGGCCGATTTTCAGGGGGTTAAGCCTATGATTCTGAAATTGTTAAGAAAACTTGCTATTTTCTTAATAATTGTGTATAAGTCGGGCATGACTAATAAAACAAGAAGCCCAATCAGCCCCTCAAAAAACGTGACCGTTTTCTAACGATCTGAATCCTTAAAATTTTTAACATTCACACTCTGCTCTGACGTAAAAATCCGAGCCTAGAATACAGACACTTGCACCAGATATTTGCCGAAGGTTACCATGCTTTATCATAATTCCCGCCCTCTGACATCTCCTGCCGCTCACCGCCACGCCAATCGGCCTGACCGTTTTTACCAGTGGCGGAATTTCTTTGAAGAACGCCCTGAAGCGCTCGACATCATTGAATCCGAGTATGAATTGACGAGTGAAGATAGCCGCAATGATAAGTATTTTATCGTACCTGGCCGTATCAACATGATTACGCGCATGATCAATGATGAAGTCTTGGAAATTCGCTCCATGATCAGCACGGATGGCCCGTTGGAAAAATGGGAACGCTCCATTAAAACGACATTCCCGCTTAAGCGGACAACGTCGTCTATGATTGGCACATATATTCCGCGTTTCCGCGGCTCTTGTTCCTCTGTGGCAGATGCCGAGTCTTTGACGGATTCCTTGTCGAAGAAGAGTAAATTCTACCAGACAGAAATGAAACGCCGTATTTTTGAAACAGAGGACTTGCGTATAGAAGTCGCAGCCATCGTTTTTGAAAAGCGTGAATATACTTCTGTGGCGGTTACATCTGAAAATTCAGAAAACGTCTTGAAGACATTAAAGCAATTCGGTTTCAAGCCTACGGCCAACCAACATTACGGCGCTTTCCTAAGCCCTTTCCGTTCGCATAGCTTATAAAACTTAGAATACTCATATTGAGGCGTTCTTCATTTGCCTCATGATGTCATCAAAAGCGCAATCTTTCAGATTGCGCTTTTTTTGTTTGTGGCGTTGCCCATTAATTGGACGTGGTTTTCGTGTTTTCGATTTCGCAGCGCAATAGCTTGAACCGCCAAGCAATAAGCAATAAATGAACGCCTATGACTGTAGGGCCTGACACAAGGCGGTCAGAAATATTACCGGATGATGCCCCGCGTGCGGAGAAGGCTGTCCCTGATAATATGACCGATAGAGCCAAAGAGAAGTTGAAAACTCCTCTTCAAGGTAAGGCTATGTCTCATGATGAGGCGGAGGCGTGGCCAGCCTTCATGCCGCCATGGTGGATACGCTCATCTTTCATGCAAACCGCTCTGGCCAGTATGAAGTTTCGTCGGCGCGGTCCTAACCCAATGCTCGATGTTGCCGAAGACCGCGTCTTGGAATGTGAGGATGGCGTCCGGCTTTTGGGCAACTATTCCCGTCATCCGCAGAACAAAGCGTTAGTTATTTTTCTTCACGGTTGGGAGGGCAGTCAGGATTCAACCTATGTTGTCTCCGGCGGACGGCATGTGTTCAATCAAGGCGCGTCTGTTTTTCGTATGAATTACCGCGACCACGGCGATAGTCACCATTTAAATGAGGGCGTGTTTTTCTCCACGCTCTTTAACGAAGTGTTTGACGCTGTGAAACAAGCTGCCTTGCTCGCCGAAGGCGCGCCGGTCTATATTGTTGGTTTTTCTCTGGGCGGAAATTTTTCTTTGCGCATTGCTCGGTCTCTGCGGGATTTGAGTATTAAAAACCTCCAGCACATATTCGCCATCAGCCCGGTTGTCGACCCTTGGGGGGCGGCGCCTCTGGTCGATAAAAATTGGCTCTATCGGCGTTATTTTCTCAAAAAATGGACGCGGTCATTGCGGAAAAAACAGTCGCTTTACCCGCATCTCTATGACTTTGATGATATGCTGCGCGAAAAAAAGGTCTTGGGGATTACGCAGCGGCTACTGCCCGCTTATTCCGACTACCCGAATATGGAAACCTATTTCAACGCCTACCGCGTGGACCCGCATGACCTTGAATATTGTCCTGTGCCTATCTCTATTATCACCGCTGCGGATGACGGCATGATACCAGAGGAAGATATTCAAAAGCTTATACTGAACACGAATGCGCGCCGTATCGTGCATGACCATGGCGGGCATAACGGGTTTTTCCAGTCGCTTTTGGGCCCGACATGGTATGATGATTATATCAGCCGAATAGTTTTCGGATAAATCTTCCGTCGCGCCGATAAAAAGCCTATCACGTCTCTATGATTATTCTGAAATTCATTCTGTTTTTGGGTCTCATCTTCGCAGGAGCCTTTATTCTCATGGGTATTTTATCACAAAAGGGAAAGGCCAAAGGCCTGTTTAATGGGCGTTTGGCGGATGTGCCGTCCTCCCCCAATGCGGTGTGTTCCGAAGCGGACACCCAGCCCGAACGCTTGGTCGCGCCTTTACAGGCCTCTCTGGCGCAAGTGGCTGTCGCGATAGAAGCAACGGGCGGGGTGATAACGTCCCGCACTGACGATTATCTCTCCGCGACATATATGAGCCGCGTGTTTAAGTTCATTGATGATGTCGAAATCCGCGCTGCGGGAGAGGGGATATGTCATATCCGCTCGGCCTCCCGCGTGGGTTATTCTGACCGAGGCGTTAATCGCAAACGGGTTGAGCATATTCGCGCGGCGATTTTATAGTCCGCCTTGAATAAATAACATCTGACAACCATCGCCTTATTCATGCGGAGCGTATGTATCCCACAAGATAAATATTGGGCGGCCCGTGCCCTCTGAAAGGACAACATGCCTAATTCCACCAATGGCAAAACAATTGACCATGCCAAAGTAAAGGACTTAGTCCGAGAGTTATTAGAAGCGCTGGGCGAAGACCCAGACCGCGAAGGCCTTGTCGAGACCCCGCGCCGTATCGCAAATTTTTGGCGCGACTTCATCGAATATGACGCCGGAAAGCTTGATACGACTTTCGCGGCTGTGAAGCATAACCAAATGGTGGCCGTCACGGGGATGCGGGTCTGGTCAATGTGTGAGCATCACATGCTTCCGTTCTGGTGCGATGTGTCCATTGCCTATATCGCCGAAGACAAGGTTTTGGGCCTGTCCAAATTTGCTCGTATCGCCCATAAGCACGCCCATAAACTGACCCTGCAAGAGCAGCTCGTCTCGGATATTTCCGAAGACCTGAAAGAGATTTTAGGCACGGATGATGTCGCCGTCATGGCCAAAGGCGAGCATTTATGCATGACCATGCGGGGCATACGAACACCGCACCGAATGGTCAGTTCAGCGCTTGATGGTCAATTCCATAAAGCAGAGCAAAGAATGGAATTCCTGCGGATTATCGGTGATAGCCAGATTTAACGAAGACGAGCGGCTTAAAAACGGTCGTTTTCGTTACGCTTATGAACGGCTTAAAATACCAAAATAAGCCGCTCAACCGTCCCTAGACAGAAAACAGGAAAGCGTTATGTTCTCTCCAAGGGATTAGGGGCGTAGCATGTTACTTCGAAGCATTACTAAACACGTGAAAGACCAAAACTGGTTCGCGGTTTTCCTCGATTTTTTCATCGTCGTGGCCGGTATCCTGATTGCGTTTCAAATTACGAATTCAAATGAGCAGCGCGCGGATCGATCCGTCGAGCGATATTATTTATCAACGTTGGAAAACGATGCAAAAACATCGATCGAGAATCTACGTGATGTTGTGGCTCTATTGAAGAAGCAACAGGACGCGCGAGAGCAGCTCTTTATCTATAATACTGCGCCTGAAGCTGAATTACAATCCAATGAGATAGACGCCTTATTGCAAGGCGGCATTTTTAGCATTCAGAGTATGAAAATCACCGAGATATCTTACACCGATCTCGCTAATTCGGGGCAAATATCGGTAATTAGCGATCCCTCCCTCATTGCCGCGCTACAAAAGCTAGAAGTCGCAATCGACACTGCGCAAGCAAAGCAAGAAGAAAGTATTCAATTTACCTTTAATCATACCGACCCCTATCTAATTAATGAAACTGATATGCAAAATTTAATAGCTTCAGATTTGTTTGAGCAAGAACTTGATGAGGCTAGTGATTTTGTCAGTAAGTTGCCGCGCCGCTCCCAACCCGGCATTGCGCTGGAAAAGCTTAAATCTACAAAATTTAAAAACTTGGTTTTACTAAAAGCCGAAATCTGTCGGGGCCGGATAGTTATTATCGAAAAACTCATTGCGGAATATGAAACCGTCTTAGCCCGCATCGAAGACCGCAAAATAGAACTAGGTGTCAAATAATACTCCTGCTTGCCTTCACAAACAAATAAAAACCATAACTCGAACGTCCTAAAGTCGCTGAGATGAGAGGCCGTAGTCGCTCAAAGAAGGCCGCTCAACCATCCCTAGACAGACTTAAGGATAGCGCTATATTCCCCAAGGGAATTAGGGGCGCAGCATGTTACTTCGTAGAATATCTAAACACGTCAAAGACCAAAACTGGTTCGCCGTCGCGCTTGATTTTTTCATCGTCGTAGTGGGTATCCTCATCGCGTTTCAAATCACGAATTGGAATGAGGCGCGGTCTGAAAACAATCTCCAATCTCTTATTGAGAAAAGGCTGATTGCCGATTTTGAAATTATAGATCAGGAACTTGTTGCGGCGGTAGAACGTATGGAGAGGCAACTCATTAGTATAGAGGTTTGGCGCCAAGCCCTTCGAAGAGGGTCGGTTCTGGAAGGCGAAAAAGAATCGATAATAAATGCGATGGCTTACGGTGCGAGCTATCCATCATTCACGAGTCGTTCGGCCACATATCAGGAATTACAAACGAGCGGGCAGTTAGATTTGATTGCGAATGAAAAATTTCGCGTTGCCTTATCTAAATATGACAATGGAGCGCAACAAAGGCGATTCAACCTGTCAGAAATACGAGCCGTCATGCTGAGCACCGGGTTTTCTGAGAGTAAATATGCCGAAAGCGCACCTCTTAAACGGGATGAAAATGGTGAGTTCCAAATTCTCCCAATAGTTGGGTATGATTTTGACGCGATGATTGCGGATGAGGATTATCTTAAACAAGTGGAAGCGGTTCTGAGACTCCAGACATGGGTTCATTCAAATATTCGAGGGCAGCGCCGCGATGTCGATACTGTCTTGGCCGTTATCGAGGACCTGAAATAATGCGCCTCCGTTCCCTCACAAAACATATCCGAGACCAAAACTGGTTCGCGGTTGCGCTTGATTTTTTCATTGTTGTCGTTGGTATCCTCATCGCGTTTCAGATTACAAATTGGAGTGCAGGACGTGCGACGGCCGTTGATGAACGCGAATTCCTGAACCGACTTCATGGTGATATTCTGGAACTGCGAGAGCGCCGCGCGGAATATGATAAATCCAGGCCAGAGATACTAGAGATTCTTAATGTGATCACAGAGTTTCTTTATGGTGAGCGTGACGACTTATCGGCAGCAGAAGCCCTACAAGTTCAATTTCTTCCTGAACTTGCAGATTTTGAAGGTTTGGCAAAATCTTCGGTTTGCAATCATTTCGAATGGACTGATGCGTTGACGGTTCCACCCGCGACGTTGCCAACGGCGACAGAGATCGTTTCTGCGGGGCGCGTGAATGACATTGCATCCGATAAAGTAAAATCAGCATTGCAAACTTTTCTTCAACAGTCAGAACGCGCCGAGGAATATATAAGCGCGCTTCGGAAAAATGGCATCAGGTTGACGAAAACCTTTCCAGAATTGTTTGAGATCCGATCAAGCAAATGGGATTATGATTTAGATGGCGAAACATTTTCTCAGTACCGATGCGACTACGAAGCGATGAGGTCTAACCCCGCCTTCCTCAATGCCGTGGAAGTGAGTGTCAGAAACTATTCCAATTACACATTTAGGGGAGTTTTTCCGGCCAGTGAAAAACTCGCAGAACTGCATCAGGCCGTTGATGAAGAGCTGGGCTTAACTCATAACTCTGAGGCAAAATAATGCGTCTCCGTTCCCTCACAAAACACATCCGCGAGCAAAATTGGTTCGCCGTCGCACTGGATTTTTTCATCGTCGTGGTCGGTATCCTCATCGCGTTCAAAATTACCAATTGGAATGAAACCCGCGAACAGCGGCTAAGTGAGAGAGGGTATCTTGAACAGCTGCATAGCGATGTCGTTGAACTCACAGATCGGCGCGAAAATTACAACCGAACCCGACCGATAAACATCATGATACTCGAGGGGATTACCGATTTCACAAATGGCCATACTGAAGACCCATCTGATAAAAGGGTTTATGACGTGAATTGGATTAAGACAAATTATGCCAAGCGCGCACAAGAATTCTTGGCCGCTGGCGTGGAACTTGAAGTGGTTGCCGATTCTTTCACTTGCAACATGTTGGATTGGTCATCATCTCTCACCATTCCGCCATCCCAATTGCCCCCCGCATCAGAACTTATCGCTTCAGGTAAACTTGAGAGACTTAACTCTGAAAAGGTCAAGGGTGCGCTCTTATCTTATATGCAGCAAGCGAGCCGTGCTGAGGAGTTTATTTCAGCCACAAAGCTGAAAACTGTAAATCTATCCGATCAATTCCCGGAGTTATTCGAAATTCGTTACCTAAAGGGGGTGAATCTCGCCGTCCAGGAAGGGGAGAGTTACCCGCAATACAAATGTGATTTTGACGCCATGCGCCAGAATAACGCGTTCTTAAATGCATTGAACCGCAATCGGTCTCTTTACACGGAATATACTAATCGCGGTGTCATACCGGCAAGTAAACGCTTGGTCGAATTACATGGTGCGATCGACAAGGTATTGGGCGTAGCCCACACAGACGAGACGGAGGCGACAAAATAATGCGATTCCGTCGCATCAAAGTGACTGAAACTGAGCGCCTAAAAACCGCCTCAAGTAAGACACTCGCACATAAGACAAAATGGTCGTTTTGCAGCCATGAGCTATTTATCCCTAGCCATTTATATAGCCACGACCCCCTGTGAAAAACCAGTTAATGGTCAAGGCTGACAGGCCAAGCTCTATATTCGAGGTGTCGCCTTTGCGTAAGTTTATAGAGAACGAAACCCGACTAACCTCTATTCCTACGGGTGTTCTTCCGCGCGCCCTTCTTCACCCCGCCTTTTGCTTTTAATGCAGCGGCGCGGGCGAGTTTCTTTTTGTGGGGCTTTTTAGGTTTTTCGAATCCCGTCATTTCGTCGCCAGCTTTTTTATCGGATGCGGATTTCCGCGGCTTGCGTTTAAAGGTTCCGTCTTCGGGGTTTGACCCTTCCTTGCGTTTGGAAGGCTTACTGCGGCCGCCCTCGGTTTTCTTTTTACCGTCATCGGGCTTTTTGCGGTCATAAGGTTTTTTCTTATCGCCATATGGCTTTTTGCCTCGGTCACTGCGGCCATTAGGTTTTTGGTCGCGCGGGCGATAGTCTTCTGTTGGTTGGGCCAGATTGGGTTTCCCCTCGACGCGGAAGACTGTAATGGCCGCTTCGATTTTCATGTCAGGACCAATTGTTTCCAAAAATTTCTCAATCCCTTTTGGCGCTAATTCGACAAAGGTCTGCCTGTCTATAATCTTGATCGCGCCGATATCGCCTTTCTTGAGACCGCCTGATTTCATTAGCATTGGCAATATCCATTTCGGCTCAGCTTTTTGCTTGCGCCCCACATTCAAAGAGAACCAGACGCCATTGTCGAAATCTTCCCTGATTTTAGAAGGAGGGCCGTCTGAGCGCCGAGGCCCTCGCTCTTCTTTGCTCGGTTTGTAATTAGCGGGCAGCAAGTCCTCGGGCGCGGATTGTCCGTCTCTGTACTGGCGAATAAAGGCCGTTGCGATATGTTCCGGTGAGTGGGCCTTAAGAAGGCGTTTGACCAATGTACGCTCTTCCTCGGTGACTTCTGCATCTAGGGTCATATTGCCCAGCAGGCGTTCATTATCCTTTGCAATAATGGCCTCGGCGCTTGGCGCTTCGCACCATTCGGCGGTTATGCCTGCATCACGCAAAAGACGTTCGGCATTGCGGCGGCGGTTTGGCGCAACAATCAATGCCGACACACCTTTGCGTCCAGCGCGGCCCGTTCGGCCGCTCCGGTGCAAAAGCGCTTCGCGGCTGCGCGGGACATCCGCATGAATGACGAGTTCCAAATCCGGCAGGTCGAGGCCGCGCGCCGCAACATCGGTGGCCACACAGACTTGGGCACGACCATCGCGCAAGGCTTGCAGCGCATTGCTGCGTTCCGCTTGTGAGAGTTCTCCTGACAGGGCGACGACAGAAAATCCGCGATTGTTAAAACGCTGTGTCATGCGGTTTACCGCAATCCGTGTATCGCCAAAAACAATGGCGTTTTTAGCCTGATAAAACCGCAAGACATTGATGATGGCGTTTTCGCGATCAGCGCTGGCAACGCTCATGGCTTTATAATCGATGTCCAAATGCTGTTTGGCTTCGGCCGCCGTATTGACGCGTACAGCATTGCGTTGATATTTCTTTGTCATGCCCAGAATTGTTTTCGGGACAGTGGCCGAGAACATTAGCGTGCGGCGTTCCGCCGGAGAGGCATTGAGGATGAGTTCCAGCTCTTCGCGGAATCCCATTTTTAGCATTTCATCCGCTTCGTCGAGGGCGATGGCCTTTAGTGATGATAAATCCAGAGCGCCGCGATTGATGTGGTCACACAGACGGCCGGGCGTGCCGACCACGATATGCGCCCCTTGTGCCAGCGCTCTTCGCTCAGAACGCGCATCCATACCGCCAACGCAAGACTGTGTTTTGGCGCCTGCATCCTTATACAGCCAATCCAGTTCACGTTTGACCTGCATGGCCAATTCGCGGGGCGGGGCGATACAGAGCGCAAGCGGCGCGTCGGCGCGCAGTAAGCGGTCCGCCTCGCCCAGCAAAGTCGAGGCCATGGTGAGGCCAAAGGCCACGGTTTTCCCTGAACCCGTCTGGGCAGAGACAAGCAAGTCTTGCTCTTGGAGTTTCGGGGCCAGAACCGCCTCTTGAACTTGGGTAAGCGTTTCATACCCCTTTTTCGACAAAGCGGAGGCAAGCGCGGGATGCACGCGGTCAATATTGGACATGGGGGCCGTCTTTCTGAGTGACCTTCGAAACTCTCGGAAGGTCGGGCGGAATGATCGACTGCGCCGATCTCTATGGCCAACTCAAAACTTTCAGGCCGTGAGAGGCTCCCTATGGTGTTTTAACGGGGCTGCATAGCCCTTCTATACACTTTCAGGCAATTCGGTGCTTTGGTCTTTGGCTTCTTAGAGAACTCCTATTGAGAGGTTCTCAAAAGTTTCACTCATCAATCTGCCGCCTTCGCTTGACGGTAATCTTGCTCGCGGACCATGGGAAAAAATAAAAAAGAATAATTAAATCACGACGTAAATCCTGATAGTCGTCTCCCGTGCCTTATTATGTTTACGCCATAAGATTAGACCGCTCTGCCATGGGCGATAAGCCCGCGCGGGCTTTTCGGGATCAAAATTGGCATATTGATTGGGATTACCCGCTTCATGAGGGGTGCGAATATTATTATGTGGGGCAGAGCGTTCACACGCCTGATTGCCGATTTGAGCAGCACAAAAACTGCTACGGGGATTTCGGGTCATTCAAATGTATTTGCAGGTTGCGGAAGACCATCACCAAAAGCCGGTCTAACCGTTATGCGCGGCGCTTTGGGCTTTTTCTTCAGCCCAAGCTCTATGAAGATTTCAACCCTATGCGCTCTCGTAAACAATCGGAGCAAGCCGAGAAAGACCTAACCAATAAAATTCGCGAGCTTGGCCATTGTGCCTTTTGGAATTAAGCGGGGGAACATCACCGAACGCCATAATGTCCCATCGCTTTTTCGCGCTACCCGCGCTATGCAGTACGCTATGACGCCCGAACTCCTTGCACGTGATTGGCTTTCTTTTCGCTTTTGGGCGGTGAAGTGCGTCTTGCCGACAGCGGCGGCTTTGCTTGTTATTCTTGGCCTGTTCACTCTGGTAACGGATAGTCCAAAAGACCTCGACCATAATGCCGTGATTGTCGGGTTTTTTGCCCTCTATTTTGTGCTCGTGCGCGGCGGGCATATTGTAATGGTGCGAAGCCTGCATAAAGAATTGCTGAGGAAATATCGCGACGGTTATATCCATAAGCTTGGCTATATCCCGCAGGGACAGATTAAGCGCCGCAATATCGGCTTTACCCTTGCGCGCATTAAACGCGAGCTGATGATAGAAGCGCAAGAGAAGAAAGCCAAACCCTTCGGGTAAGACGCAATTGAATAAAGCTTGAACTTCGCCGAGACTTGCTGAATTGTTCTTCTATGACGGAAACAGCCGAAACCCTCAAAGAGGACGATACCTCTTCCAAACCTATCGAAGTCGCAAGCCTATGGCGCGAGATTGCCGCCATGTTCAAAGCGCGTTCAGCCGTTTCGCCGAGTGTGAAAAGCTGGTTTTCTGGATTGCCGTCTCGTATTGGTTATTCGCGTATTGACCGATTGCGAGAAAGCAAAAGAGCGAAAGCTTTAAATGCCCGCCTCTCAAAACTGCCGAGCGAGACCATCAAAGCCGTTCGGACTTATGCCGCGATAAATCAGGAGCAAGCGGTTTCCGCCTTTCGCGTCACAATTGTTACAAATATCACATTGCCCGTCGGTATTTTGGCCCTTCTCCATCAATTACTGCCGCAAGGGTTAGGGCAGGGTATTTTGGATTTATATGGGAATGAGGAGGGGGCGCTCATATTCCTCTTTGCCATCACGGGTGTGACTCTATTCTTTCTGTCGTGGATTATGGTTTATGCATGGGCCAGCGTGTCTCAAGCCCGCGATATTCGGCATTTGGTAGATTTGCATGCGGCGGAACGCGGAATTTATTTCGGCCTCGAAGATATGGATGATGCCAGTCTCAACTAGACGCTTACATGTGGGTGTGTTACGCGGCAATTATGTTCAATAAGGCTATAATTATACGAATTATCGGCCCGATACGCTAAACGCGTATCGGGAAATTTCCACCGCCTTTTTAACACGCCATTACTCTGAGATACCCATGACCGATTCTTCTGAAACGAAACGCGATTACCGCGAGACGTTATTCCTGCCGAAAACCGATTTCCCGATGCGCGCCAATTTGCCCAAGCGGGAGCCGCATTGGATTGCGCGTTGGAATGAAATGGGCTTGTATCAAAAGCAGCGCGAAGCGGAAAATGCCAAAGGCCCCTATACGCTGCATGAC
>CAZMEN010000066.1:0-15117 GCA_964565335.1 uncultured Algimonas sp. | reverse complement strand
TTGTAAGAGATGTATCAACCTCTTTATTCTAGGCCTTGTGTTTATTCTAGGCCGTTTAAAATTGCATACAAATCGCCACGCACAAATATGTATAGACATCTATGTTGTTTCATGGTACATAGATATCTATGTTAAACAGGCAGCTCATTAGACAGGCAACTAAAATGAACAGACGTAAACTTCTCAAAGTCGGTACGGCAAGCCTCGTTATTTTGGGAGGAACTGGGTATGCCGCCTTACGCTCAGATATATCGCGCGCTCGGGAGCCTTGGGCAGCAGCGGGACAAGGCTTTGACGACCCACGCCTTAATGCCCTTTCTTATGCAATCCTTGCGCCTTCCCCCCATAATCGGCAGCCTTGGCTCATCCAATTAGAGGGCGAAGACGCTATGACGGTTTTTTGTGATATGGATCGACTATTGCCCGAAACAGACCCTCTTAATCGCCAAATCGTCGTTGGTTTTGGGGCCTTTCTGGAGCTTTTACGGATGGCAGCGGCACAAGAGAATTATGACGTTGACGTGAGGTTGTTTCCTGAAGGCGAACCACAGCCACAATTGGACAACCGTCCAATCGCCAAGATTCATTTTACCAAAAATGTAACTCAAACGATTGACCCTTTATTTGAATTTGTACCGGCGCGACGGACAAATAGACTGCCCTTTGAAAACAAAACGGTTGAACGCGCTCTATTGGCGGGTTTCGCCAAGACTCAGACCGGGAAATTAACGCGGTATGGGTTTACCGAGGACGAGAGTCATATCGCGACGCTACGCGATCTTTGCTTGAAAGGATGGGCGACAGAAATCCAAAACTCTCGCACCCATCAAGAAAGCACAAGGTTGACCCGCGTAGGTGCAAAGGCCGTAAATGCTGATCCGGATGGAATCTCCCTTTCAGGTCCAATGATGGAAGCTCTGCGTTTGACGGGTACACTAACAGCGGAAAATATGAACGACAAAACATCCACGGCCTTTAAAGAAACCAAGAAATTTTATGACGGCTTGATTGAAACTGCGCAGGCCTTTTCTTGGATTTCTACAATCGACAATAGCCGGGTCAGCCAGATCGAAGCTGGGATGAACTGGCTCCGATTGCACCTGGCCGCGACCCGCGAAGGGCTTGCATTCCAGCCCCTGTCTCAGATTCTACAGGAATATCCAGAAATGGCCGAATATTACGACAGGGTTCACAGCATGTTGGGTGTGGAACAACCGGGCGTCATTCAGGGCTTGTTTCGCTTGGGTTATGCCAAAGCACCACCTCCTGCGCCTCGCTGGCCACTTGAGTCACGTTTGATGGATGCTTAACATGAGTAAGATTACACCACCTGGGCTGGATAGCGATCCAGATATTTTTAAACTCTTGACCGAGATCGACATAATCGCTCACATGGCTAAGAAGGAATTTGAACGTATCCTGCCAGATGGCATAACTCAGGCGCAATTTGGCGTTTTAAACCGTCTGACACGTCTCGATACTCTCGAAACAGTCAGCGAGCTTGCAAAAGTGTTTCAGGTTACCCAGCCCACGATGACGTCAACTTTGAAAAAATTGCAAGACAAGTCATACATAAAATTTGTGTCTGATGCTCATGATGGCCGCATCAAACGCGTCGCGCTCACTAAGGCAGGACTAATGGAGCGATCGAAAATCTTGCAAATGACAGGTATTGCCCTCGCAGATTTTGAACAAGAATTCAGGCAGCTTCCATATGAAATTCTTTTAACTGAGCTGGGGGGCATTCGCACTTTTCTGGAAAAGCGAGTTTAACAACGACGAACCGTCAATGAAAAGTCGCGTCACAAAATAGAAAGAACTATGAGCAATTTATAGATGATAATAGGTCGAACAGGAATAGCGTGATTTTTCTTGTTAGGCGGAAAAAATAAGGTTCTTAATTATCAGAGCACATTGATTTCATTGAATGAGGTAGGGCTGATCTATCTTATTGCCAATGACGATTTTGTTGGAACTGTGCGGAGCGCTCACAAATAATAGCAGCACAGCTAACGTAAAACCTACGTCCAATTCATTTAAAAAAGACCGAAGGATTTATGTCTTTGGCCCGTTTGAATCTTTACAAGCGTCTTTTACCAGTTGGGAATATCATGAAATTCAATTTCTTAATCGCTGTGGCGAGTGCAAGCCTCTTATTGGGCGCATGCGGAGGGAGTAGCGGCGGCGGCACTGTGACGACGCCGACCACACCGACGCCCCCAACGAATTCAGCCCCCGTCGTTTCGAATGCTAATGCAGACCAATCAGCGACAACCGGAACGGCGTTCCAATATGACGCCACGCAGAACGGCGCGACCTTTTCTGATGCGAATGGCGACTCGCTGTCTTATGCGGTATCATTTACGCCTGCAGCAAATGGTCTATCCGCCAGCAATGGCGTCATTTCGGGCACCCCTACACAGGCGGGCCAATTCACAGTTACCATTACCGCAGATGACGGAAATGGCGGACAAGCCTCTGATAGTTTTGTCGTCACTGTGAGCGCCGTTAACACCTCCGCCAAACCCAATATTATATTTGTAATCACAGACGACCAAGGCAAAGACGCCTCGGCCGAGTACAGCCTTTCTTCCGATGTCCCAAACACGCCAACCTTCTCTGCTTTGGCGAGTGATGGGCTTATTTTCGATAATTTATGGGTCAGTCCGACCTGTTCTCCGACTCGTGCGGCTTTAATCTCTGGTAAATATGGTCACCAAACCAATGTTTTGTCCCCTGGTGATGCCCTACCGACCAGTGAAGTTATTCTTCAAGATTTTTTGAGCACGGAAGACGCAACGTCTGATTACGTGAGCGCTATAATCGGGAAGTGGCATTTGGGCGGCGGACAATCGGGCCCTAATGATTTTGGAGTGGATCACTTTGCCGGCATCATCACTGGCGGCGTATCTGATTATTTTAACTGGACCCTGAACGTGAACGGTTCAACGGCCAATTCCACCAATTATGTGACGAGCGAGTTGACAGATCAGGCCATTGATTGGGTGTCTAATCAGACACAGCCTTGGTTTTTGTGGTTGTCCTATAACGCGCCGCATTCACCGTTTCATCTACCGCCTACCTCTTTACATTCACGATCTTTGTCGGGCACTCAGACAGATATAGATGCCAATCCGCGCGACTATTACCTTGCCGCCATCGAAGCGATGGACACAGAATTTGGCAGGTTTTGGAACACGCTCTCCGCGCAAGAGCAGGATAATACGATTGTCATTTTCATAGGCGATAACGGAACGCCCACGCGGGTCAAAGACCGAAGCGCGGCGGAAAACGGCAATAAAGGGTCACTCTTTCAGGGCGGGGTCAACACGCCCATGTTTGTTAGCGGCCCAGGTATTACGCGCCAAGGAGAACGCGAAGACGCGCTCATTACCCATACCGACTTTTTCCCGACAATTGTCGAATTGGCCGGCGGTAATCTCTCTAATTATCAGGACGGTACGAGCTTTGCCGGATTGTTAACGAGCGCAGCGACACCTCATCGGGAGTATAGTTATACAAATAATGTCAATGGATGGACGGTCCGTGACGATACAAATAAACTCATCGAATATACGGATGGGTCACAAGAATTATTTGACCTGATTGCTGATGCCGCAGAAGCCACAGATTTGCTGGATGGCGGCGGCAATGTCAGTGCGACGCTTGCCACATTAGAAGCCGAAGCGGACCGAATTCGAGGCGAGGTCAATATTTCAGGCGCAAAATTCTCCAATATATCGGCTTTATGCTCTGACTATGCGGGGCAATACCGCTCTATCGCGAATGACGTGGGTCAGGGCGTACAATTTGAAGGCATGCTCAGTATAAATGCGACAGCCACCCAGTGTACACTAAGCTCCAACTCTATTCCAAACCATGACTTTAATGACGGTGATGGCGGTTTCCCAAATAATGTAGGCGAAGTGAATGAGAGTTTTACGATCACTCTATCGCCCACCCCGGCTGGCGCAGCGACCGCCCTCACGCTTGATCGGGATAATGCCATTTTGTTGAACGGCGTTAAAGTCGATGTCCTCGCCGCCGCCTGCTTTGGAGTCGGCAATGAACGCTCAGGCTGTAACGATATCAATCAACCTTGGCGATTTGATCCCATGCACGGGCCGAATGGATTTAATGTTGATCTGAATAATGCTCATGCGCAGCCGGACGGCGCTTATCACTATCACGGGCCGCCTCCAATTTTTAACGGTGACGCGACAACCGTGTCTGGCCTGATAGGTTTCGCCGCTGACGGCTACCCGATTTATGGACCGTATTTCGATGATAACAATACCATAAGGACCGCCACATCCAGCTATCAACTCAAGACCGGCAATCGCCCTACAGGTGCGGGTAACCCAGGCGGCGTTTATGACGGTACTTATCGAGACGATTATGATTTTGTCGTTGGCCTCGGAGACTTGGATGCCTGTAATGGCATGACCGTGAACGGGCAATATGGTTATTATGTCACGGATGGTTTCCCTTACATTATCGGATGTTATTCAGGCACGCCTGACCCTTCATTCAATAAATAAATTGAGGGTGAAACGCAGATATTGCGCGGGAAGGCTTGGCGCTTTTTACAAATCCGCCAACTGCCCCTGCGGAAAATCAAACACAATTTCTGCTCCTGCCCGCAACTGATCCAATGCCGCGCTGGCTTTTGGCATGACCGATAGCGCATGATAGCGGGCGAGGTTTGCCATAGCGGGGGCATTCGGGTCATTGGCGATTAAGCCTTTGGCGACAGCTTTCATGAGGAAGGCCCCTGACATCACATCTCCGCAGAGATTGAGGTAAGGCGTCGCCGCGCTGAGGGCGTCTTTTTCTGTGGCGTTTAGGATAATATCTGTAGCGGTAGTGAGTGTGTCTATGCCGTCTTTCAACGCTTTCTCGCAAACGCTTAAATCGACATCACCCGCGCTCGAAGCGTCTCCGACCAGAGTGTGAATGCCTATTAAATCCGCGATGAGCGCGCGCATAGCTTCGCCTCCGTCGCGGCGAACTTTGCGCCCGACAAGGTCAATCGCCTGAATGCCATTTGTGCCTTCGTAAATCGGAGCGATACGCGCATCGCGGTAATGTTGCGCCGCGCCTGTTTCCTCGACAAACCCCATACCGCCATGAATTTGCACGCCGATTGACGCCACATCCACACCGACATCCGAGCCATAGGATTTGGTAATTGGGGTGAGCAGCGCGTCGCGTTGATGGGCGGCCTTGGCAGCGTCCGCATCATCGCTTCCATCCGCCATGTCCGTTGCAAAAGCTGTCGCCATCGCGATGGCGCGCGCACCGATGAGGCGTGTTTTCATGTCCACTAACATGCGGCGTACATCTGGATGACCGATAATCGGGCTACCTGCCTCCTCATCAATCGGGCGGCCCTGCACACGGTCATTGGCATAATCCAAGGCGGCTTGGTAAGCGCGCTCCCCAATCGCGACGCCCTGCACGCCGACAAAGAGCCGCGCTTCGTTCATCATCGTAAACATACAGGCGAGACCGCGATTGACCTCTCCTACGAGCCAGCCCGTAGCGCCCTCAAACTCCATCGTACAAGTCGGGGAGCCGTGAATGCCGAGCTTATGCTCTAACCCAATAGGTTTAAAACTGTTACGCTCGCCCAGAGAGCCGTCCTCATTGACGAAATATTTCGGGCAGAGAAATAGCGATATTCCGCGCGAACCCTCTGGCGCATCGGGCAAACGCGCGAGCACCAAATGGATGATATTCTCGGCGCAATCATGATCGCCCCACGTAATGTAAATCTTCTGCCCTGAAATACTGTAAGTGCCGTCGCCATTATCCGCCGCTTTGGTGCGCACGGGGCCGAGGTCGGAGCCTGCTTGCGGTTCGGTCAGGCACATGGCCCCTGTCCACTCCCCCGTCACCATTTTAGGCAAATAGATATCTTGAAGCGTTTGATTCGCATGGGCGTTGATAGCTTTGGCCGCGCTTGAGGTCAGCATGGGGCAAAGGCCGAACGCCATATTAGAGGCGTATATCATTTCATTCGTCGCGACACTGACAACGTTGGGGAGGCCCATTCCGCCAATATCCGCAGGCGTGGCGAGGGATTGCCAACCGCCCTCAACAAAGGCCTGATAAGCGTCCTTAAAGCCCGGTGACGCGGTGACGTCAGCGCCCGTCAGCGTGGCCGGATTTTGATCGCCCTCCCAATTTGTTGGCGCGATAACATCGGATGCAAATGACGCCGCACCGGCCAGAATATCACTGACCAATTCAGGACTGACGTCCGCGAATTTATCGAATGCACGCAAAGCGTCCAAATCCACGCTATGCTTAAGCAGGAATTCCATAGATTTAACGGGCGGATTGAAACTCATAATGAACTCTTATCAGTGATGGGCATGTCTTCAGGCGCGTGATTGCCATACTCTACCGCAGGATATAAGGGCTATTTGACACATTACAAACATGCAGAAATTTAGCAGAATATAAATTGAGTAAGCGGGATACCGCATCGATTAGTGAGTGGAAAATGGCAAAATATACAGGTCTAAATATCAAAATCTTATCGACCTCGGCCGCCGCTCTGATTTTATGTGCTTGCGGTGGTGAGTCCGACACGCCGTCTTCAGCGGCCCCACAAACTATTCAGCCAACAACAACTGCGCAAGTCACAACAGTTTCGGCAACAGATTCTACGCTCACACCTCTGCAAGTTGAAGGGAAACGTCAATTCAAACGCTGCCGCGCCTGCCACACGCTCGGTCAAGGCGAAAAGCATAAGGTTGGCCCCAATCTCTATGGTTTCTTCGGAGAGAAAGCGGGACATCGAGACGATTTTAATTACTCCAAAACTATGAAAGCATCCGAGGTCATCTGGACGGATGAAACACTCGACGCTTACATCACTCGCCCACGTGATTTCATGCCGGGCAACCGCATGAGTTTTATCGGCGTGAAAAAAGCCGAAGACCGCGCCGCCGTGATTGAATATTTGAAAGTAATGACTAAGGCCCAAGGCGAGTAGATTCCTCACCAAAAGAGACGCCGCCCTCCTTTCCATTCAAACCGTTAGACACAATCGTCAAAACACGATAATCCCCCCTATGGCTTTGAATAAGTTTAAAAAATTGGCCTTTGTGGCCAGCCAAAAACCTGACGCGCAAGACGCTTTAAAGGCGCTAACGTCACGTTATGGCAATCTTGATGCCGCCAATGCAGATGTGCTGATTGCTTTGGGCGGAGATGGTTTCATGCTTCAAACGCTGCGGCGACATACAACTCTGGTACAGCGCGGACTGCCTGTTTACGGGATGAACCGCGGTACAATCGGGTTTTTGATGAACGCTTATAGCGAAGATGGACTGGTCGACCGTTTGGAGAAAGCGGAGAAAACGACTGTCCGCCCCCTCAAAATGACAGCGGAAGCCAAAGGAGGACATTTCGAAGATTTGGCTTTTAACGAAATATCCCTCTTCCGCCAGACACAACAAGCCGCCCATATATCTGTCACAGTTGACGGACAGAAAAGACTGGAAAAATTAATTGCTGACGGGGTCTTGGTGGCAACGCCTGCAGGCTCTACAGCCTATAATTTATCGGCCCACGGCCCTGTTATACCACTGGGTTCACGCATATTGGCGCTCACCCCAATCAGTGCCTTCCGCCCGCGTCGCTGGAGAGGTGCCTTGTTGAACGCCAATGCTAAGGTTGAATTTACAGTGTTAGACCCGATCCGTCGCCCGGTTTCGGTTTCCGCTGATAATCAAGAAATCCGAGATGTTACCCACGTATTAGTGGAGGAAGAACATTCTAAACAATTAAACTTGCTCTTTGATGCGGATCACGGTTTGGATGAAAAAATTCTACAGGAACAATTTTCGACTTAAGGCTTTTACCAAAAGGCCTTTTTCATCAGAGGCTGTCGAGAATATTTGCGAAATAATTGGCGGTGTCTGAGGTCTCCATAAAGGGAAGCGTTAAAATGCGCTCCAACAAACGTGTCTGAAAAGCCTCTTCTGTCAACGATTGCCCTTGCTGCTCTAAATCGGTGTAAAGACGAATAGCAAATTGCATGAAAAGCGTTTGATCCGCGGACAGACCGCCCTTCTGACAGACACCCTTTAAGGCAAATGGCCCCGTATCATGGAGCATAAGGACAGCTTTTCGAACGCTGATGCCTGCACAGGCTGCAAGAGCATAATGAACAAAAGCCATTTGTCCGATACCCATAGCACGCAGAATAACATCCGGTATCAAACGCCCTTGCCCCTGCATGGTTTCAACAAGGCTTTGCAGAGCTTTCTCTTTGAAATGCGCATTGGGGAGCCCCGCCATTGTGCGGTGATAGGTCCCCTGCCCGATAATTTGCGATTGTACCCGCGTTACGCCTTCGCGTCCCTCCAGCCGGTCTGCAATATTATCAGCGGAAGCCGCCACCAATTTCTCCACAACGGGCATAGGCATAGAGGCGCGGCGCAATAGAGCGGCGCGGATAATATCGTCTTCGTGGTAGATTTCGACCATAGCCTCCGCCGCATCTTCGGAGAGCTCTACGCTGTCATTGGCGGCGATATTGCGCGCTACGCCCACATCGCCAGTTTGTATCAAGGTTAGGATGATTTGATGTGTCAGATTCGTTCGCGCAGAGACGGCTCTGACCTTTCCGGCCACACCGGACTCTAACACGCGGCGGAGATCATCCTCGCTAAGCAGCGGTGAATGTTCAATCAAAGGCACAGCTATCGACTCGATATCGGCTATAAGCCTCTGCAAAACGACGAGAGGTAAAAAGCGCGAATTTTTCAGTGTAACAGCCAAGGCGCGGCGAACTAATTCGGACACATCCTGACTTATAACATCCAGCAAACCTACGGCATAAGCGCGTTCCGATGCGGTTAATTCTGGTGTCTTGAAAGCCTGCGCCAAACGCATAGTCGCATAAGCTCTTTGCTCTGCATCTTCCGCCTGCAAAGCCTGCTTTGCATCCTCAGGCGATAACCTGGCCGAAGGTCGCGCTTGCGCTTTCAATAAATCTTCCCTCATGGAGCCCGTTTAAAGAAACAGGGTTAACCAGGCGTTAGGGATAAACGGCATTTTGCGAATGAGAGAAAATGGTACCGCCTCTTGGTCTCGAACCAAGGACCTCCGGTTCCACAAACCGGCGCTCTAACCAACTGAGCTAAGGCGGCCAAAATAGTAGCGGGAGACCTAGCCGAAGGTCTCCCGCCATTCAAGTCGTTTTTATAAGGAAATCAGCCTTTGGGCAGATAATCTTTAAGTGTTGATATTCACAAATCCCTGCGACCCCATTTTTTCTTGTCGCTTGATATAATTATTGATGTTCTCCGCCCGATTTCTTGGGTCTGGATGTGTTGAGAGGAATTCTGGTTGACGGCTCGGATTATCCGCCGCCATTTTCTCCCACAAACGGACAGCCTCATATGGGTTATAGCCTGCCTTATACATGTAGTTCACACCCAACAGATCAGACTCACTTTCATGCCGGCGCGAATAAGGCAGGACTAGCCCAATTTGCGTACCAATACCCAGAGCCGCCACCAACATTTGCGCATTTCGGTTGGCACTATTCATACAGCTTTGACGTTGATTAGCAGGTACAGATTTACATTTCTTCGAAAACTGCGTGCTACCGAGAACAGAGCCCCCAACAACAGCGGCTTGAGAAATCATATTTAGCGACATACGCTCTCTAGCGTGTTCACCCGCCACGTGACCGACTTCGTGACCCATAATTCCGGCGATTTGGTCATCATTATCCGTGAAATCCATCATGCCTTTGTAAAATCCAACACGATTACCCGGTAAAACGAAGGCATTTTTTGTCTCGTCATCAAAAACGGCATAATCCCATGCTTGATCGGCGCGATTTGCGCCTTTTGAAATACGGCCACCAATATTTTGAAGGCGGCGTGTATAGCGCGGGTCATTGGATGTCGGAGTTTTCTGTTTCAATTCAGCCCAAGACGCCGCCGCCATATTGCTAAGCGAGGCCCCGCCCGGCGCCAGACCGATAAATTGCTTGCGTCCCGTCGCGGCATTGGTCGCACAAGAGGCTAATGTGGAGCCAGAGGCCGCGACTGCGCCGCCCACGGCAAGTGTTTTGACAAAGTTTCGTCGGTTTTTACTCGGTATCGCGCTTTCTACTTTAACCGTAGCGGTTGTTGTTTTGGGCTTAGGTGTATGATTGAAACACATAGTTCATCCTCCGGTTTTCTGTAGAATCTAACCTTTAGTAGCGCAAAAGCGCAAAGACTTACAGTCAAAAGCCCATCGCTGCCGTTTCATGCAGATTACGTTCATTTTAGCGGCTTTATCAGAACAATTCTGCTATTCAGCGTAATATGTGGACGTAGCGCTTTGTTCCGTGTCATTTTACAACGGACAAACAAACGGAGATTATGGGATGAAAAAGGTTGTTTTGGGAATCGTTATCTTCCTCGCGATTATTCTGGGCGTGATCTTGGTCGTACCAAGCCTTATCCCCTCTGATGTTTATAAATCCCGCATTGAGAGCCAATTATCTCAGGAGTTGGGCCGTGACGTCGCCATTTCAGGCGAGGTCAAGCTCCAGACTTTCCCTTTCATTCGTGCAAAAACAGAAGGCGTAAGCATTCAAAACCCTAATGGCTTCAGCGAGTCCGCTTTTCTGTCCGTGAAAAACCTAGAGGCCCGCATCAAATTATTACCCCTCTTGTCAAAACGCGTTGAAATCTCCGGTTTCGAATTGATTGAACCTAAAATTAGGCTTGAGAAAAATGCACAAGGTTTTGCCAATTGGGAATTGGCAGCATCCGAAGACCCTGCTGCACCTAAGTCTGACGAACCCTTTAAACGCAATGGAGGGTTTGAAAGTCTAGACCCACAGATTGAGTCCTTTCAGTTAGTGTCCGGAGAATTGCATTATAGCGACGCCCAAAGCGGTGGTTCCTTCCTGATTGAAAACATCGACGGTTCACTGACACTTCCGGGCCTCGATAAGGCTTTGAAATTCGACATGTCTTTTGATTATGAAGGTGAACGCGCAGAGATTGATGCCAAAATTGATTCCGTTCGGAGCTTTCTGGACGGAGACCTCACCCCAATCCAAGCCGATATTGAAACGGCTTTCGCCAACATCAATCTGAATGGTCAATTTCTGGCCTCCGAGACCTTTGACTTCCAAGCCAATGTTCAGTCTGAAATCTCTGATATTCAAGCGCTTCAACGTCTCGCACCGGAAACCTTGCCTTATATTGAATTGCTAAACCGTGTTAAATCAGATGGGCAATTTGCGTTTGTTGACGGCGTCTTCTCGGCCAGCGATGCTGACATCAAAGTGACGGGTGACGGACTATCGGTTGATTTTAAAGGCAATGCCCGTCTCGCAGACACCCCGGTTTTGGACGGTACGCTGAATGCCTCCATGACGCAGTTCTCAAAACTTACCCCTTACCTACCCGAAAACACGCCTTCACTGGCGAGCTTGCAAAAGGTGGACACTAAAGCCGTTTTAACGGGAACGCCGGAAGGCTTTGTCGCCAAAGATATTATTGCGGCCTTAAAAGCAGAAGACTTCTCAGCCGATTTCAAAGGCGAAGCCACGGTGAAAGGCGAAGACATTAGTCTTCGCGGGCAATATCAAGCTGACGCCCAAAACCTTTCCCAACTGGCCCAAACCGCCAATATTGAAACACCTTATGCGGCCCTGATTGGAACTTTGCAGTCAAATGGCACCATTAGTTTAAACAACGCTGTGATTGCCTTATCAGGCATGACAGCCAAGGCCGAGAACGGTAGCATCAATGGTAATTTTACAGGCGGAATATCGCTAACCGAAACACCTGCTGTTTCAGGGCAATTTGATTTGGACATTCCTGACCTTAAAGCGGTGACAGCCGTTCTGCCGGAGCCAATTCCTTATGCGGAAGCCATAACAACGATTAAATCACAAGGTAAGGTTTCCACACAAGGTAACAGCTATTCCCTTACAGATATTAGTGCGTCGCTAGATAATGGATTGTTAAACGGGCGGTTTGACGGCCAAGCTACTTATTCTACCACCCTTGCAGAGGCCATGAAATTAGACGGCAAATTGCAAGCCACAGTTTCGGACCTTCGCGCACTCGCCGCCCTGAACGGCACGCAACTGCCGCCTGATACCAATACAGGATCAATTTTCGACACGGTATCACTGAACGGAGCGATAAGCGGCTCACCAAAAACGGTGACACTTAACAATGCGAATGTGAGTATTGATAATATTAAAGGCAATGGCCAATTCTCGGTCGCATTAGAAGGAGAGAAGCCTTTTGTGAACGCCAATTTGAATTTGGAAGGACTGGACCTTCGCCCTTACATGGCAAGTTATAGCGCCCAAAACCCAACTGGAGAAATTCAGCCCTGGAGTGAGGCCCCTATTCAAACAGAAGTCTTTAAAGGCATTGATGGAGCGTTCAAATTGACGTCTCCGAATGTCGTCACAGATCGCCTTTCCCTCGGTCAGACCACAATTGATGCGACCTTGACCAATGGACGACTGAACGCCGACATGCCAGGGCTCTCCCTTTATGGCGGTAAAGGCGATTTGATAGCGACATTTGACGCCTCTCAAGCTGTCCCGGCCCTGACCATGACGGTTGATTTCGACAATCTGGAAGGCAATGCGTTTCTGAGCGCCGTTGCAGGCTTCACAAATGCCTCTGGCGGAGCTGCAACAGACTTATCCATTACGACATCGGGACTCACGCAAGCCGAATTGATGCGTAATTTGAACGGTCAGGGTTTAGTCGCTTTGGCGGAAGGCACAATCAAAGGTATTGACGCTACAGAATTTCTCACAGGCCTCGATCAAGCTTTCAAAACTCGCGCCCTGCCCTCAGGAATCGGCCCGGCAAAGGCTACTCCCTTTAACGACATCCAAGCCCTTTTTAAAATTGAGAATGGTATTGTGAAAATCAATGAATTTGATTTGGATGCACTGGGCGTAGCGGCCGCTGGCGGCGGCACAATCGATCTCGGCAGCCAAACTGTTGATTTCAACTTCCGCCCACGCCTAACAGGCCAAAATGCGAGCAATATTGCGAATTTCGGCATCCCTATCCGTTTCGCAGGCGGATTCGGTTCGGCGAAAGCCTCTCTGGATACAGAATTTTTGGGTAAAATTGTTGCGGAGAAAGCCCGCGCCGAAGCGGCGTCACGCATAAAAGATCAAGTGAAAGGGCCGCTCGGCTCGATTCTGGGCAGTGTTGTCGGCGGCAATGGCACACAAGGCAGTTCTGGCACAACAAATGGAGGGGGCAACACGCCTACTACAACCGAAGACGCTATTGGAAATGTTTTAGGCGGACTGTTGGGCAGTAAACAATCGACCGGGACAAATACGCCTCCGGCAGAGCCCTCCGCCGACGACCAAAACAAAACAGACAAGAAAAAAGAAGAGAAAAAGCCCGAAGATGAATTGAAAAAGGCTCTGGGCTCACTTTTCGGAGAATAAAGTTTCCATAAAGAAGAAGCCGTGAAATAGTTTCGGAGCGGCCGTTCGTAAGCAAGCTCATCTGAAGGGATGATATTTGCTTTAGCCTCGCCCATGGCAGTAATATTTAACAAAATTGGCGAGTGTTGAGAGGCTTCAAGGTTTGAATTTTCAAGGTGAATTGCTTAGTGCCGCATAGGACGAAAGGCCTCCTATGATTGATGATCCCATTATTGCTTCGCAGACCCCTGCCGCTGATTTCACCATAAATCAGGTTTGGGAGGCTTACACTGAAGAGGAACATGCGGTTTGGGATCTCCTTTATAAGCGGCAATCAGACCTTTTACCTGGACGAACAACATCAGAGTTTCTCGAGGGTTTAGAGATGCTCTCTCTGAGTGAGGGCGGCATTCCCGATTTAAAAATCCTAAATCCCAAGCTTATGGCTCTCACAGGATGGACAGTGATAATGGTGCCGCACTTGGTTCCTGATGATGTATTTTTTGATCACCTCGCAAACCGGCGGTTCCCCGCAGGACGATTCATCCGCAAACGAGAGCAGTTGGACTATTTACAAGAACCCGACATATTTCACGACATTTTCGGCCATGTTCCTCTTCTGACTCAACCTATCTTCGCAGACTATATGCAAGCCTATGGCAGAGGTGGATTACGCTCTCTCAAATATAACACGCTGAAAAACCTTGCGCGGCTTTACTGGTATACGGTGGAGTTCGGGCTTATCCAAACAGACCAAGGCCTACGGCATTATGGGGCTGGCATTGTCTCTTCCTATGGAGAGGCTCAATATAGCCTTGAGAGCGACTCACCGCATAGACTTGGTTTTGACCTTCTGCGGGTCATGCAAACCGATTACAAAATTGATGATTATCAGGATTGTTATTTTGTTATTCAATCCTTTGACGAATTGTTTGAAGCAACCCAGCAGGACTTTGGGCCGCTCTATGAACGACTCTCAAGCTCTGACATACGGCATACCCCTCAAACTGTTCTGGAAACGGATACTGTAATACATAAAGGCGCGCTAACATATGGGCGCTGAAACAGTTTAGTTATCGATATCTATCGATGCCTCATCTCTCATCAGGGTGACGTTTCATAAAGAACACCCCCCAACCTTTAAACGCTGCAAGTCATAACGACGAAATACCTTTATTCATCTATCAAGGAATAAGTAACTTCATAGTTTCACCGCTGTCATAACGGTCAGGTCAACAGGCATTGCTTCAACTCTTTGGCCCGCGCTTTCTAGAAATGAGCGTTATAAAGCGCCTATAGATTTAAACTTATTATCGGCAGCATTCATCAAGACATAAAAAAAGCCCAGCTTTCGCCGGGCTTAATCTTATCAATGTCATCAACTGATTAGTTAATGATTCCACCGAGAGAAGACAGAGTGATCAACACTTCTGTACGTCGGTTTAGCTGCTCTTTAACGCCATCACCTGTTTGTACGAATGGCTCAGTTTCACCTTTACCTTCGGACGTGATGATTTCACCGCGAATACCTTGGCGAACCAATTCGTCACGTGCATCTTTCGCACGGTTCTTAGAGAGGTTCAGGTTATAAGACGCAGGACCTGATGTATCTGTGTGACCCACAACGCGAATGTTATCAACATTACAATACTGACCAATATCTA
>CAZMEN010000065.1:4231-15196 GCA_964565335.1 uncultured Algimonas sp. | reverse complement strand
ACCCAGTTTCTGGCCGTCAGGAATTACTGGAAAATATTGTAACCCAAGCTGTGAAGTAAAATTTATCTGCCGTTGCGCGGGTGCCTCTTGGTAAGGGCATGTTTTCCTATTCAGCCTCTATTCAAGCTCGGGCTTCTAATCAGATTTGGCTGAATGAGAGGTCTGATTATGTCTAATATTTTTATGCGCCTAACCGCTATTTCTACTACATTGGTTATGGTCTCGGCTTGCGCAACAATGCCGCCGGCCACGCAAACCCTCTATTCGGGCCTTTCACAAGCGGAGATGAATAAGGCTTTTCCTGACGCGGATGGCAATATAGGGCGCTCGGCCGCTGACCCTGTTTGCGTGAAGTTTTATGCGAATGCGCAAGCCTATAAATCCCAAATAAAACCCAGTGGCGGCGGATCACAGTTTTTGACGTCGGTCGGTCTGGCGACTTTGGCCGGTTTCGCCGGAGCGGCTATAGGCGGAGCCGGCATCAGCAGTACGGCTGGGCAAATCGCGGTCAACACCGCCACAAACCAAGCCGTCTACCAAGGCGGCGCATTAGTGTTGGATGGCTTGAAACCCAGCAGTCAGGCGGCTCGCAACATTACAGATGCCTCCAATAAGCTCGGCTGTCCGGTGGTCCTCACGTAAGGCCGTAATCAGAATAATTGGGTTCCTGACCTCAATGGGCAGGCCCTAAAATTATTGAAGGACGGCGCCTCTTGGCTTAGGCTCTTTCGCAAAGGAGCCCGGCCATGATTATTCGCCTGATGAAAGAACATTGGCAATTATGGCTCATCACCGTGATTGTCTTTTTGCTGTGGAACCATCCCGTTTCTACCCCCGTCAAAATATTTGTTGTCTTCCTACATGAGCTTTCGCACGCTTTGGCAACGTGGCTGACGGGCGGTAAAGTTTTAGAGCTCAGTGTGTCGGCACAGCAAGGCGGTTCTGTTTTGTCTCAAGGCGGTAATGGATTTATCATTGCCTCGGCAGGGTATTTAGGATCGCTTCTTTTGGGCGCGCTTTTATTTATCTTGGCCTTAAAGGCAAAAATTGATCGCTTTGTGATAGCGCTTTTGGGCGTCACGATGATTGCCTTAACGGTGTTTTTTATTCGAACGCCTTTTGCCGTCGCGTTTTGTTTGGGAGTGGGTCTTTTGTTTTTGGCCGCGTCTAAGTTTCTGCCTCGTGAATTTAATGATCTGTGTTTGCGCGTCATCGGCCTGAGCAGCCTCATCTATGTGCCCTTTGATATTTTCAGTGATACATTGCAGCGCTCTTACATGCGCTCCGATGCCCGTATCTTGGCC
The DNA here is from genome assembly GCA_964565335.1 of uncultured Algimonas sp. GTDB lineage: Bacteria > Pseudomonadota > Alphaproteobacteria > Caulobacterales > Maricaulaceae > Litorimonas. The sequence goes on along the minus strand of CAZMEN010000065.1, from coordinate 13,892 downwards.
GAGATGTATGGCGGGCCGACAATGTTTTGGGGCAGTCTATGGCTGCTTATCAGCCTCATCGTGATTTACGCTGTGTTGCGGTTTAGTTTGAAAACACCCAGTAATATTCAGAGAGATGATACCGTTGATGTAGCAAGACCTAATTTGCGCCAATAAATTGTTTTGGCAGATTGTTTTGCCGTGCGTTCTTTTCTTCTCTAAGGTTTCGTCCATACACTCACCGTAAGGCCCCCTCATGCGTTTCATTTCTAGTCTTGCTCTCTCTGCATCAATGGCATTTTTCTCCTTAACTGCGGGAGCAGAAGACCGTAATTCTGGCCAAACACGCGCAAAATTGATTGAAGCCGGCCGGATGATTGATACGCAAAGCGGACGTGTTCTGACCAATCAAATGATTTTGGTTGAGCACGGAAAATCACAGCTATTGGCTCTAAAGCAAAGCTTGAGGCCTTAGACATTCCCGCTGATGTGGAGCGTATCGACTTATCGGGTCATACGGTTATGCCGGGCTTGATGGATAGCCATGTTCATTTAATCGGCAATTCCAACCTTCATGGATATAACCGCCTCAAGCAGTCCACACCAAGCGCGGCAATTTATGGCGTCTATAACGCCCATAAAACTTTGATGGCGGGTTTTACAACGGTTCGGAATCTTGGGGCGCCAGGCTTTGCTGATGTGGATTTGATGAACGCTATCGATAGCGGCGTTGTCCCCGGGCCCCGTATTATTCCGGCGGGGCCGTCCATCGGTATTACGGGCGGTCATTGCGACAATAACCTTCTGCCTTATGAAGCCGAAGTAACGAGCCAAGGCGTTGCAGATGGCCCTTGGGCTGTTCGCCGAAAGGTGCGGGAGAATAATAAATATGGCGCCAAGGTTATTAAGTTTTGCGGCACAGGCGGCGTTCTCTCCAAGGGTACAAAAATAGGAGCGCAGCAATTTTCTTTCGAAGAAATGAAAGCCATTGTCGATGAGGCGAAGCTTTTGGGCCTGAAAGTGGCCGTTCACGCCCACGGCGAAGACGGGATTAATACGGCCATCAAGGCTGGCGTGAACTCTGTCGAACATGCCAGTTTCATTTCAGACGACGGCATTCGCGCGGCGAAACGGAACGGGACATATGTGTCTATGGATATTTATGTCTCCGATTATATCCTCAGCGAAGGCGAAGCGGCCGGAATATTAGAGGAAAGTCTCGCCAAAGAACGCGTCGTCGGAAAGAAACAAAGAGAGCGTTTTCAAGCCGCCGCCAAAGCGGGCGTGAAAATCGCTTATGGCACAGATGCAGGGGTTTACCCGCACGGGCAAAATGGCCGCCAGATGACCTATATGGTGAAATGGGGCCTAACGCCGATGCAGGCCATTCAAGCCGCTACGATAAATAATGCCACTTTGTTTGGCGTTGAAAAAACATCAGGCTCTTTGGCCGAAGGCAAGTTCGCCGATATTATCGCCGTGGACGGCAACCCGCTGGACGACATGACGGAATTAGAAGATGTCGATTTCGTGATGAAGGGCGGGGTTGTTTATAAACGTGAAGAATAGAATTATGTATGTAGAGCTGAAAAGTGGATATGGAGACAATGGCCCGGCTTGGATTGATGTAGCTAATACTTCAAAATCAGGTTCAACAATTTACTCCAACGGCAAAGCCTTTAAGAGCTTAAAGGGGAGTGGTATTGGGGCTAATTATTTCGATATTGAGTCTGGCGAAGAATATTGGATATCTGGAGTTAAGAAAAACAACCAAGACCGCCATTGGGCGGGTGGTGGAGACATTCTTATAAATACCATTGCAGTAAAACGGTATTTGGAAGAAATGCGAATTTCCTCGCTTCCTAGGAATTTAATTCCATCCGAGCTTGAAGCCGCAAAACAGAAGCAGAGTCATATCAAATTAGAGCATCGGTTAGAAGCTCTCCGCTCGACGGAATATTCAGGCAGTATTGCATCTGGTCGAAGTAGCTCCATGAAGCGGAAATTTTGAGGTTGAGGAAAACTACCACTCCCCTACATTTTCCATACTCACCCAAGGCTCTTGCGGCTCTAAGCTGTCGCCTTTTTGCAAGAGCTCAATCGAAATATTATCGGGTGAGCGGACGAAGGCCATGCGGCCATCACGGGGTGGCCGATTAATCGTGACGCCCGCTTTTTGAAGGCGTTCACAGGACTCATAAATATTGTCGACACGAAACGCCATATGGCCGAAATTCCGCCCCCCTGAATAGCTCTCTCGCGTCCCGTCTTCTGCGGGCCAATTATAGGTCAGCTCTAATTCAGGGAAGTTATTTTCCTTCGCCATATCTGCTTGCTCGGGTGCAGCTAAGAAGACGAGCGAGAAACGTCCTTTTTCAAAGTCTTTGCGACGCGTCTGCACAAGGCCGAGCGCATCAACATAAAAGGCCAGACTGGCGTCCAAATCCTCAACGCGGATCATGGTGTGTAAATATTCCATCTTTTATTCCTTTAGCCAAAGGGGCGTTTGCATATCTATGGTTTGTTGCGAACATCCTTTTTCCCATGGAAGTAACCCCTGTTGGGCGCCGGGCCAAACAATTTGATAAAGGCCCGGATGGCCATCATTTCCAGAATAATGCCAAAACCAATCGGCAGATCGAACATAAGTCTCATAAGCATCTTTGCGTAAAACTTTGCGTGACACGCAGATGAAATCGCCGCCTAACAACCCCTGCCAAGCCATACCGTCTTCTGGGGCCGCCCCCTTTTCTATTTGTCCGTAAACACCCCAAAGCATGGAATGCATAATTTCATTAGAAAGACCAAAGATAATGAACTCTGGCGCGTTAAGCGTTTTTGAAAAACCTGTCGAATAAGTAAAACTGGGATCAGACCCTTTTGGGTCAAAAACAAACGTTCCGTGCCAGCCATGTTTTTCGACATTATTCAAAATATCTTCTTCGTATTCAGTAAGCGTATTAGCCAAAGTAATTAAAACCCTTTCATTACGGGGGCGGCGGCTGTGTCGGCGACTTGTCCGGCCTGCGGCCAAGCGCAGTAATCGGCGGCGTAATAAGCACCGGGGCGGAAATTGCCCGACAGGCCCGGTCCGCCAAAAGGCAGGGAAGACGCCGCGCCCGTTGTCGGCTTATTCCAGTTTAAAATACCCGCCCGCATTTGTAGGCGGGCGTGTTCCCAGAGCGTCTTGTTTTCGCTTAATAATCCACCAGACAGGCCGAAACGCGTGTCATTGGCTTTGTTTATCGCCTCTTCAAATGTCTTAACGCGGTAGATCTGCAATAGAGGCCCGAAGAGTTCTTCGTCCTCGACGCCGCTCGCGCCGCTCATCTCTATTAGGCCCGGATGGACGAATGCACCGTCAACTTTGATTGGCACGACCGTTTCGCCGCCCGCCTTTATCAAGTCGGCTTGGAAATGTCTTGCCTTCATCGCGGAGTGCTTGGAGACAACAGGGCCCATAAAGACCTCTTCGTCCCATTTTCCGATTTTCACGCCTGCGATTCTATTTTGAATGCCCGCTAGGATGTCATCGCCAAATTTTCCTTCGGGCAAGATGAGGCGGCGGGCGCAGGTACATCTCTGCCCCGCTGAAATATAGGCGCTGAAAAAGGCAATATCGGCCACCGTGCTAACATCGCCGTCCCAGGCAATCAGGGGATTATTCCCGCCCATTTCCAGAGCAAGGATAATGTTAGGCCGCCCTGCGAAATGCTTATGAAACGCGGTGCCCGTTCCCGCCGAGCCCGTAAACAAGAGCCCGTTTATATCGCCGTTTAGCAAAGCCTGTCCGGCGTCCCGCCCGCCTTGGACAACGTTTAAACAGCCTGCGGGAAGACCCGCTTTTTCAAAAGCCTCTACCATGAGCGAGGCCACAGCGGGGGTGAGTTCAGACGGTTTAAAAACGCAGCAATTGCCTGCCAAAAGTGCAGGCACAATATGGCCATTGGGCAGATGCCCCGGGAAATTAAACGGCCCAAACACCGCCATGACGCCATGAGGTCGGTGGGTTAAAGTCAACGCGCCCTCATCCTTATCGCCTGCGCGTTCGGCTTGGGCGCGGATGGAGTGGCCAATTTTACCGGCCATAGCGCCGACCTCGGTCAGCGCTTCCCAAAGCGGCTTGCCCATATCGCGGGAAATCGCATTGGCAATAGCGTCTTTATTCGCGGTTAGATTTTCGGCGTAGCGCTCTAACATCGCAATACGTTCAGAGAGTGGCGTGGCCGCCCATTGAGGCTGCGCGGCGCGAGCGGCGGCAATCGCGGCATTGACTTGCTTTGCCGCGGCGGCGCGGCCTTGCCAAACTGTTTCCTCTGTTGCGGGGCAAATACTGTCAAAGGCTTCGCCTTGGCCTTCGCTCCACATGCCGTTTATAAAAACATCTGTCATGTTTATTGACCCATTAGTTTTTTTATTGCGGGCGCATCGATGCGGCCATCGGCAATCCGGTTTAATAAAAGAGCCGCGAGACCGGCCCGTTCAGACAGGCTATCCACCACCATAAATTCTTCGGAGGAGTGGATGCGCCCGCCGCGTACGCCCAGCGTATCAATATTGGGTGTCCCTGCGGCAAAGACATTATTGCCCTCACAGACGCCGCCTGTATCTTTGAAGTTAAGCTCAAGCCCCAAAGCTTTACCCGTTTCTTTGACATTGGAGATTAATTTATCCTGCGCCGCATTGCGCGGTTTGGGCGGGCGGTAAAACCCGCCATGTGAATGCGCCGTGATGCCGTCTCGCTCAAGCACGGCGTCGAGTTCAGCTTTTACAGCCGCCTCGGCCCATCGCGCGGCTTCGGGCGTGGGGGCACGAGAGCCCATTCGCAATATGGCGAGGTCTGGGACGATATTGACAGCATTGCCGCCATCGATTGACCCAACATTAAAGGTCACGCCGTCCCTCTGGCCATTGAGGGCTTCGACCCTTAGGGCCAAATCTGCGGCGGCGCTAATGGCTGAGCGTCCTGCTTCGGGCGCGCGTCCTGCATGAGAGGCTCTGCCGTGAAACACGATATCCCAAATACCTGACCCTTTGCGCGCGCCGGCCAGACTATCGCAATCCATGGCGGGCTCGAATGTCAGGCCGATATGGGCTTCTTTCGCGGCCGCTGTCAAAAACGGCGCAGATGCAAAATTCCCTGTTTCTTCATCAGGGGTGAGGATAATTTCATAGCCAATATTTTCTTTCAGAGGCCCGGCCTCAAAGGCGCGTAGAGCGTCTATCATGACTGTGATACCGCCTTTCATATCGGCGAGACCGGGGCCGTTTAATTTGCCGTCGCCCAAATCGGTAATTTCTGTAAAAGTCCCCGCCGGAAAAACCGTATCGTAATGGCCTGTCATGACAACGCGCATAGGGGCGCCGAGGCGGGCTTGCGCGCGAATGACGGGGCCGCTTTGGAAACTGTCTTTCGTGCCTTTATTATTAATCTCTTCAATCGGCTTGGTCGGCAGAGCTTCAACTTTGCAGTCTAAGTCATCAGAAAGCGCTGTGACAATCATGGGGTATAGTGTGTTTAGACCTTCGGCATTCCAACTGCCCGTATTCACGGATGACCATGCCTTAACGCGGGTGAGCATGAAATCTTGCCGCGCGTTGACGGTTTCCAGCGCGGCTTTGTCTTCGGCGCTTAAGTCAGAGAGCGAGATAAATTCGGTGACGGCATTCATGCGATGCCTCCTTCCATTTGGAAATCATAAATAGACCCCAGAGATAAGCGCTGCGTCAGATCATCCAAGGCCGTGCGGCACTCCATCATCAGTGAGGGGTCGCCGAGGTCATCGCGCGTAAGAGTATCGCGGTAATGTTTATTTACCCAAGAGTCTAACTCTTGGATTTTCAACTCGTCCAATACCATAGGGGCATGGACTTGGCCGAGTTCCTCATTGGTCAGCTGTACTCGTAAACGAAGGCAGGCAGGCCCGCCGCCATTTTGCATGGATTGTTTCAGGTCGAGATAATGCGCTTCTGTAATCGGATTATTGCCTGCAATACAATGATCGATAAAAGCTTTGGCTGTCGGCGTGTCTTCGGCGTTTTTCGGCAGGATCAAACCCATCGTTCCATTGGGCAGGGTGAGTAATTGGGAATTAAAGAGATAAGAGCTTATGGCGTCCTGAACCGGAATATCCGCCATTAAAAATTCAGGCTCAAACCCTAAGGATTCTGCTTTGGCTTTGACCGCGTCCTGCATGGCCGTAATATCGTCAAAGGCATCTTTGTGATAAAACATGACTGTGCCATTGGTGACGCAGACCACATCATTGTGAAACGCCCCCGCATCAATGGCTTTGGCGGATTGACGTAAATAGAGGGTGGAGGCGTCGCCTAGCCTATGAAGGCGGGCCACGGCCTTACTGGCTTCCAATGTTTGCCGTCCGGGGAATTTTGTCTGCGCCCTATCGCGCAGTGCCTCACGGCCATAGACGAAAATCTCTAATCCCTTATCGCCGTGGGTTTTACTCATACGGTTATGATTGGCCGCGCCTTCATCGCCGAAGACGGTATTAGAGGGCAGGGCGGCGTGGATGGCGGCTTGGGGCAATATCGCTTTTAATAGGCGCTCGGTTTGCGGGGCTTCGATAGAGCGGTGCGGCATAGCGACGAGGTTCGCCGCCGTCAGATGCACTTGGCCGTCTGCCGTATCCACGGAAGGCGAGACAGTGGCCGCATTGGCTGTCCACATAGGCGAAGCGCTCATGAGGTTCGCGACCAAAGCGGGATTAGCCTTCCATGCAGCCTCGTGCACTGCGCTATCCGTTCCGCTAAACCCTAGATGCCGCAGGTAATGGGTGAGGGGCCGCGCATGAGGCGGCATGACCGCTTGTGGTAAACCCATTTTGACGAGGGTTCGCATTTTCTGAAGGCCTTGTAGGGCCGCTGCCTTTGGGTTGGAGGCCGCTCCCTTATTGCCGGAAGACGCAATATTGCCAAAACTTAGACCCGCATAATTATGGGTTGGCCCGACAAGACCATCGATATTTAATTCAACACTCATAAATAAATCCTACACCTAAATTGGCGCGGGCTCTCTGATTTGTGCAATATAAACGGGGGCGCCTTTGTCTTTTTTGACTAATGAGGCGGCATGTGTATCCGCGCGCTTGTCTTGAATGAGGGCAGGGCCTAGCGCGGCGCGAAACTCTGCGCCCTCGCCTGAAAAATGCATACAAATTTCAGCGTCTTCCGGCGCGTCTAAAGTTTCTACCAAACGCGTTGAACGCGCTATCCACGTGCGGTCTGTCGGGCATTTTACGGCGGGCCCGCCGTCAAACACATCACACATATCCGTCTTTTCAAATCCGATGGATTGAAGCATGTTCATGGCGCGGGCTGAACTGGCATGGGGCCGCCCCGTGCATTCAGTCACAATATCTGGCAGCAGGTTCAGCATAATCGGAATCCCTGGCAAGAGGTCGACGATAAAGCGCTTATCAATCGTGCTGAGTTTATCCGCATTATCAAAAGGCATGTCGATAAAGCGCGACGCCAGATGTTTCCAAAACGGCGAATTGCCGTTCTCGTCTGTCCAGCCAAGAATTTCGGCCATGAGGCCATCCGCAAATTGGTCGCGATTATTTCGGATATATCCAAATCGCCCCATAGATAAAAGCCGCGCCAGACCTGTCCCACGTCCCGCAGGCCCCATAAAGAGAGACGCCACTTCGGTATAACCATTAAAGTCTGTCGTCATTTGCAGCGTATCATAATCAACGGCCAAAACAGGATTGGCGGACCGCCCTGAATGATGGTTGCGTTTAAAATTATAAAAAGGCGCTTCAATGCCAACGCGGACAATGATGCCCGAAATACCCAAAACCTGCCCGTCACGTTCGACCACGAAAATGATACGATTTGCGCCCTCTTTGCCGTTTAGGGTGTCGATTGTTTCTTGGAGCTGTTCTTCCACGCGTTCGCGTGTGCGCGGTACATTGGTCAAACCCTGTACGCCGTTGGCAGTAAAGCCCAAAATCGCGTCAATATCTTCGAGACACGCCACTCGGAAAATATCTCTGTGTTTTGTCAAACCTTCGATAATCCTCTCACCAACAATGTTGAGCCTGACTATCGGAAATAAAGCGGCGGGTAAATAGATTGCCCTATCTTATTTTGATGATTTTCTGATAAGCTACCACAGTCAGTAATTAAGAGGGCGACGGAATGAAAACAGCGTTGAAATATATGGGGTTTCTTTTCGTTGTTTTGGCCGTGTATCTTTTACTCTTTCCTGTCGCGATTTCGCCCAAGGCTTGGGAGGCCCCTCTTGATAAGGGCTATGTCGGAGATTTTGCCCCCAATACGGATTTGGCGGCGCTCACCGAGGTGCCCCTGCCAGACGGTATTTACGGGCCCGAAGATATTGTTGAAATGAACGGGGAGATTTATGTCTCTTCTCAGAACGGTAAGATTTTTCGATTTGATGCGCAATCAAATACATTCACCGTCTTTGCCGAGACAGGCGGTAAGCCTCTGGGGATGGAAGTTTTGGTCAATGGGCAAGGCGAGAGCCGCCTGATTGTCGCCGACCCTTATCTGGGGTTAGTGTCTGTTAATCAGGCGGGCGATGTGAGTGTGTTGACGGACACCGTAGACGGCACAGATATTCTCTATGCCGATGATCTGGATATTTCCGATGACGGCCTGATTTACTTTTCTGATGCTAGCACCAAATTCGGAGCCAAAGCGGCAGGGTCAACTCTCGCGGCGTCTTTGCTTGAAATTATGGAACATGGCGAGACGGGTCGCGTCTTGGTTTATAACCCCAAGGATAAAACCACGAAAACACTGGCAGAAGGATTATCTTTCTCCAATGGCGTGGCAACAGCGCCTGATGGCAAATCCGTGTGGGTTGTTGAGACAGGGAAATATCGTCTTTTGGAAATTGCGCCAGACGGGTCACAAAAAGTTATTCTCGACAATCTACCGGGTTTCCCCGACAATATAAACCGCGGGCCTGATGGGACCTATTTTGTCGGCCTTGTGTCCAAACGCGCCGAGGCATTGGACACATTATCCGAGACACTATTCTTGCGAAAAGTCATTTGGCGCTTGCCTGGCTTTATGAAACCTGCCGCCCAAGATTACGGCTTTGTGTTGCAGCTCAACTCCGTGGGCGAGGTTGTGCGAACGTGGCAAGACCCAAGCGGGGCTTATCCCGCGACGACGGGAGCCGTTGTGATTGGCGATAGATTATATGTGTCTAGCCTGACTTCAAAAACTTTGGGCTATCGACCCTATCCCTAACGTATAGAGTAAAAGAAAAACTGGAGTTAAATATGGCAGAGCGTGAATTTGATATTATCGTTTATGGCGGGACGGGGTTTACAGGCCGATTAGTGGCCGAATACCTCCAAGCTGAATATGGCGGAACAGATTTGAAATGGGCCATGGCCGGGCGATCCATGGATAAATTAAAATCCGTGCGGGACGAAATGGGCGTTGCCGATTCTGTTGAGTTAGTTGTCGCCAATGCCAATGAACCCGCAACGCTGACGGATATGGCCAAGCGGGCCAAAGCCATCATCACAACCGTGGGGCCTTATCAACATTACGGCGAACCTCTGGTTAAAGCCTGTGTTGAAGCAGGAACGGATTATGTCGACCTTTGCGGGGAACCGGCTTGGATGCGTGATATCATTTATGATTATGACGCCGCCGCCAAAGAGAGCGGCGCGCGGAT
>CAZMEN010000065.1:0-4221 GCA_964565335.1 uncultured Algimonas sp. | reverse complement strand
ATCGTGCTGTCTTGCGGTTTTGATTCAATTCCGTTTGATTTGGGCGTTTATTTTTTACAGCGCCACGCCAAGGACAAAACCGGAAATGCCTTGCCCAAAATCCGTGGGCGCGTACGCATGATGAAGGGCACATTTTCGGGCGGTACAGCGGCGAGCCTCGGCGGCACAATGGCTCGCGCCAAGAAGCAGCCTGAAATCCTAAACTGGCTGAAAGACCCTTTCTCTCTTGTGCCCGATTTTGACGGCCCCCCGCAGCCCCACGGAATGAAGCCTATCCATGAAGAAGATCTTGGTTCTTGGTCTGCGCCTTTTATTATGGCGTCAATTAATACGAAAAATGTTCACCGCTCCAATGCGCTAATGGATCATGCTTACGGCGAAGACTTTGTCTATGACGAAATGATGTTCACAGGACCGGGTGAGCAGGGTGAGGCCATCGCGAATGGCGTAGCGGGCAATAAAAAACCCTTCGGCGAAAACCCGCCCAAGCCCGGCGAAGGCCCGTCCAAAGAAGAACGCGAAAACGGCTTTTATGATGTTCTCTTTATTGGCGACGCTGCGGACGGCACAAAAATGATGGCGAGTGTGGCAGGGGATAAAGACCCGGGTTATGGCTCCACCTCCAAAATGATTGCCGAAAGTGCGCTCGCTTTGGTGCTCGACAAAGATAAAACGAAACAAGAGGGCGGCGTTTACACGCCCGCTCCTGTGATGGGCGATGCGTTGATAGACCGTTTGCAGGCCCATGCGGGATTGACGTTTAAAATTGAAGGCTAAACCCAGCTCAAAAATAGACGGATAACAAAATTAAAAAGGCCGCTCTTTCGGGGCGGTCTTTTTTATTGGGCTTCAAAGTTACAAATCGTCTTTAAACATAGATGCTTTGCAAGAGTTTAAATTTCGCTTAGTCCGAGTCTATGGATACTTACGGTTTGCTCTCTCTTCTTCCCCCGCTTTTGGCGATTGTCTTGGCGCTCTGGACGCGGCAGGTTTTCCTCTCGCTTCTCATCGGTATCGCTTCAGGTTTTCTTATTCTGGCGGGGGGCAATCCCTTGCAGGGCACGCTCGACACATTGGGCGGTTTCGTCAAAGTATTTGAAAGTAATTATAATACTGAAATTATTATCTTCACGCTTCTCATCGGTGCGTTGATTGCGCTCATCCAGCGCGCGGGCGGTGTAGAAGGCTTTGTGAGCCGCGTTTTAAATTGGCTCCAAAAAAAGGCGGCCAATGCTGACACCAAAGGGCAGCGACGCCGCGTGGAACTCCTTGCCGTTTTAACGGGCCTGCTCATTTTCGTGGAAAGTAATATCTCGACCCTGACCGTGGGCACGCTTTACCGTCCGCTAACGGATAAGCTCCAAATCCCGCGAGAAAAACTCGCTTATATCGCGGACAGTACCTGCGCCCCCGCTTGCATCCTTATTCCGCTCAATGCGTGGGGCGCCTTTATAATAGGGCTGTTGATTGAGCAGAACATCCAAGACCCTGTCTCTGTCTTGGCGGGGGCTGTGGCGTTTAATTTCTATCCTATGCTCGCCATCGCGATTTTGATTTTGATTATTTTGAGCGGGCGAGACTTTAGGGAAATGAAACGTGCTGAGGCCCGGGCCAAAACCGAAGGCAAGGTTTTGCGAGACGGGGCTGTACCGATGATTGCCGGAGAGATTACTATGATGGAGGCCAAAGACGGGGCCAAACATCGCGCACGTAATATGGTCATTCCGCTTGTGACGCTTGTTGTGCTCATGCCAATTTTCTTGGTCTTTACGGGATGGTCAAATGAGGCCGGCGCCTCAAACGCCTTTTTTCCCGATATCGCCGACAGAGCGTCAGGGTCAAAATCTGTTCTCTATGCCGTCACAGGCGCGATTTTGGTCTCTATGATTTTGAGTAAATCTCAAAAGATTATGGGCATTCGCGAGATGGTGGATGTAATATTGAAAGGCATGTCAGGCATGGTGCCGCTCGCCCTTTTGATGGTGTTCGCTTTTGCGCTTGGTGATCTCTGTGACGCCCTAGGCACAGGCACCTATGTCGCCGAACAGGCTAAGCCTTATCTCTCGCCTGCCTTGGTCCCTGCGCTTATCTTTTTAATTAGCGCTTTCATCGCGTTTTCAACGGGCACAAGCTGGGGCACATTTGCCATTATGATTGCGATTGCCGTTCCGCTCTCGCAAGGCCTGGATACCAATGTCACACTGGCCGTAGCGGCGGCGCTGGGCGGGGGTGTCTTTGGCGATCATTGTAGCCCGACCTCGGACACGTCTATCATCACATCAATGGCCACGGCCAATGACCATATTGACCATGTGCGCACGCAATTGCCTTATGCTTTGCTCGGCGGGGTTATAACGACGGGGCTTTATTTGATATTAGGGTTTGCCGGTGTTTGACGAAGGCCCGCTTTTCCGCGCCACCCAATAACCCACGGCCATGCTTAGCGGTATGGCAAGGATAGCTTTTGATGTGAATATCGGTAAGGCGAGTTGAAGGGCGATCCAGACGCTTTCGCTAAGTTCAGTAAAGTTCTCGGGAAAATCCTGCGTAATTTGTTTTTTGAATTTCGAGGCAAAAGCCGGGAGAGGCATAATACACAAAGCGGTAATAAACCCTGCCGCCATGCCGCGTTTCCTGCTCTCGCGGCGTCTCATCAAAAGCCCCCAAATTATAAAGGCTGCACAGGCTGTCCCTAAGGCAATAACCAGTTGGACTTGCAGCATATCGGATATGAAATCATCCTGCCATCGGAGCTTCCGATAGGATTGGAGGCTCCCGAAAATCGTCGCCGAGACCGTCATGATAAGAGTGAAACGATAATGCCGACCTCGCGGCACGTCAGACGAAATTAAAAAGGATATGAAAGACGTTAAAGACACGATTTCGCTTTAGCGGCAAAGGCTTAACAGCGCCTTTTTCTTTTACGCAAAACCTGTATGAAGCAGGCCATGTTAAGAATTATTGTTTGCGTTATCGCCCTGCTCGGTTTGGTCAATTGTGCACAGGCGCAAGAGGGCGGCCTTGTCCCCGATTTTAGCGGTCAATGGGTCAATGACCGTGATTCTGCTGTGACGTTTATTGTTACTGATGGATTGTTGTCTGGTCATTACCAAACCGCTTTGGGCCAGCCGGATAAGTCCAAAAAATTCCCTTTGACGGGTTTTGTCGAAGGCGACCAAATTACCTTTACCGTGAATTTCAAAGGGTATGGCTCGCTGACCAGTTGGACGGGGCAACTTACCGAAGACGATAAAGGACCATATATTCGCACGCTTTGGAATCTGACGCGCGACGTGGCAGACAATAAAGAGGATGATGATTTGTGGAGTTCAATGACGTCAGGCGCGAGTGATTTTCGTCCACATAAGGTCAAAGAAAAATAATTGAGATAATTAATGCGAGGCAAGAAGCGTCATTATAACTTTCTAGAGATTTTCCTTCAGACCTTTTGTGTAGCAATTCTTACGCTACCCATTATTCCTGTTTTAATTTTCTGGTTCGAAAAAGACTCAAGACAGTTTTTCTTTAAGTTAGAATATATTGCCATTTTTTTTGGTTTTGGAATAATGGCGACTTTATGGATTTCATGGATTGGCTGGCGTAGCCAAAGAGGGAGTCGAGGCGATGAAAATTAGGAGCGGCCTTTTTGGTATTGTCATCGCCAATCTATTTATCGTCGCCTTTGTTATCATCAGCGTTGTCGGAATATGGTGGAAATCCATGTATAGTGTTGGCATGAGTGTCTCAGCTCATCGTGTGATAATTTTGACTACTGTGGTCATTATATTTTTCACCGTATCACTGTCTTGGATAACGCTAAAAATTACGCGAAAGCCAAAATGAGTTAATCCACCAAATCATCCCAAAAGCGTTTGGCTTTGTCGAAGAAGTTTTTCGACTCTGGGCTTATGTGATCGCCGCCCTCGCGGGCAAATTCTTCGAGGAGCTCACGTTGTTTCTTATTCAGTTTGGACGGGGTCTCGACGGAGAGTTCCACATACATATCGCCGCGTTGGGCCGTGCGCAATACGCTCATGCCTTTACCGCGCAGGCGCATGCGTTTCCCGCTCTGACTGCCCTCCGGAATTTTGAGTTTAGAGCGTCCGCCGTCAATGGTCGGAATTTCAACTTCGCCGCCGAGCGCCGCTGTGGTCATTGGAACGGGTGTGCGGCAGAAAAGATTTGCGCTGTCGCGTTCAAACAGGTCGTGCGGTTTGACGG
>CAZMEN010000064.1:0-15657 GCA_964565335.1 uncultured Algimonas sp. | reverse complement strand
ATTTAGAGTCCTTTAAAAATTCCATTTTACCCATTTATTCTCTCCCTGCTCTTGACCCAACCTAGGCAAAAGAGCGCTTAATCCTGCAAAATCGATTGTCACAAAAGGCATATACTGTGTGAATCATCTTTGATACCACCATATCTAGGGGTAGGTCTTAATCAATCTTTAAAACGGCATATTTTGGGGATGCGTCAATAACGCCCTGTTTCAACACTGAATTTTTGAAACAGATAGTTCAAGCCTCACGCGGCTCTCCTCCGCCTTGCCTGTCACGTCACGACCTAAGATTGGAATCACCTTCGCAGATCTTTAATAATGCGAGCCCCATCGCGGCTTTTTCTCCTTTCACACAACAAGGTCTATACGCCTGAAACAGTCTGACCTATAAGCGCTCCATGTTGAAGACTGTTGCAACATTTTTCCGGCTTTTGCGGACAGCTTGGGTGCTGATCCGGCACGACTCGCTCGTGCCGATTGAATATGCGCCGCTTGTGCCTTGGCCTGTGCGTTTTGTTGGAGCGGTTTCACGCATCTTCTCTTTCGGCAACCGCAAAGGCAATGCCGGAGAGCGTTTCGCCAATGCTCTCGAAGACCTCGGCCCAGCCTACATTAAGTTCGGGCAAATTCTCTCTACGCGCGGTGATATGTTTGACGCGGAATTTGCCGAAGGCCTGTCGCGCCTCAAAGATAAAGTCCCGCCCTTCCCAATGGAAAAGGCTGAAAAAATGCTGACCGAAGAATGGGGCGCGCCATGGAATAAACACTTCTTATCGCTGAGCGACCCCGTTGCCGCTGCCTCTGTCGCGCAAGTACATAAAGGCGTGCTTCACAGCGGAGAGACTGTTGCCGTGAAAGTACTGCGCCCTAATATTATGTCTCGCATGACAAAGGATATGGACGTCATCGGCTTGGTCGCCAATCTCGCCCATAATGTCGTGCCGAAATTACGCCGCCTCCGCCCCAAAGATTTTGTCTCCGAGGCCCGCCGCGCGGTGATGTTGGAATTAGATCTGCGTCTTGAGGCAGCCGCTCAATCAGAGCTCACCGAAGTCGCCGAAGAGACGGGCCTGTTCCGCGTGCCGAAACTCCATTGGGATCTTGTCGGTAAAAACGTCCTCGTCAGCGAATGGATTGACGGCGTGCATTTGTCTTCACCAGACGTGCTCACCGATCCGTCTATCAATAAGCAAGACCTCGCGCGCCAGGTTATTCAAAGCTTCCTTGCCTCAACCTTTGAATATGGCGTGTTCCACGCGGATATGCATGAGGGCAATTTAATTGTCGATGCGGACGGGAATTTGGTCTTGCTTGATTTCGGTATTTTGGGCCGCTTGGGTGATGCCGAGATACGGTTCGAAATTGATACGCTCTATGGCTTCCTGCAACGTGATTATTATAAAATCGCCAAAGTGCATTTTGATATCGGCTATGTGCCGCCGCAGCACAAAGTCGAAGACTTCGCCAGCGCGCTCCGCGCTGTCGGTGAACCCATTTTCGGGAAAAAGGCCGAAGATGTCTCTATGGCTAAAGTGCTGATGCAACTGCTCGAAATTACTGAAATTTTCGATATGGAATTACAGCCGCAACTTATCCTTTTGCAAAAAACAATGATGCAGGCCGAAGGCGTTGCTCGCCGCCTCGACCCTGAATTTGATATGTGGGAAGCCGCCCGCCCCGTGGTTGAAAAAGCCGTGCGCCGAGAACTTGGCCCGGAGCGGTATATCAATGATTTCCTCGATGGTCTCGACCGCACCCGTAAGACCCTTCAGACGTTACCGGATGCCACAGACAATATCGCTAAACTCGCGCAGGCTTGGGCGGATGGTGAGATTGACCTTAGCGGCGTACAACCACAGACCAAACCAAAGACAAACATACTCCGCCCTGTCGCCTATCTCGGCGCTGGCGCAGTGATTGCGCTCGGCAGTGCGTGGGCAGCAGGGGCGTTTTAGCGGGGCGAAGGTTCCATGCTCTCAAAAACAGCCTAATCAAAGACACCAAAATAATTCCCGTCTTCATCCACTAAGGTCAAAGGCCGTTTCTTTCTATAGAGCGCGATCCCGCCGATAATCAGACCGCCAAACATAAAGGCATGCATGACGATGAAGATTGGGAAAATAATAAGCATGGGCACTATATTTAGAAATATGGCGCCGCGTCCGTACACCACTTCGCCGTTGACCATCATCTCCCCGGTTAGCAATCCGGCCGCAATCAACAATAAGAAAAACACACCGAAAAGTAATCCGAAGGCAATAATCCATCCGGCGACAATGAGCTTATATAGGCTTCGCAGCGAAAGATTTCCGTCTTTGACTTTTAATTGCATTTGACCGTCCCCCTCTATGTCATTCAACTCTCTTCGATTTCCTCCTGCCTGGCAAGACACACATCATTGACTTAGAGAGTCTTTGATCAAGTAAATTCTTGGCTTTGGCCATGGGGTGTGAAAGACAATCGAAGAGATGATTAGATTACCTAAAAATAGTGTGAGGACAATTCTGGGGGCCGGTCTCATTATGGCGGCCTCTGCTTGGCTTGCCCTGTCGACGACCAAAAAAGAACTCCGTGCGCAAACGTCGCTCTATAAAAATTTCGTACAAACAGATAGCTTTTGGCTTTATTCAGATAAAGTTGGCTCGCCCGCCGCGAGCGCTATGGCGCGCGCCAAAGTCGCGATTGGCGGCCCTTTGGCTTTATCTTCCAAAGAAGTCGCTTACCTGATCGCCAAGACTGATAATCAGGGACGCCCCCTCACCTCTAACTGCATCTATCACGTGCAAGGCAGTCGATTTAATACGCGCTGGTGGTCATTGACTCTCTATGACAGCGAAACGCAGAATTATGTTCCCAATATTGATAATCGTTCGAGCTGGAACAGCGTCGCTATCCCTTATGATGATGACGGAAATTGGACACTGACCATCGCCGCAACACGGCAAGGCGAGACCTGGCTCCCCTCACAATTTTCGGCGAAATCAAACGAAGCTAAACCGTTCGAGGTCATCCTCAGGCTCTACAATCCTAGCGACGAGATAAGAGCCACTCTACCCGATATCGCCCTCCCCACTGTGGAGCTTATCTCATGCTGAATAAAGCGGTTTTCACCTCAGTCGGGGCAGGATTGATATTAGCGGCGGCAACGTTTTTTATCACACGTCACTTGGTCATCCGCAAAGCGCCCGAAACTGTCATGGACACTATTGAAAACAGCGTTGTCCAAAGAGCAGGTGGTTGGAATCAGTGTTTTCATAACCGTCAATATGGCCCTAAACCCAATGCCGTCAGGCGGGCCAATCCTGATAGTATTGTCAGTATTATGGCTTATGATTTATCAGAGCGCCCAGTACGCATTTCCGGAGAGACTTGGCCCCGTTATTGGTCGCTCTCTTTGTATCAACAAAATTCTGACAATTACTTTGTGATAAATGACAAGCAGTTGTCGAATTCGAATTTTGATTTCATTTTGACACTGGACGCTGATGAGACACCGAACTCTGGCGAAACGGTAGGCGTCAACGCTCAAATTCTTCGCTCTCCGACAGAAAAAGGCATTATGCTCATCAGGCGTTTCGCGGCCAGTGACGCTGACATGCCCAATATCAGAGACAATCAAAACGCGCTTTATTGTGGTCCTGCCTGACAGCTTGCCGCTTTTTATTATCTCTGCTGGCTCATGATTTGACCGGTTTCATTGCCCTCCGATCTCCCATCGGAAAACTCACGAATATAATCGAACACATCATCCTGATTGATCTGAACCTCTGACCCCGCTCTTAAACCAGGCACGAAATAAGGTTCATTCTTCAAGAGGCCCTTGATGGATTTTTTATCCCAAGACATGACTTCGACCCACATCCACTCATTCCCGCCATCTTCGCGTATGAACGGGGCTTTTAGCAAAATATAATCGCCGGGATTAAGGCCGTCATTAAAGGCCTTGCGCAGCTCATCTAATTTGGCTTTCGCTCGCTGGCTGGCATGAAGGACCTTATCTTCATGTTTGACATATTGAACGGTATCTTCCCATCCAAACAGCGCCGAAACAGCTTTATCTTGCTTCTCGCTCAGCTTTGCTCCTTCAAATTTATCGAATAAAATTTCTACAATGTCATTATAAGGGTCGCCTTCTTCCCACTTAGCTTCGCCTATCTCGATTTCAATCTTGGTTTCGGCATTCTCCATCAAGTCTTTGAGGAGAGATTGTTTCAGTTCGGCATTTCTAATGGCGTTAATATCAAGCCGGAGCGTATTATCCTCTGTCAAATGGTTGCCCTCGAATATGGATTGTGCGGTCAGATTGATAAGGTTCCCCATAGGCCGGCTCAGTGACCAAGAAAAATCATTAATCACGACATCAGGCCGTCCAAATTTTGCCATCCCTAGTGTGATTGCCCGGATACCGCTCTCGTAATTTTCATCCCCGGCATTATAGGCGTGAATAGTAATGTGTTGGGTAATATTAGGGAAACGCTCATAGGGGGCCAAACGGGTCTCAGCCCAAGCCTTTGGCTCAAATAACTCACGCGTTTCCGAATCCCAAACCAGCCCACTATGCTGCACCGCAATTTGATGAAGAAAATTCATTACGGGAGCATAGCCGCTTAAAACCATAACGTCAGGATAAGCAATATCGACGACAAGGATCTTCTTGACCCCCTGAATGGCATCGACTTGTTCTTTACTGAGACCCCGTCCGGAGTAAGCCAGATACTCCTGATCCGGTACAAAGTAGTTTTCCGTGAAATCATCAAGAAGTGAAAGGGAAACAACGGCTTTAGACGCCGTTTCGGGTAAAGCCTCTACACGCGTAAAATCTTGCAAATACTGAGATAAATCTTTCTCTGTCGGCGGGGTGGCATCGGGGTAAAAATAAATAACTGACTGATAGCGAATATCGCTTTGCGTCCTCTTATCGGGACCCTCAGCTGCAAAAGCGAGGCTTGCAGAGATTCCGAGCATAAAAAATAAAAATATGGCGTAAAAAAACTGTCTCATACTTCCCCCCAATAAAAGCGGAGTATTCCATAAAGCTTTTAGGAATAGAAGAGCGGAACAACAGTGGGATCATTTCAAAGGCTGCCTCTCAAAGTGCAAACTGAAATCTCGCCGCTTTATCCCTTTGCCACGCCCTCACCAAGCCTCTAAACTACGCCTATGACAAAACGTGTGCTTCTCATTATTGGCGGCGGAATTGCGGCTTATAAGTCGCTTTTTCTCATCCGTGTTCTCGCCAAACGCGGTATCGCGACACGCGTGATTTTAAGCAAAGGCGGCACAGAATTTGTAACGCCCCTCTCCGCAGGCGGCCTGTCTGGTGATAAAGTCTATACTGACCTGTGGGACCTAACCGACGAAGCGGAAATGGGACATATCGAACTCTCCCGCTCTGCTGATTTGGTCGTCGTAGCGCCCGCGACTGCTAATATGCTGGCCAAGGCAGCTAACGGCATCGCTTCGGACCTCGCAACGACCACATTGCTCGCAACCGATAAGCGAGTCCTCTTCGCTCCCGCGATGAATGTGCGGATGTGGGAACATCCGGCGACCCAGCGCAATATTCAAACCTTACGCAAGGACGGGTGCCTCTTTATTGGCCCTGATAGCGGCGCTATGGCTTGCGGCGAATTTGGCGATGGCCGCATGGCCGAACCCGAAGCCATTGCCGACGCTATTGAAACGGCTCTTCAAGGCGTCACGCATATTGACGGCGTTCAGCCTGATCTGCCCTTAAACGGGAAACACGTCGTTATCACCGCAGGCCCAACGCGTGAACCGCTCGACCCCGTGCGGTATCTGTCTAATCATTCCTCCGGAAAACAGGGTTTCGCAATTGCGCAATCTTTGGCAAATTTAGGTGCGGAGGTGAGCCTCATCGCCGGCCCCGTAAACCTACTTTCGCCCATAGGGGTGAACCGAATAAATATCGAGACTGCGCAAGAGATGTTAGACGCCGTCGAAACGGCTCTACCTGCCGACGCGTTTATCAGTGTTGCCGCCGTGGCCGATTGGAGACCCGCAAGCCGCGCCGATACGAAGATGAAAAAGACAAAGTTAGACAAAGGCCTCCCACCTTTGGATTTGGTTGAAAACCCTGATATTTTGAAAACGATTTGTTCCCAAACATCAAACCGCCCCGAATTGATTGTTGGCTTCGCCGCTGAAACGAACGACGTCATTAAACATGCCAAAGCCAAGCGTCTGCGCAAAGGGTGTGACTGGATTGTCGCCAATGATGTTTCAGGCGATGTCATGGGCGGCGACCGCAATCGTATGATCCTCGTGACCGACAATGGCGAAACGGAATGGCCGGAAATGCCGAAAACCGAAGCCGCTGACCGCTTGGCAGATGCTATTGCTGACGCCTTATTATCATCCAAGACTCTTTCCTAATTGAAAGCGCCACCCATGACATTTCGTGCCCTCGCTTTTTCTCTTCTGCCTTTTACTTTGTGCCTTTCGCCAGCAGCCATGGCCCAAAATATCGCGGATTGCGAAGTTGTTTTATTGGAATTTATCGAAGATGAAACAGGGCGCGGCGGCGCCAATGTGGCCAGCTACCGACCCGCCTATGATTTTATGGCCTCCGTCTA
This sequence comes from uncultured Algimonas sp., assembly GCA_964565335.1. Taxonomy (GTDB): domain Bacteria; phylum Pseudomonadota; class Alphaproteobacteria; order Caulobacterales; family Maricaulaceae; genus Litorimonas. The sequence goes on along the minus strand of CAZMEN010000064.1, from coordinate 9,061 downwards.
TGACGACTCACAAGACACGCTTTATAAAATAGATGGACTGAACATTCAGGCTGTGATGTGCAAACGTAGGGACATAATCCCGACGGAAAGTGACTTTAAAATTCTAGCCACTGGGATCCCCTATTTCTTGTCGCAGAACTTTGAATCTCAAGACTCCGAGCTCATCACCTTCTTCTTCAAAGACGGGAAGTTTCAACATAGTTATAAAGGCAGCGGTTTGGACGCTGAATCGGAAGCGCGCCTAACAGAAATTATGGCCGCATTTAACGCAAAAGATCACGGGTTGACGCAAAAAGAGGCCGCGAAGAAAGCAGCTCTGAAAGAGCAAGAAAATAAAGACGACAGTCAAAAAGAAGACGTTGTCCTAACAGATGAAGAGGTCACAACAGACGAAGAGGTCATAGCAGACGAAAGTGACATAGAAGACAGTGCTGAGCCTATAGACCTCGAGGATAAAGTTCCGGGAGTTGAGAACCTTGAACCTGAAAACCCCGAACCCAAAAACCCTGAACCTGAAAACCCTGGACCTCAAGGCCCCGAGATTGATAGCGACGAGACGGATATTCCTGAGATTATAACTTCTGTCGTTGAAAGCCCAAAATCCGAGATTTCAGAAGAGACCGAGACTTTGGAGATACAGGCGGACAACGTAGAAACGATTGTAACCGATGAGATGACTATCGACCCTATAACAGTCGAAGCTGAAGGGATTTCTTCTGAAGAGGTCGACCCTGAAAACCTATCGCCGGAGACGACGCTCTCGGACATTCAAACGCCAATGATTGAAGACATCGCAGTACAAGAAACAAGTATAGAGGAAAATGCGACAGAAGACATTCTCACGCAAGCCCAAGACCCGATAGTTTCGGACAATCCTGTAATTTCCAATCCCGTAGGGTTTAGCCGCCCGATGGTCGAATCAAAGACAAATACAGCCCCTGCACAAACAGAACCATCCACCGATGACTCTGAAGCGGCTCTGGAGGACGCGACCGAGTCAGAATAGATATCTTCTCAATAAGTCATTCAGGGAAAGACAGGGTTATGGCACGGATTGCAGTCAAAACATTAGAGCATTTCGGGGATTTGGCGCTGCCTCATTACGAAACCGAGCTGGCAGCCGGCGCAGACCTTCGGGCCGCATTGAGCAAGGAGGGCCCCATGACTTTGGAGCCCGGAGAACGCGCTCTCGTTCCGACAGGGTTTTGCATGGCGCTGCCCGCGGGATATGAGGCACAAATTCGCCCGCGTTCGGGCCTCGCTTATAAGCACGGAGTGACCTGCCTGAATACGCCTGGCACGATTGACGCCGATTATCGCGGAGAGGTCAAAGTCTTATTAATTAACCACGGCCAAGACGCCTTTACAATTCAACGCGGTGAACGCATCGCGCAAATGGTGATAGCCCCGATTACGCAAGGCGAATTTGTGAAGACAGAGGATTTAGATGAAACGGCACGCGGAGCCGGCGGGTTTGGATCAACCGGCGTGGCTTAGCGTCTCTGTCTTCGGCTCGCCAAAACGTCCCGAAAGACTATACCAAATAGCATAAGCTAAAACCGCGCCAAGGCTGTTGGCGAGTGCGTCAGCAATAGAGGCCGAACGCCCCACCGACATTGTGCCTTGTAAGATTTCGACCAGAACCCCCAAAGCGATAACAATTATCAGGGTCAGCATTCCTTTGCGCGAAAACCGCGACAACAAAGCCAATCCTCCGATGATAAGATAGGCACCGAAATGCAAAAGCTTATCCATATGCGGCACAGCATTTTGTGAAAATGACGGTATGAGAGACTTCCATACAACCAAGGCAATCGCTACCGCGCAGAGCCATCGCGCCGCCCATATGACGAACGACGACAATAAGAAATTTGAAAAGGTCGTGGGTTCTTTTTGTCTCATGGGCGCATGACCTATCCCCTGATTGTGAAGAAATCACGACGAAAAGCTGTTTTTTCCTTGGTTTGGCAAAACAGAGACAGATTACGCTGTAAACAGGTCATGAAAGCCTCTCGATTTTTCGACTTTTTTACGGTAGCGCTATGACACACGAGAAGAAAGACTCTGGATCTTTGCTTATGCGTTATAAGAGGACACCATGAACACACTAAACCCCAAAGATGTTGCGCAGGAGCTGACAGGATGGACCGGCGGAGATGACTTTATCACAAAGGTATTCCGGTTCGATGATTTCGCTGAGGCCTTTGGCTGGATGACCCGTATCGCAATTATTGCCGACAAAATGGACCACCATCCCGAATGGTTTAACGTCTATAATCGCGTGGATGTCACTTTGACAACGCATGATGCGGGCGGCGTCACAGAGAAAGACGTCACTTTGGCCAAAGCTATGGAAAAAGCGGCTTAAGCACTCTACCGCACCACCCTGTTACATGACCGACCTTGCGTTTAGGCATTTATAAATTAGAAGACACAAAATCTTAACACGTCCGGATTTGGATTTATTATGCCCGTTTCAGACTTCCGCCAATCTCTTAGCGTTGCTCTAGGCTTAACGGCCGCTCTTTTGATCAGTAGCCCTCTTGCCGCGCACGCACAGCAAACCGCACAAGATGTCATGACAGTAACTCCCGGTTTTTGTACGGATGGGCAAATTGTCGTTGTCGACGGTCAGGCTGAATGTATCATTGCGGATAGTCTCAACAAGCTTATTGAAGACTTTCAAAATGCAAACCTCGCCAACGACCCTATCTCTGCCGGAGAACGCGGCGATGATGAAGCGCTCAGGCGCCTGCCTGATGTCAGCCTCGAAAATGCGCGGGCCGTCCAAGAAGAAACCACGGCGTTCCTTTCCCGACATGCGCAATTGGCAACACAGCCTTTTTCAGCCGAAGAACGGTTAAATTATGATCTCTTGGGTTTTGTTTTACGACAAAGACAACGGCTTGCTCCCTTTGACGGCGCGCGGATACCGTTCACCAATGACAGCGGATTCTTTAATTCCCTCACCTATATTGCGCGGCAGACAACTTTTGAAACTGTCTCTGATTACGAGGCCTATGCCGCTCGTTTGACACAGTTACCGCGATACTTCCTACAAAATCGCCAGAATATGCAACGCGGAATTGAAACTGACATGACCGCCGCCGCAGAAATTATGCCCGGTATTTTAGAGACGGTTCAAACACTGGCTGAAGGCCCCGCACAAAGCCACAGCCTATACGCTCCATTTAAAACCTTTCCTGACTCCGTTTCTGACGGTGACAAAAAACGCCTGGCCGCCCTGGGCGAAGCCGCTATTAAAAGTGCCGTCTTGCCAGCTTATCGGGACTTGGCGAAATTTCTGGAAAAAGACTATATCCCCAAAGCCCGCCAAGTCCCCGGCATTGGTATCAATGAAGACGCCCGAAATTATTACCGTGCCCTCACTCGTTACTTCACCACGCTTGATTTAACGCCTGACGAAATTCACCAAATGGGCCTAAACGAAGTGGCCCGTATTCGCGGCGAAATGAACGCCATCATCAAAGAAGTAGGATTTAAAGGCAGCTTTGCTGAATTCTTGAATGACCTGCGAACTAATCCGAAATTTTATGCAAAATCGGAGCGTGAGTTATTAATGACCGCGTCTTATCTGGCTAAAAAAATCGACGGTAAAATGCCCGAATATTTCGGCATTTTGCCTCGCTTATCTTATGGCGTCATTCCGGTTCCCGCTGAAATCGCGCCGAATTATACCACGGGCCGTTATTGGGGCGGCAATCCAGAGAAAGGCCGTGCCGGTAATTATGTCGTCAACACGTATGATTTGAAATCCCGCCCGCTTTATAACCTTCCGGCTTTGACGGCGCATGAAGGCGTCCCTGGCCATCATCATCAAATCGCTCTGGCGCAAGAGCTCGAAAACGTACCGCGTTTCCGTCAATCTCTTTACCCCAATGCCTTTGGCGAAGGCTGGGGTTTGTATTCAGAGAAACTGGCAGGGGAAATGGGGATTTACGAAACCCCTTATGAACGTTTCGGGCAACTGACCTATGAAATGTGGCGGGCTTGCCGTCTTGTTGTTGATACAGGACTGCATTGGAAAGGCTGGTCTCGTGATCAAGCTGAGGCGTGTTTCCTCGAAAACTCTGCTTTGGCAGCGCATAACATCAAGACAGAAGTAGACCGTTATATCTCTTGGCCCGGACAAGCTCTGGCCTATAAAATCGGAGAGTTAAAGATTTTAGAATTACGCGAGCGCGCGAAAACGGCCCTTAAATCTGACTTTGATATCCGCCGATTCCATGACGCTATACTCGAAGATGGCGGTGTTCCATTGGATATGTTGGAAGCAAAAATTGACCGCTGGATTGGGCAAGAAAAAATACGTCTCGCCAATGAAAGCAGAGCCGAACAAGCAGATTTGATTTCAGGCAATTAGAATTTGTGAAAATTTGGGAAGGGTTGAAATAAAGACTTGACGCATGGTGACATTTGTCACCATATGGCGACATGAAACCTTCACCGACTGAATTTATCATACTCAAACATATCTGGGCGACAGGCGCGCAAAGCCAAGGCGAAATACACAAAGCCGTAAAAGACAAGCTGAATTGGTCGCGGTCTTCCACCCGTAAAACCGTTGAACGCATGTTTGAGAAAAACATGCTGTCAGCCCAAGAGATGCACGGCGTTCGCGTCTATACCGCGAAACTGAAAAAAATCCCAACCATTGCAAATATGGTCAGGAGCTTTGCCCATCAAGTTTTGGGCTTAGACGGCCCGTTACCTGTGTCGAATTTAGCAAAAAGCGATATTCTCTCGGCGCAAGAATTAGAAGAATTAGATCGGTATTTGAAAGCCACCCAAGAAGACGCGAAGGCCACAAAGACATGAACACCATTATGTCTTTTCTCCTGCCCTATCTGTGCGCCACTATTCTTGTCGGAGCCTTATTGGTGGTCGCGACAAGACTGTCTCTGCGGTTTAACAAACGTGTTGATTATTGGTCGGCCCTTTGGCTCAGCGCGTTAGGACTTGTCGTTATTCTACCGGCGCTGAGCCTGATACTCAGCCAGCTGGATATCGCAAGGTCTTGGCGGGAATTGACGCCTCTGATGGGGCATACACCCCTCGCGGAGCTAACGGTTCCGGCAGCGACAGCCTCAGAGATAGGTGTGTCTGGCGCCCCCGTAATTTGGACGACAATATTAAGCGGGATTATGGCCCTTTACGCCATAGGCATCATATATTTTGGTTTAAGGCTAATAGTTGGCCGCGCCCATGCTTGGGCCATTACAAGACACGCCTCAAAGGCTACACACATAGACGGAACGCCTTACCGCCTTACGGAATGCGATATTGCCCCGTTCACCCTCACACCCTTTGGACGGCCTCATCTTGCAAAAATTGTGATGCCTAAGACCTTCTTAGACCGCCTCACCGCTTCGGAAATCAGCGATATTCTGGAACATGAAAAAGCGCATATCCAGCGGCGTGATGATGAGATTGCCCTCATACTACGAAGCCTACACGTTCTGGTTTGGCCAAATATTTTTTACGGAATGCTGTTTTCCAGATGGAAACAGAGTGCAGAAATTCAGTGCGACCGAACCGTCTTGAACTCACGCACTGATTACCAGCGAAGTGCCTATGCTGACATGCTCTTAAAGGCGCTGCGCATAATGGCGGTACGGGTACGGCAATACCCGACCGCCGCCTTCTCAACTCAACGCTTAAGGAACGAAAAAATGAGAATTAATTATATAATGAAGGGGACTGACCCACTATTCAAGCGCTTGCGCTACAAAATCCTCATTGCAGGAACAGCCGTAATCGCCACGATTGCGGGAACGGCTTTATGGCCTCTTACCGCCACCGCCGGTCCTACACCGGAAAAATCAGCGGAAAACTCTTCTCAAGAATCAGCGAAATCCGAAAAGAAAGTCAAATACAAGGCCGTCTTGGTCAATGACATTAGCTTCATGGTTGAAGGCCGACTGACCTCTCCTTTTGGACAGGCCAGAGATATTTTTAAGGAAGGCAAAGTGACGAAGCACCATGGCATTGATATCGCCGCCCCGACGGGAACGCCCATTTACGCCCCCGACAAAGGGCGCATCCTTCAAGCCACGGACCTCTACCAAGGTAAACCCGCTTATGGAAAAGTTGTTGTCCTGCAAACTGCGGGAAACACCCTAACAGTGATGACTCATTTAGACGGCTACCCCGTAACGGCCGGGCAAACCGTTGAAAAAGGCGAGCTTATTGCGCGCGTAGGAAATACGGGCAAAAGCACGGCGCCCCATGTCCATATTGAGACTTATAAGAACTCAATACGCGTCGATCCGATGACCGTTTGGCCGTTTAAATAATAACCTGAAAGGCGATTAAAACGAGTAACTTCACCCTAAGGGTGAATTTCGTCTTTGACTTTTGTTCAGGGAGCGTTCAGTCGTTAACCCTAATGACTGTTTCACTCATTCACTATAGGAGGATAACGTGGGTAAAAGAGATGATTTAATCGAAAAATACGCAGAGCAAATGAAAGACAAGCTAGGCATGAATCCGGATATGGATTTGCTTCGCAAAGTCACAATCGGCTGTGGCCCATCTATCTATAATCGCGACGCTTCAACGGTTGCCGCGACAGACAAGTCCGAAGTTGAAACTGTTAAGCAAAACTTCTTGGTAAAAAAATTAGGCTTGGCTGACGACGCCGCAACGGATGAAGGCCTAGCAAATGTTCTGGACGCTTATTCAGAGCGCACGAAATACCGCGCCGTTGTTTATTATATGCTAACGAAGCATTTCGGCAAAGAAAGCGTTTACGGTTAAACCCAAACGTCGTTTTAAATGATTATAATGCGGCTTCAGTGCCGCATTTTTTATGGGCGATTTTCAACCGAGTTTTGTCCCAATTCGTGTTCAATAGTATGTTGCGGCAAAGCGTTAAAAGCTGAGCCACACCGATACGAGAAAAAAGCTTGGGAAACCCGTATCGTTCGGCTAACTATCCACCTCGGCATCGAGCGCATTATTGATGATAAACTCACGGCGTGGTTCGACGACGTCGCCCATAAGCTTGGTGAACAGTTCATCCGTGGCGTCGGCGGCTTCGATCTTGACCTGCAAGAGCGAGCGCGCATTGGAATCCAGCGTGGTCTCCCAGAGCTGATCAGGGTTCATCTCGCCAAGACCCTTATAGCGCTGGATTTTAAAGCCTTTACGGCCGCCCTCAAAAACCACCTCAAGCAATTCGGCGGGGCCAGAGACATAAATCGGCTCGCCATCGCCGCGCCTAAACGTCGCTGTTCCGGAATAGGTCTCGGCCAAATCAGGCGCCATTTTATGGAGGCGGCGGGCATCAGAGCTATCGCGGAAAGCAGGACGGAGAATAATACGGTCTGTCACGCCGCGCACATCACGTTCAAAGACTAAGGCGCCGTCCTCGTCATAGCGCCCTGCCCAACCGTCTTCGCCCTCATCTGCTGTAAGGTCGAGGCGCTTAGCCGCACCCTCAATTAGCTCGGCATGTTCTTCGACATCCAGAATACCTGAAATAGCAAGCTGCGCGATGGCGCTGTCGGGCGCCCGGTGTTTCATCCGGTTGAGCAAGCTCTGCGCTTGCAAAGCCTGATGCGCGACACGTTTTAGGTCTTCGCCGCTCAAAACTTCGCCGCTATCCAATGTCAGGGTCGCATCACGCGCGCCGGCATCAATCAGATAATTATTTAATTCATCTTGGTCTTTTAGATATTGCGTGCTCTTGCCGCGCTCGACTTTGTAAAGCGGCGGCTGCGCGATATAGAGATACCCTCGCTCAATAAGCTCTGGCATTTGGCGATAGAAAAACGTCAGCAGCAATGTCCGAATATGCGCGCCGTCTACATCGGCGTCAGTCATGATAACGACTTTGTGGTAGCGGATTTTATCAATGTCAAAATCTTCTCGCCCAATGCCCGTACCCAGCGCCGTAATCATCGTTCCGATTTCTTGGCTGCCGAGCATACGGTCAAAACGGGCGCGTTCCACGTTCAAGATTTTACCCTTCAATGGCAAGATAGCTTGGTTCTGACGGTCGCGCGCTTGTTTGGCAGAGCCGCCCGCAGAATCCCCCTCCACGAGGAATATTTCAGCTTTGGCCGCATCGCGTTCCTGACAATCGGCGAGCTTGCCCGGAAGAGACGCAATATCCAGCGCAGATTTACGCCGCGTCAAATCCCGCGCTTTGCGGGCCGCTTCGCGCGCCGCCGCCGCTTCGGCAATTTTTTGAACAATAATTTTCGCTTCGGCCGGATGTTCTTCGAACCATTCTCCGAGGGCCTCATTCATCGCGCTTTCCACGACAGGACGAACCTCAGAGGAGACGAGTTTATCTTTGGTCTGCGAGCTAAATTTCGGATCCGGCACCTTCACAGACAAAACACAGGTGAGACCTTCACGCGCATCATCGCCTGAAATTGAAACTTTCTCTTTTTTGGCCGAGCTGGAATTGGCGGCATATTTATTAATGGTGCGCGTCAACGCCCCGCGAAAACCCGCTAAATGCGTCCCGCCATCGCGCTGCGGAATATTATTCGTAAAACAGCGTACATTTTCGTGATAGCCATCATTCCACCACATAGAGGCTTCGACCGTAATGCCGTCCGCACTCTCGCGCATGACCGTAATCGGCGTCTCCAACAAGCCTTGCTTATTAGCGTCCAGATGGCGGACAAAGGCCTCAATGCCGCCCTCATAGAATAACTCTGTGATGATATCATCTTCGGGGCGTTCATCGGTCAGAATAATCATCACGCCGGAATTCAGGAAGGCCAGCTCGCGCAAGCGCCGCTCCAGCGTATTACGGTCAAACTCCACCATGGTGAAGGTCTCTTCGGAGGGGAGGAAGCGCACCTCTGTTCCGCTTAAAACCCGCTCTGTGCCGTCACGGCGTTTATCCATCGGCGCATCGCCTGTGACCTTTAGCGAGGACACGGCGTCACCGTGGGAAAACTCCATATAATGTTCCTTGCCGTCCCGCCAAATACGGAGCTGCAAAGACACAGACAGCGCGTTCACCACGGACACACCCACACCGTGGAGTCCGCCCGACGTCTCATACGCCCCTTCCGCG
>CAZMEN010000063.1:13557-16183 GCA_964565335.1 uncultured Algimonas sp. | reverse complement strand
CATTAGCGTCCGCGACGGCGCCAGGGCGCAACCCGTCACCTAGGCTGAACGTGACGTCATAGGCGCGCATGATGTCGCAAATCTCATTGAATTTGGTGTAGAGGAAGCTCTCCTCATGACGGGCGAGCATCCATTTCGCCATGATGGACCCACCGCGCGAAACGATCCCGCAAACGCGGCTGGCCGTGAGATGGATATAGGCGAGGCGCACGCCCGCATGGATGGTGAAATAATCCACGCCCTGCTCGCATTGCTCGATGAGCGTGTCGCGATAGACTTCCCATGTCAGGTCTTCGGCGACGCCGTTGACTTTCTCCAGCGCTTGGTAAATCGGCACGGTGCCGATGGGGACAGGCGCGTTGCGGATAATCCATTCGCGCGTATTGTGAATGTTTCGGCCCGTGGAGAGATCCATCACATTATCCGCGCCCCAACGCGTGGCCCAGACCATTTTCTCGACTTCTTCTTCGACGGAGCTAGCCACGGCAGAGTTACCGATATTGGCGTTGAGTTTAACGAGGAAGTTGCGGCCAATGATTTGCGGCTCTAGCTCGGCATGGTTGATATTAGACGGGATGACCGCGCGGCCTTTGGCGATTTCATCACGGACGAATTCCGGCGTCACGAAAGCGGGGATATCGGCGCCGAAGCTCTCGCCCGCATCGACACGATCTTGCGCACCCTTGAGCATTTCTTTGCGGCCAAGGTTTTCACGCTCGGCGACGTAAATCATTTCTTTGGTGATGATGCCCGCTTTGGCAAATTCATATTGGGTGACGGGGCCTGTATCCGTTCCGCGTAGGGGCGCGTTTCTGACGGGGAATTCGCGCGCGAGGAACCGACCCGTCGCGCCGCCATTATCTTCTGGTTTGACGTCGCGTCCTTCATATTCTTCGACATGGCCGCGCTCTAGCACCCACTCTGTGCGGTGACGCTTTAGGCCTTTCTCAACATCAATCTCAATGTCTGGATCTGAATAAGGCCCAGAGGTATCATAAACAGGCACATCAGGCTCATTCGCTGTCGAATGCAGATGAACAAGCCGATGCGGTACGCGCAGGGATGGGTCAGCGGCGGGGGCCGTGTAAACCTTAGACGAGCTCGGCAGCGGGCCAGATGTCACTTCGGGGGTTTGAAATTCAGATTGGTTGATAGGTTTGTTCATTTTTAAATTTCCTCAGAATAGAGTTTATTTCTTTTTCCGCGAGTGCGGGGTTTTCAACTTCTAAAAAATCCAAATTGGAAGGGTCGTAAATTATGTTGTCCAAAACGGGCATTATAGCCTTCATCGTTGATATGGTAAAAGCATCGTCCATCGAACTCTGCAAAGGTCCAATTTCAATTGTTCCATAGCCATCTGAGCCTGAGCTCGAAACTATTGTTTCATTCGTAAAATAGCCACCCGAAATTGGGCTATATTCGGGGTCATCATAATTTCGTTTGAAACCCTCATGCTTTACCCAACGCCAGCTCCCTCCCCAAACAGGTCGATAATGAAAGGCGCGTCTGTCAGTGACGATGTAAAGATATTTACCAAGGTTCTTTTTGAATATGTACCAAAATCCACCAAGTGTGACTATAGTTAGCAAAATAGGTGGCAATGCCCCTCTAATTGTAACAGCTTCGCCTTCTATCATGGGGACCTCGCCCTTTAGTAAAGGCACGCCAATTTGGATGACCGCAGCTACGCCCATAAATGCAGCAAAGCCATAGATAATCCTGAACATCCAAATATTGAACTTAGGCATACGCGCAGGCCGACCTACCCATTGAACAACTTCATTGTCTTCGAGAGCATATTGCGCCGCTTTGGGAATCTCATTCAAACCCAAAACTCCTCTTCGCGGAGCTCAGCCTCAACGATATGGCGGATATCTTCGTTTATCACGGCTTAGATTCATCGTAAAATTCAGATTGGTTGATAGGTTTGTTCATGGGGTGTTTCCTATTACGCTTTTGATATAAGTAGTTGTGGAATAGTTATTTGGTAAAAATTGAAGGTTGTACGTTTTTAAAAGCCCAGAGCCGATAGGATTCAATCGGATATGACGCGTCTCTTCAGCAACTTTTTTAAGTTTTGATGCTTCTTTCTGAACAACAATTCTATATTCGTTGTTTAAAATAAAAAGCCGTAAGTTCGATAATGCATATCCGCCCAAGTCAGAATTCTTCATATCATTTAATTCTGCATCTCCAGCTCTTAGTGTAATGTAGCAAAAAACAGAAAATATAACCAAAAGCGGAATCGAATAAATTCTAGCAGAGGCATTTATCACGACGAATATTAAAATTACTGAGTAGCCGACAAGGTTTATTCGACTTTGAAGTTTGTTGTCTTGCCGAATGAACTCTGCATGTTCTTCTTTTCGAGTTTGTGATGTGGTTTCCGCCCATAGAAGCTTCTCCCCCTCGCGGAGCTCAGCCTCAACGATATGACGAATGTCTTCATTAATCACCTAAACCACCACTCGAAAATCTGTGGCGAAATCTGTGGCGTTTGCGCGAAATAATTCGGCTTGGCGTAAATCATGGCGCTGGCTTTTTACCACGGCGCCGGAACGGGTCTCAAAGCCTTTGAAATAGACTTGGCTGGTCAGCAGGCGTTTGTCATCTCTCCACACGATGT
>CAZMEN010000063.1:0-13547 GCA_964565335.1 uncultured Algimonas sp. | reverse complement strand
ACGATGTAGTGAATGTGTGCGGGGCGTCCGCCATAAGCGCCGGGGATATAGGTTCGGAAAGAAAATTGTCCCTGCGCGTCTGTTACCGCCTGCCCCCAATAGGCAAAATCCCCATGCCTTTCACCGGGCGAGCGGTCAAAAGGATGATTATAGCGCCCTTCCGTATCAGTTTGCCAGAGATCGACTCTCAACCCTGATTGCGGCACGGCTTCTGTATTCAGAACCCGCCCAGAGAAGCGCAATGTCTCGCCCCGCTGAGCCGTCATGTTCCGCAGTAAATCATGCGTGTCCTGAGAGCGGTCGCCGCGCGGGTAGAAAGGCCCCTCTGCATCGCGCGGGGTTTTGGGGAGCGGCAAGGTTTCATCTTTGGCAGCCCCCATAACCAAGGGGCTGAGCACCAAGCCTGTCAGGCCTAGGAATTTTCGTCGTTTTATGTCGCGCGTCAGATCGCTCATAGCAATTTTCCGTCCTTCCGCCTGTGTTAACAGGATCAAGTTCAAAGGGTACGTCTCGACCAAAGTCATAAAGGGAGCTGGCTTGGAGTCCGATCGCTCTCGCTCTCGGCACCTTCGTTGTTTTTGATTATCAATCAAAAATTTCAGCTCCGCTGAACCACAAAGGTGCCCCTCGGATGAGTTGACATTAGCGGTTTATAGCAAGGGAGCAAGTGTTAACGACACGTTACCAATCATACCGTTTGGTATATCTATGATTACATATGGCGCTTGCGTTTTGACCGATGAAAATCGTGAAAATCTTTTCAAAAAGTTAAAATTTTGCCGAGTTTATTTGAAACCGCAATGACTTGGTTGAAACCTCAAAAAGCGCTGCATTTTTATGCACCCAATTTCAATTTCTTTCATGCCCAATCTGATTTCAAGCCGTATATATTTCAGAAATTAACTAACGAAATGACGATGACGTACCGATTGATTTATAAGTCCAAAGCCGCCCACCCGCTTTCCGATGGAGAGTGGCGAAGCTTAGCCATGCTGTCGGCTTTGAAAAATAAAACACTGAATATTGCAGGATTACTCCTACACTATAATAACCATGTGATGCAGGTTTTGGAGGGCCCCGAAGACGCGGTCAAAACGTTGTTCGCGCGCATTTCCGAGGACCCCCGTCATACCAATATTACTTGTATGTATTCGCAAACCGTCGACGAACCCGTGTTTCAGGATTGGTCTATGGGTTATCGCCCCGTCAATTCCATGGAAGAGATGGACATGTTCTTTGCACTCTCCAAAGAAGCTTTAGACAAAATTGCCGCGAACACCAATCAATCGGATGTGCGCTCTGAAATTGAGGCATATGGCAAAGAAGCGGGCCTCAATTAATAGGCCCTAAAACGGTCACTAGCTTCGCGTTAATGGCCGTTAGACTCGCCGAAACGCAGTAATGTGGATGTCGCCTGCCCTGAACTATCAATTGAGACAAGATAGAGCCGATTATACTCTGTTGCCTCAACAATGGGCGTGCCCGCCTCTCCGCCCAAAAGCGCCGTCAGAGGCGGCGTTGTATTACTGTGCCCGACGACGAGATGCCGCCCGCCCGCCGCCTTTAACGCGGCGGCCATAGACGGTAAATCCCTTGGATCATACAGTTCCACTTCGAGCCCCAAAGTCGAAGCCAGCGGCGCAGCGGTTTGCAAAGTTCGGTTATAGTTACTGCTATGAATACGCTCTATCTTGGCATCTTTCAGAAACGAAGCCAAAAGCGCCGCGCGCGCCTGCCCCGCCTCAGTAAGGTCGGGATTGTCTTTATCTTTGGTTTTTTCCGCATGACGGACGAGGAAAATTGTGGCTGGCGCCTGTATCTCTGCCTTTATGGGCAGGCTCTCGGCCCCATCGCTTGTTGAATTTTGACAGGCTGCCAATAGGCTCAACCCTGCTAATCCGCTGAACAAAACGCTGCGTCGTAAAACTCTCATGGCTTTCCCTTTTTCACCCTTCTGTGCTTAAGCCGCCTTTAGCGCAAGCTATTCATCGTGACGCTAGCAATTCATCTAGGGCGGCGGCCCCTTTTTGGAAATCCCCTGTCCCTAAAAGGTAATAGCTCGCGCGCGACTCCTTAGAATGAATGACCCATGCGCGGCCACCCTTGTGAAAATCATACTGCGCTTTTTTAATGTCTTGGAGCGGCACCCAAAGATGAGGCTGCGCGTGTTCTTCGCCGCCCGAAAACTGAATACCTTCTTTAAAAATAGCGGCACGATGGAAATAAAACACAGGGTCTTTGACCTTTTTAGGAATGCGTTTCAAAGCCTTCCCAAGGAAACGCCCTGTTATGAACAACGCTAAAAAGAAAGCGCCATACAAGGCAAGATTTTTAAGCGTAAACCCTTTGTCAGATAGAAAAAGATATCCACTAAATCCGATGACAAAAACCCAATAGATAATCCATCCTAACCGTATTAATAAAACACTCCGCTGAGTTGGGAGGATAGGCCTCAGATCTTTCGCACTTTCCTCAAACGCTGGAGAAGGATAATAGGACCAAAATGGTTCCCCTCTTGATGTTACGCTTTTGAGGGTCACTTACCGCTTCCAAATTTAATTTCGCAGCGCTCCCCCGCCTTGGAGAAATAATCCGCGCCGCTTGCTTTTAAATCTGCCGGCACGTCTATTGGAACATGCACACCGATGGCTTTGTCCGCATTGATATCTTCTTTCAAAATTGCGCGGCCAGCACGGGACAGGAAGAACCAATAAGGCGGAAAAGCCGTGTTTGTTTTCTGGGCCGCCCAGTGATCGGCATGCGCTTCAAAATGTTCACGCCTCGCATCGGCGTCCCCCATATGGATGATGGTTGCGCCGCCATCCAATGTGACGCGGTATACCATATTTTGCACTTTCACGCGGCGGTTTGGCCAGCCCGAATGCGGAATACGCACCGCGGATATAGCAACATTTTTGCGGGTCAAATTTACGGGCGCTTCACCGACCGCCATTTCAAGCGCTGTTATGCGCGGCAAGAAAACATCACTCCACGCCTTATCATCGCGCATATAATCAAGGGCCTGAGACGGCGCAATCAGATGTAAATCGGGATGCGCCAATAAGAGCTTGAGCGTAGCTTCGGGCGAAAAATGATCACCATGGGCATGGCTGATGAAAACCAAATCCAGCCCCTTATAAACGCCGCTCCCCTCCATCAAGGCCGCAACCTGCTCTTCCGAAGGCTCAGGATAAACCCCGAAACCCGTTTGCGGCAGAGGATCAAAAATCACGCTGATGTCACCCTGCTTTATCAATACACCTTCATTGGCAATGTAATGCGCAAAAGCCCCAGAATTTGACGCCTGCGTTTCAGTTTGGCTATGACTATCATGGGCACTGGGTGAGGGCGAAACGGCAAACCCTACGGATATCAACAACGCGGATATTAGGGCGCGTCGCAACGCACCGATTTTAGAATTACGCAAAATGGCCATGAAACATCCTTTCCCGTCCCCCTGTTATTGCCGATAGATTGCGGACAAACAAGCCGCACATCATCGAACCCTAAATCAGTGTATTTTTAAATAAACCCCAGCTTTGTAAGGCTTCTTTTACCTTTTTAGCATTTAACTTGTTGTTTGTGGGACATTGTTAAAACTTAAAGGTCAATGCTTGGCCCACTTAAAGGCACCATAATGATCCATCAGGTCATGCTATCCGGTAATATTAAAAGCGGCATGCCGTTCTCCCTTTACGAGACTGTGCTTCGCGTATTTGAGCATGTAGATTCACAAGGGTATAATGGGTTTACCCTTTATTCGGATGGTAGCTTTCTAACGCTTTACGAAGGACAAAAAGACGCTATTGAAGCCTCGTGCGACCGATACGATAATACTGACGTTTATAGCAACATTATCACTTTGTTCAGCCGCCCCGTAGACAACCCTGAATTTAATAAATTTCAACTTGGCTTAGGGCGATTTGATTATTCGGCGCAGTTCGAAAGCATACCCCGTTGTTTTAATATATCGCAGACATCGCTAGATAATATTTTCCCGGAAAATCTCCCGCAAGAGTTTCAAGTATTAATCCGAACATTTTCACGGGTGAATATGGTTATGACGGCTTAATCGGCCTACTACCGAATTCAGCGGCAATAATTCCCATCCGCGTCTCTGGCAGGTAGATTTGATACGAATTCGATAATGTCATCTTTCAAAGTAGCGTCCCCATCAAAATGACGAGACAGGACTTTTACGGCGTCCGTATGGTTCATTCCCTCATAAACTTTAACGCTCGCCACCCCGCCGCGGGCTTCTATCTTTTCAGCCAATTCTTGCGAATTTTGCGGGTAGACCGTTCTGTCTTTCACGCCATGACCAAAGAAAAGCGGCGGTGTCGGCCCATTTACATTATTGAGCGGCGCATCCGAACCCGTGAAGCGATCCGGAAAAATCGTGATATATGGTTCTTCTTTCAACGGAATAATGCCTGTCGGGCCTGACAAGCTGACAATACCCGCCACTGTATCGCAAACGGTGCGCCCTTCCGCTTCGAGAAATTTCGGCTCCAACCCCGCCATTAAAACATTATACGCCCCGGCCGAATGGCCCATGACAACGATATCACGGTCCGGGAATTGCTTTGCTGTAGCCGCGATGGATTTTGCGGTGTCCTCAATCATCTGCGGATACATAGCATCGGGATAGAGGCGATAATTCGGAACAACGACATCAAATCCTTCCAAAGTGAAACCCTCGGCCAGAAATTTATAAATATCCTTACTACCATCTGTCCAACTTCCGCCATGGATGAACACCAAGAGCGGCGCGCCAAGGCGCGAGCTCTCAGCGCGGTAAACATCATATGTCTGCCGCTCTAAGGGGCCATAGCTCACATCAGACATTTTTTCATAAGAGCCTGATGGCGTGATCGTGTTCAAAAGCGTCACAGGAGCGCAGGCCGCCATGCCCACGACCGTCAAAGCCGATAACGCTATAAGCCCTAAACTAAATTTCATTATCTTCATTCCGTTCATCATTCTGCCTGTCACAACGGCTTATCAGCGAGACGCGTCTTTGATAGTCCCAGAGGGGCCAATCAAGGCGTCCAATTTAATGTACGTTCTACTTATCAAGTTCGACGCGTATCGCGCAATAAATTTACAGTTATCACGGCCAAGCGCCCTATCCGCCGCAAAACAATGAATTAAACCTTCGCCGCGACATATAACCAAGCCCGTCCGCCAGACTCCAGATCAACTTCCACGCGTTTATAATCATCAACCTCATAGGCATCCGCTTGCGCCAGTTCCTCCTCTGTAACGTCGAAAACCATCCCTGCCACTTTGTCGGTTCTGACATCCGACGGAAGAGCCAAAGGATGCACCGCCTTACCGCTTTTCGCCAAGACATCAGGATCAGTGATTTCGACATGAGACAGACGGTAGCCGATAATTTTATCGGCTCTCCCCGTCAGCAAACGGCCAAAAGTCTCCTGCTGAACATTCGCCTGTTGCAGAGTTCCGTATGAGAAGAGCTTAGGCACAGGGCAGGTTTATTGAAAACTATCGTATAAAATAACGCCAAACCCCAAATAGATCGCCGAGGCAATCGGAGCGAAGAGAATTACGAGCAGCCAGGTTTGAAGCGAAAAACGGTTATGTTTCGCAACATACTCCTCTTTCCCCGTGTTATATTTCAAAACCTGCATGGCAACGGGAATAGGCACCAATAGATACAGAAAACCAGAAAGGAGCCATATGTCTGAAATTCCCTCTAATTTATCAATCATCCGATCTACAAAAACCAAGAGAATATAAAGCAAGGCCAATGGCGTGGCCCAGCCCCCATACCATCTATATCCTGACACCGCCCTTTCTTCTCCGGCCACTTCAATTCGTCGAAACAAATCAAAATTCATAATTGGCGCAAAAAAGGAACGAGCAGCGGGCCAGATATCTTGATTATCGACAGTTTTTATCCATTGCCAGTTTTTGTAAAACCAATAAATTTGATAAATCCCATAGGTCCAAAAACTTAAGAAGATAAATTTCTTTAAACCAACCGGGTGCAAAATGACCTCTTCGCGCCATGCCAGATCATAATTTCTATGTAAAAACGCTCCAATCAAGGCAAGCAAAGCGCATAGAGCAAAAACGATCCCAATAACCGCCTCACCTTTTTCATCAATCCATGTATCGAAATCAGACGAGACGCCCTCAACCGGCATCGTCATAGTTACCCCATATGCATCACGCGCTTCACTAATTTCGGTCATGATCTCTGCGAAACCTTCTAGTGGGATGAAGTCGCGTTTCGTTATGTAACTATAAGTCTCCTCATAAACCGTTCCCTCATAGGTCTCCTCGCGAATATACTCAAAAGAGTCCGTTTTTATCTCTGAGGGGTGGAGGTCAAGATTCCACCCCTCTTCTACAAGAAACCGCAATTTTTGGCGGGTTTTGTTGGGGAACTCTATGGAAAATGGCGAGGACCGTTTAGCGCCAGAAAATGAAGGCATATCCGCTTTCACTTCATAAGGAATAGCCCAGAAGGTTTTATTCTTACCGTCCTCTTCGACCTCCCAAGCCTCTTTAATCAAATATTCCATCGCAACAGAGAAAGACCCTGCTTGCATATCCTCTGAAAACTCAATGGGCTTTACCTGCTCAATAGAAGGATAAAAATCAGCAAAATAGTCTAAATAGGTCTTTTCAACGGATTTCAGCCCATCTGACTCATACCAGTTTTTGTTGCTATCGGCGTCTACTCCAAAGTAATTCAAAGTGATTTTAAGCGTAATATCATCGGGGTGACCGACCAAATCATACTCATCCACAAAATCTTTATGCCATTCAATATCAGCAGGTCCTGCGGACACAACACGTGACTGCGCGCCGTCCAATAAAAGCCCTTTGCCAATAAAACCTTGTCCCAAATGATCAAGGTCTCCTAATTGCTCGCCGCGCGTGGCATCGAGAAAATAGTCCTCATCCCCAATCATCGCGCGCACGATGACGTGATCAAACATCGAATAGCCCGGTAGAGCCCTAATAAACTCCCCGCGCTCCTCTGTTTCGACCAGCAACGCATTGGCTTCAACACCCAGCCCTTCCAACATTGTCAGCAAAAGGTATGTGACGTCTTTACAGTCGCCGAATTTTCGCGCCAAAGTGAGTTCCGGCGAACGCGGAATGTAGCCGCCTACACCCAATTCAATTCCCAAATAACGAATATTAGACTGCACAAAGGAAAGCGCTTTTCGTGACCGTATTTTCGGGTCCGCCGTCTCGGCGGCAATTGTATCAATTATGGCTTGCACACTCGCATCAGGACGTTTGGAAACATCATAAGACGGGGAGAAATGCGCGCCGACATCTCTCCAAGTCTCGACACCTGAAATCTCATAAACAGGACGGGAGTAATGCCAAACCGGCCGATCATCATCCAACTCCTTCGCTTTAATATCTTCAACTACCCAATCCAAAACCGTAGCATTTTTAAGGTTGGAAATGCGGGGTTCCGGTGCTTGGTTGTGACTTTTCAGATAATAGTCTACGCCCTGCGCCAGAACTAAACGTGCGCGCAACTTTTGGATAGGGACACCATATTCAAAAACATTGCGGTTATAAAAGCTTCCGCGCAAGGCCGGATTGATACCTTTTAAGGTATAAGAATAATCTAGCTGGTCACCAACTTTCAAACCCGGAACAGAAAAACCGATTTGAAGATCCCCATTATAGAGTAACTTATCTCTGTCCGTTTCGACGCGGTAGATTTCAAAAGCCGACAAGTCTAATAACTTGATACGACTGCCATCCCGCAAAATAGAAATGTCGTGAAAATCAACAGTTTGATAGGACGGGTCAAAGGTAACTGTCAAAGTCCCGTAATCTTCCAAGCCTCCGGTGGTTTGAATATCTACGACAAAACGCCGATAACGGTGCTTATCTTGAGACTTCGCAGTCACTTTGGATTGATAAGATAGAAGCTGATAGCCCAGTTGGAGGCCATCGGCCATTTCAAACGGTGTATCCGCAATCTCATCTTGGACGACCCAATCTGGGGTTGGCGCAACCCGCACATAGTCCGTCACCTCCTGCGCTTTTGCGCCAGTGCTGAACACTACCAGAAACAAGATAGATAGAAAAATTGGAACCCAATTATGACGGCAAGGCATGGTTTCCTTTCGATGACAAAACAGTCACTTTCGATAGACAACTCTCGTCTAACGCACTGAATTCGACTTACAAGTGTAATTTCGACCTTTCGCCGTTGAAGTGTAATTCCTCAACCTTAGTCAATCGCATTGACCCCTTTCCCATTCTCGCCCATGTCACATATATGACAGCAATTACCTCCCTCACCCTCCACCATTACCCCCTCTCTCGATCGGCGCGGGTGAAATGGCTTTTGCATGAAATATTGGATGACGAGTTTGAGACGAAGCGGGTGGCTTTGCGTAAGGGGGCGCAGTTCAGCGCCGAATTCATTGCGAAGAACCCCAATCACGGCGTGCCCGTTTTAGATGTCACATACGCAGACGGAAGCGAGCAGACGATTTACGAATCCATCGCCATTCTGATTTTTCTGGCGGATAGCTATGCCGATAAAGGGTTTGCGCCTACCCTGACGGAGCCCAGAGCCCGCGCGGATTATTTGCAGCTTATGGCCTTTGGCGGCGCTTGGATGGATATGATGCTCTGGCAAATTCGATTGAACGAAGACCTGCTCCCGCGCTCTGTTCGATCAGAGGCGCTCGCGCAATTTAATCGCGATAAATTCAAAAACGAAGTCGAGCCACAGCTTCTCTCGCGTTTGGATAAACAGGACTACATGTGCAGCTTTGGGTTCTCGGCAGTAGATTGTATAATGGGGCAAAACATTAATTGGGCACGCGCTTATGGTCTCTGTCAGGACGATCATTTTTACGCATATATGAAACGCATGAAGCAAAGACCAGCCTTTCAAAAAGCCTTTGCAGATGCCTCTGAATTCGAAGGATAGACGCGCATGAAAACCGTTCAGCTTGGCCAATCCGGTATAGACGTCGGCGTCATTGCTTATGGCTGTTGGCGCTTTGGCGGCAGCACAGTATCCGAAGCTGATGATAAAATCCGTACAGCGCTGGATGTCGGCATGACAATGATCGATACAGCCGATATTTATGGACTCAGGGACCCTTGCGGCTTTGGCGGGGCTGAAGAGGTTTTAGGGCAGATTCTATCAAAAGATACGAATTTGCGTGACCGCATGTTTCTCGCGACGAAAGGCGGAATTGATGCCTTGCGCCCTTATGACAGTTCGGCCCAATATTTGCGTAAAGCCTTGGAGGCATCGTTAACCCGTTTGCGTGTCGACCATGTCGATCTGTATCAAATTCATCGTCCTGATTTGTCTACCCCATTTTCCGAAACGGCAAATGTCCTGAATGATTTTGTCAAATCGGGTAAAGCGCGTTTCATCGGCGTTTCTAACTTTACGGCGTCCCAAACACGCGCTTTACAAGCCCATTTAAAGCAGCCACTTTTGACGACGCAGCCAGAATTTTCTGCCCTCGAGCAGTCGCCCATAACAGATGGAACACTGGATTTATGTATGGAGACATCCTTGACGGCGCTGGCATGGTCCCCCCTTTCGGGCGGGGCCTTGGCAACGGGAAAGGTACAAAAAAGCGCGAAGCCCGAACGTGCGGCTCGCGTCCTGTCGGTCACGGATAGACTCGCTGAAAAATATGAAGTGGATAGATCGCAAATCGCGCTCGCTTTTACAATGGCGCATGGCGCAAACGTCATTCCTATCATTGGAACACAAACAATTAGCAGAATTGAAAGCTCTGCCAGAGCCGCTGAAATATCCCTAACAGGACGAGATTTTTATGATGTGGTCGAAGCCTATCGCGGCGCAGGCATGCCTTAGGGCCGCAATAAAAGTGACGCTATTTTATCACCTCTTCGGCCTGCATCACAATTGAGCGGCCATCTGACGACAAAGTCCCGTTCATCCCTTTTTGCGGGTCAATCTTAGCCTTCGCAGGGTCACCGATAACGATACGCCCTGAATAAGCGCGGCCCGTTTTTTCACCCCCAGGAAGATCAACCATCGCCGTAACATTGACGTAGAATACGCCGTCACGAGACCCGATAATATCAAGCTCCCATTCAAAAGGCTCATTGGTCGAAAGGCTTAGTTCTTTTCGCGCCGTTTCGGAAACAAAGCGCACGCCGTCTTCAGGTCTGGCCTCCAAATAAGCCGTCCCCGCCGCATAATAGTCTTTGACGGTGATTTTCAGTACGCCATATTCGCCACCGGCGAGAGATTTAGGCGCCTCGAAACTCACGTCAATCGCCGCGCCGGGTTTTTGGTAACTGGACGCATCAGGCGCCATTTTTACGTCATCAGGCGATAAAGACTGCCCCGAACTGCATGCGCTCAAGGCCGCTGAGAGGCCCAATAGAGACGCTACTGAAGCCATTAAAACAAAGCGTAATGATGCTTTCATAATCGGCTCTGCCCTACTGAATAGTGAAGTCGTAACAGCTATCTTGTCCGGCGACTGTTTCAAAGCTGTTAAAGTCGAAAGCTGTAATAAAGTAATCGCGAGCAGGCATCACCGCAGTCAGTGTTTCACTGTCCGTGGTTTCATCATTGCCATTAGTGAAAATACTTCCTGCCTTAGAGTCAAACCAAATTCGAAAATCAGGGTCAACGTTCACGGCACCTGACTTACGGACCATATCAATTTGATACTGTCTCTCTGTCGGGATAGTGACATAAATAAAATCACGTTCATTTAATTTATTAGTCGCGCCGTCAGGATTTCTCGCATCGTTCACCGAACAGACCGTAACAGCCGTTCCATCCGGCGTAACAACTTTATACACGGGTAGTGAAGTCGGTACACCGCCATCGTTTGTTTCGCCGACACCTAGCGGCCCGGTTCCATTGATGTCCTGAAAGGCTTTTAGAGCATTGATATCGGCCAAATTTACGCCTGGTTGATTTTCGATGGCATCAAGAAATGAAAAGATTGTCGTTGCAGGACGAGCGTTGATATAAGCATCACTCGTCAGCACGTTATAAATCGGCTCCAAACCGGCGCTTATTGTATCCGGCCCGTCATTTGTCCCGTCAAAAATATCGTATAAGATTGACTGCACAGACCCTTCATTGAACCAACCTTCGTTTACATTATTATTCGATTCAACATTGATAGAAAACCCTTGGGATTGGAGATTATTTAAACTATCCCTATAAAATGGATCGTCCAATATCATGCCGGATAATGCATTCCCAAAGCCTTCCCCAAATGCGACTCGGGGGTCAAGCCTGTCGCCTAGACCATGACGATTACCCAAAGAATCTGATCGAGACAGTTGATCTTCAAAGTAATGGCCAAATTCATGGACTATGATATGCTTGTCGTATTCGTCAGTATCACTATTTTCATTGCCAAGTATGGCTAAGACCGGAGAACGATCGGTTTGCGCATTGTTATCCAAATCGAACGTTGAATAAAAGGAACTCGTTAGCTCCCCCTGAAAAATATCCCCGCCGCTTACCACACGGTTTTGGGTACTCCAGAAAACGAATAAAGGCGGAAAGTCAACGTCAGCGTCAACGGCCTGCATATCCGTAATTGTCTCGTATATATTATCCATAATCGCGAAAGGCGCCGCGGCCCGCGTGCTGGTATACCCGGCGCCGCCCCATCCGGAACCGGCATTTAAGTCACGGGTCTGATTGACGGCTCCGGAAGAGGCAACGTTACCCTGCAATGTATAAATCGGCGGATTGGCTTGATCCGCCGGTTGGAAGTTATTGACGACTTTGACATCATACTCTGAACCTGTGGTACTTAGTAATTGAGATTTCACACTAACCCGAACATTCGTGTCGGAGTTGACAGTAAAACTATATGCGCCGCTATCCGAAGACGTTGTCGTACTCAAAACACTTCCGGAACTATCCAATAAATCAACCACCGCCCCTCGAATTGGGCGTTGGGCTGTTCCCGCATAATTTAACCCGCTCGTCACGGTATTAAACGGCACGAAATCAAACGTCACAGTACCCGATAAGGTCACTGATGTAGGCGGCGGCGGAGGAGGAGGTGGCGGCGGCGGCGGAGGAGGTGGCGGCGGAGGCGGCGGAGGTGGTGGTGGCGGAGGTGGTGGTGGCGGAGGTGGAGGTGGAGGGCTCACAGACACGCTGTCCCCACCACTGCCGCCTCCACAGGCCTGAAGACCTGTCGAAAGAACCAATGCCAAGGCTGAAGCAGCCAATAATCGACCTGCTTTATGAGAAAAACCGTCCATAATATTAAAGCCTCGTCTGAATATTATTTGAATATGCAAACACTAACGCTGATTTTCTTTCATTCCAGTAAAAAAAGCAGGGCGACCAAAATTGTGATGACATGCGTTCGCGTCGACTTTCCTGACTTGACTTAAAAACCTCAATTTTGCATAGGGCGCGTGGGCCCCGTTCCCCCACTGGAACGCACTTTGTCATCTGTACAAAAACGCAGATGAAGGAGACATGACTATGGCGATCGCCACAAAACCGGCTTTGAAGCCGGCGAATCCGCGTTTTTCAAGCGGACCTACTGCAAAACGTCCCGGTTGGGACATTTCAAACCTAAATCTGGATGTGCTTGGACGGTCTCATCGCTCTGCCCTTGGCAAAGAACGCCTCAAACTCGCAATAGATATGACGCGCGAAGTTTTGGAAGTCCCAGAGGAATTTCGAATCGGTATCGTCCCGGCCTCTGATACAGGCGCGGTTGAAATAGCAATGTGGTCGCTTCTCGGCCCCAAAGGCGTAGATGTAGCGGCCTGGGAAAGCTTTGGTGCGGGTTGGATTACAGACGCACAAAAACAACTCCCTCTTGACGATTTGAATATCCTCAAAGGTGATTACGGTCACCTGCCAGACTTCTCGGGCTATGACGGCACGCGCGATCTTGTGTTCACATGGAACGGTACAACCTCCGGCGTGAAACTCCCCAATGCTGATTTTATTCCGACAGACCGCGAAGCCATCACAATCTGCGATGCCACCTCTGCCGCGTTCGCCCAGCCTTTGGATTGGGATAAGCTCGATGTGGTAACATTCTCTTGGCAGAAAGTTATGGGCGGCGAAGCGGCCCACGGCATGCTCATTCTCTCTCCACGCGCCGTAGAGCGTCTCGAAAGCTACAATCCGCCTTGGCCTTTGCCAAAGATTTTCCGAATGAAAAAGGGCGATAAAATCAATGAAGGTATTTTCAAAGGCGCAACTATCAATACGCCCTCTATGCTCGCTGTCGAAGACTATATCGACACGCTAAGCTGGGCCAAGTCTATTGGCGGCCTGCCCGCATTATTAAAGCGCGCCGATGACAATGCCCAAGTCATTTGGGATTGGGTCGAGCGCACACCTTGGATTGAAAACCTCGCTGCCAATGAAAATGAACGCTCTAATACGGGTGTTTGTCTCGTTTTCAATGATGATCGCATTCAAGACATCGCCGCTTTCGCCAAAGCCTTTGTCGCGCTTTTGTCCGAAGAAAATGTGGCTCTTGATTTTGGCTCTTACCGTGACGCCCCTGCGGGTCTGCGTA
>CAZMEN010000062.1:0-16372 GCA_964565335.1 uncultured Algimonas sp. | reverse complement strand
AGGAGTAACTCATGGCTCATAAAAAAGCAGGTGGTTCATCCAATAACGGTCGCGACAGTGCTGGCCGGCGCCTTGGCGTGAAAAAATCAGGTGGCCAAGCGGTCATTCCTGGAAACATTATTATCCGCCAGCGCGGAACGAAGTATTATCCCGGCGCCAATGTTGGCATGGGTAAAGACCATACTCTATTCGCGCTGACAGAGGGCCGAGTTGCGTTCGAAACAAAACGCAATGCCCGCACATTTGTGTCCGTCCAGCCTCTGGCCGACGCCGCAGAATAGACCCAAGATTAGATTGGGTCCCCACCATAAGGTGACCCGATAAAAATCAGCAGGGAAATCGGGTCTCCGGTTTCCCTTTTTTGTTTATAGCGCCGGCATTATGTGGCGCATTATCGAAAAGACTTTCAAAAAAGAGACATAATTTCCCTGCATGGCCACGCCTAAGGAGACTGCCATGACCAGACTGACACACACTGCGAATACAAATGAGACGCAGATTGATTTCCGTAAAACTTTGACGACGCCTCGCCTCGTCCTGCGTGAGCTCAAAATGTCAGACGCACAAGCCCTCTCTAAATATGGCAGCAACTTTGATATCGCCCGTATGACGGGCAGTTTCCCTCACCCCTTCCCGCTTATCTCAGCCGAGTTCAAAATTATGCATTTGCGAGCTTTGAAAGAACAAGGCCTCGCTTTTCCTTTTGCGATTACGGAAAAAGGGGATGATGCAATGATCGGTATTATGGATTTATTTCGCGGCAAACCCGGCGCCGATTTGGAAATCGGATATTGGATCGGCGAGCCCGCTTGGGGGAAAGGTTATGCCTCCGAAGCCGGGAAAGCCATTTTGACGGAAGCAGAGCGCGTCTTTGGCAAACAAACCATTCGCGCAGGTGCCTTCGCGGATAATCCTGCCAGTCACCGTGTTTTGG
Organism: uncultured Algimonas sp.; assembly: GCA_964565335.1. Lineage (GTDB taxonomy): Bacteria > Pseudomonadota > Alphaproteobacteria > Caulobacterales > Maricaulaceae > Litorimonas. The sequence goes on along the minus strand of CAZMEN010000062.1, from coordinate 15,438 downwards.
AAAAAATGGGTTTTGTCCCGACAGGGAAAACAGAGCTTTATTTTTCCATGGCCCGTATGAAAAAATCCGAAAGCGTTCTGTTTGAACGCAAGGCTGACATGATGAGCCTCGCGGCAGAGTAATATTTATCATGTTATCTTATGATATTAAGATGAGGCTTCCCAATGCCGCGGAGTTTGTTGCGCTTCGCAATGAAACAGATTGGGGGCCTCTCACCTTGGAGCAAGCCGCGCAGGCACTTAATCATTCTCTGTGCGGGGTTTCTGTTTATGCCCGTGATACGCTTATTGGCATGATACGCGTCATCGGCGACGGCGTCCTCAAACTCTATGTTCAGGATGTGATTGTTGCGAAAGATTATCGCGGTAACGGCATTGGCAAAGAAATGATGACCCGGTTGATAAATTACCTGAGACAGCATTATCCCGAAGACTGCTGTGTCGGATTGATGGCAGCCAAAGGGCAATCTCCTTTTTACGAAAAGTTTGGTTTTAACATTCGACCTTCCGCAACAACTGACGCAGGCATGTTGTCTCCGCTTTCAGCGCTTCGATCTTCACTGGTCAAAGACGGCACAAGAGCTTAGAGACTTCGATGAAAGTAAGACTATGAAATTTCTCGACCAAGCCAAAATCTTTGTGAAGTCCGGTAATGGCGGCGGAGGATGTATCTCTTTCCGGCGCGAAAAGTACATTGCCTTTGGCGGCCCGAATGGCGGTGACGGCGGCCGCGGCGGTGACGTCTGGGTCGTCGCGTCGCGTGACCTCAACACATTGATTGATTATCGTTACAAGCAGCATTTCAAAGCGGGCACGGGTATTCATGGCATGGGCCGGGACCGTGCAGGCGCTGCCGGTGAAGATGTCATCATCAACGTACCTGTTGGCACACAAGTGATTGATGCCGATACAGATGAAGTCCTTGTCGATATGACCGAGGGCGGACAGAGAGCGCTTCTTGTGAAAGGCGGCAATGGCGGCTGGGGCAATGCGCGTTTTAAGTCCTCCACCAATCAAGCCCCGCGAAAAGCCAATCCCGGTGAGGACGGCGAAGAGCGGTGGGTATGGCTGCGCCTGAAATTAATCGCGGATGCCGGCCTCGTCGGTCTACCCAATGCGGGGAAATCAACCTTCCTTTCCACCGTCACGGCGGCAACGCCCAAGACCGCAGACTATCCCTTTACGACCCTTCATCCGCATTTAGGTGTCGTCAACCTCGGCCCTGCTGAACGTTTTGTACTCGCTGACCTGCCCGGCCTCATCGAGGGCGCCTCTGAAGGCGCAGGCCTGGGTCACCGTTTCTTGGGCCATGTCGAACGCTGCGCAGCAGTCTTGCACTTGGTCGATGCCTCCACCGAGGATCCTGCGCAGGATTATAAAACCATCCGGAAAGAATTAGAGGATTATGACGGCGGTATCGAAGACAAGCCCGAAATCGTGGTTTTATCCAAAGCTGATATCATTACGCCGGAACAACTCGACACCGTTAAAACCAATGTCGAAGCGGCTTGTGGGCAAACGCCTTTGATTATTTCCAGTGTAACCAATCAAGGCCTGAAACCTGTCCTGTCCGCGATTTATCAACACGTACAAAAACGGCGCGCGAAAGAAGAAGCCGCACGCGAAGAAAAACGCATCGCCGAGGCCGTTGAACGCGGCGAAATGGAAAAACAAAAAGGCTGGTCGCCTTAACCGCTTATGCCGGCTGATACATCCCATATCGCGGCGCCTTTAGCGCCCTATAAACGGTTGGTGATAAAAATCGGCTCAGCGCTTTTGATTGACGGCGAACAATACATCCTTCGCCAGAATTGGCTCAATGATCTGTGCGAAGACATTGCCGCCCGACATAAAGCGGGACTGCAAACCCTTATCGTTAGCTCAGGAGCCATTGCCTTGGGCCGAGAGCGGTTAGGGCTGATTGGCTCAACCTTATCCCTATCCGAAAAACAGGCCTGCGCTGCGGCAGGGCAAGCGTTCCTGACGCAGGCCTATGACAAAGCGCTCGCCGCACAAGGTCTTAAATCTGCACAAGCCCTCTTCACTCTGACCGATACAGAAAACAGACGGAAATGGCTGAATGCCCGTTCAACTTTGAAAACATTACTGGGTTTAGGTGCAGTCCCCATTATCAATGAGAATGATACCGTCTCCACAGATGAAATTCGCTATGGCGATAATGACCGTTTGGCGGCGCGGACGGCGCAAATGGTCGGCGCGGATGGGTTGATTTTGCTCTCTGATATTGACGGGCTCTATAAATCTGACCCCCGTCAAAACCCTGACGCCGAACATATCCCTGTGATTGATGTGATTACGCCGGGTGTTATCGCCATGGGCGGTCACGCTAATGAGTCCGCCTCTGTGGGAACAGGCGGCATGACGACGAAATTGGCGGCCGCGCAAATCGCCACACAGGCCGGGTGCGAAATGTTCATTTTGAATGGTCATGCCCCTCACCCCTTGGCTCGACTGGAGAACGGCGAACGTCATAGCCGGTTCGCCGCCCAAACCAACCCGCGCAAAGCCCGCGCACAATGGATAGCAGGATCACTGAAACCCAAAGGCGATCTGATAATCGATAAGGGGGCCGCTAAGGCCTTAGAAAGTGGCAAAAGCCTTCTGGCTGCAGGCATTACCGATATTAGTGGCCGCTTTAAAAAAGGGGACGCCGTCCGTATTTTACAATCTGATGATATAGAAATCGCCCGAGGCCTTGTTAATTACAGCTCTACGGATGCCGCGCTCATTATGGGCCGTCATAGCGACGGTATCGAAGCTCTCCTTGGTTACACCAACGGCTCGGCCCTTATCCATCGGGATAACCTCGTTATGACGACCTCACTAGATAACGCTGTGAGCCGCTCCGCATGACAGCGTACGCCCATATGAAAATCGGCCTCTTTGGCGGATCTTTTAACCCTGCTCACCAAGGGCATTTGCATGTCGCCAAAGCCGGATTACGCGAGCTGGGTTTGGATCAAATCTGGTGGTTGGTGAGTCCGCAAAACCCGCTCAAACCTGCGCAACCGAGTTATGAGAGCAGAGTGGCGACGGTAGAGGCTCTTAACCTGCCCCCGCGTATGATCATCAGCGATTATGAGCAGAAAAGCGGCACGAATTACACAATAGACCTGCTTCAATCTCTGAAACGGCGTCACCCCGCCGCGCAATTCGTTTTCATGATGGGCGCGGATAACTTTATCCAACTTCCCAAATGGCGCCAATGGCAGGCTATCATGGCAACCTTCCCAATCGCCGTGATTGCCAGGCCGGGGGAAACGATGCGCTCTCGGCTCAGCCAGCCCGCCAGACAATATGCTAATGACCGCCTAGACGAGTCTTATTCGAATGCATTGGCACAAATGACAGCCCCGTGCTGGACTTATTTGACTTTACCACTAGATAGCAGTTCCTCGACAGTCATCAGGGCCAAACTGGCGTCTGTCTCGTAATTATGATATATGATTCTTAATAAGAGGATCGGCGAGCCTATCGCCTTGATAAATGGAGAGCCTTCTGAGCACCCAATCTGTTGTGAGCGCACCCTCACCGTCTAAATCTTCTGCCAAGAGCCAGAAAGAGGCCAAGGCATTATCCGATTTTCTCCAACACGTGTTGGACGAAAACTCTGCCCAAGATGTAATCGAAATTGATATTCGCGGAAAATCTTCCGTCGCTGATTTTATGTTAGTGGCCTCCGGCCGCTCTAATCGCCATGTCAGCGCCTTGTCAGACTATGTTCTGAGGGCTCTGAAAGAAGAAGGCTATAAAGACATTGGCGTCGAAGGTCAGGACGGCAATGACTGGGTTCTGGTCGATGTCGGCGATGTGATTTTGCACATTTTCCGTCCCGAAGTACGTGTCTTTTACAATATTGAAAAAATTTGGTCTGTACCGTTGCCAGAAGGCTTACAAAACGTGGCAGAGGAAGCCCCTTCTGACGCTGAATAAACTCAGTGTTAAAACGCTCGGCATCAAATAATGGCCACTAAGTTAATCCTACGCGCGGGCGGCACAATGAAATCCGGCCCCGAACGCGATATGGTGGATGATTATTTAAAGCGCGCCTCTCTCCTCGCCCGTCAAACGGGGTTCCTCTCTGTAGAGGAGCAGGCGATCGATGTTCGGAATTGCAAGACACGCGCGGAACAGACAAAACGCCTGTTTGACGGCCTCCCGAACTCGGCCCTTATTATTGCGCTCGATGAACGCGGAAAGACACTAACCTCCCGCCAAATGGCTAAGACATTGGCGCAATGTCGGGATGAAGGTCAAAGCGAAGTCTATCTTATTATCGGCGCAGCCGACGGCTTCGATCCGGCCTCCATTCCGCCGGGGGTACGCCGCTGGGCCTTAGGCCCGCAAACTTGGCCCCACAAACTCGTGCGCATCATGATGGCCGAGCAATGCTACCGCGCCCTGTCTATTCTCGCAGGCACCCCCTATCATAGGGATTAAGCCTGCGCTAAAGCCAAATCCGTGATCACTTTACGCCTCATAGTCTTGAGCCTGTTCGCCTTGGCCTTAAACGGCCCCGCGCACGCCCAAGTTAACACGCCCGGCGATTTAGACGCGCTTACCCAAGCCGAGAAAAACGCCCGCGCCGAAGCAGAAGCGCTCAATAGACGCAGGCAGGCTGTGAACGCCGAAATCGCCGAGTTGGAAAAATCCATGCGTAACCTCTCCCGCGAGGTGAAGGTCTTTGAGCGCGACGCTCTGGCTCTTGAAAAGAAACAACAAGATATAGATGCCACCGTCACGCAAATTGAAACGGATATACTCTCCGATCGCTCTGAACTTTTAAAATTACTCGCGGCGCTCCAAAGGCTAGAAGCCAATCCACCGCCTGCTATGGTCATGCGTCCTGACAATGCGATTGAAGCGGCCCAAGCAGGACAGCTTATCGCCGCCCTGACGCAGCAACTTGACCAACGGACAAAAATCCTGAGCGCGCAGCTCGAAACACTGGCCCAAGAAAAGACCCGCGCTGAAAGAAACCAACGCCAATTAATCGCCAATCAAAAGCAACTCGAACGCCGACGCACGCAAACGCGGGGTATTGTTCAGAACAAGTCTAAACTCCGCGCCTCGATTGATACACAACGAGCCGAGAAACAGGCCACCGCAAAACGTCTGGCACAAGAGGCCGCGACATTACGAGAACTCGTTGAAAAGCTCGAAGCCGAGGCCTTGCGCGTCAAACCCCGCGTAAAGCCTAAAAAAGGAAGCTCGGGCGGGCGCGTTATACCGCCGCCTCTTCCTAGCAATCTGGGTGACTTTGCCAAAGCCAAGGGACAATTAAGCCTGCCAGTAACAGGCCCGCTGTTGAAACGGTTTGGGCGCGGCGAAAAAGGACTAACATTTGAGACAACCTCAGAGGGGCAGGTTTTAGCCCCCTATGCAGGACGCGTAGAATTTGCAGGCCCTTTCAAAAATTATGATCAAGTTATCATTCTGGCCGTGGGTGACGGGTACTTCCTTTTGATGACCGGCTTAGGCGATATTTTTGCCGAAACAGGCGAAGTTATCAAACAAGGCGCTCCCGTCGGCGCAATGCCTTTTGCGCGACAGGGCAAGACCGAACTTTATTTAGAACTGCGCAAAAATGGCGGGACTATTAACCCTGCCCCGTGGCTGTCTCTTTAGAGCTTTAGACAGCTATATATGCCGAAAAAGTCGCAGATAAATTCACCGTTTCACTGAACTATTACAGCTTTTTGACTTTGCATTGTTCTTTTTGCCTCCTAAACAGTAAGACCGGAGACATGAAACGGCAATGTTAGGGCCTTGAAACAAAATCGAGGCGTGAAAATTGCATCTTATGTCAGCATGAGGATAAAAGGTAATACGATGAAATTTATTCTTCCGGCTATCGGTTCTGTGGCAGCGATAGCACTCTTTGCTTTTTCCTCGACCAATCAGTCAGCTATCGCCTTCGAGCCGGGTTCTAATACGAATACTTTTGAACAACTCGATTTATTTGCCGATGTCTTGGCCCGCGTTCGCACGGACTACGTCGTTGATGTGAATGATGCTGATCTCATAGAAAATGCCTTGAACGGCATGTTGCAATCCCTTGATCCGCATTCAAGCTATGTCTCGCCCGAAGAATTCAAAGAATTAAACGTCACAACAAGTGGTGAATATGGCGGCCTCGGCATGGAAGTCACCATGGAAGACGGTTTCGTCAAAGTTATCGCTCCCATTGACGAAACGCCTGCCAAACGCGCCGGAATAAAAGCGGGTGACTTTCTGACTGAAATAGACGGAAAATCAATCATGGGCTTGTCGCTCACCGAAGCCGTCAAACAAATGCGCGGTAAGCCAGGCGAAGATATTACCGTTACTGTCATACGCGAAGACCAAGACCCTTTAGAAATCACGATGACACGCGAAGTCATCAAACGCACGGTCGCCAGATATGAAATCAAAGACGGTATCGGATATATCCGCTTAGCGCAGTTCAATGCCAAGGCCGAAGAAGGTATTATCAAAGCCGTAAAGGCCCTAAAGAAAGAGTTTGGCGGAAAAATCCCAGGACTTATATTGGATTTACGCGGCAATCCCGGCGGCCTTTTGGATCAGTCTGTGAAAGTATCCAGCGTCTTTTTAGATGGCGGCGAAGTTGTGTCTACTCGGGGACGGTTGGCATCTGACACGCAGCGTTATAACGGTAATTCAGGTGAACTCGCCAAAGGTGTTCCAATTATTGTTTTAATTGATGGAGCGTCAGCCTCAGCGTCAGAGATTGTTGCTGGTGCCTTGCAAGACCGCGGTCGCGGTTTAGTGGTTGGTATGACCTCCTTTGGTAAAGGCTCTGTACAGTCTATCATTCCTCTACGCGGTGGCCGCGATGGCGGACTACGTATGACCACACAACGGTATTACACACCTGCTGGCCGTTCTATCCAAGGGACAGGGATTGATCCCGACATCGCAATTTCTGCTGTCCCTGATGACGGTAAAAAGCGCCTGCAACGCCGCGAAGCTGATTTGCCGAATGCAATTAAAAATGAAGATGAAGACTCCGAAGAAAAAGAGCAGGTGATTGATTATCCACCTGAAGATTTCGTTGTCGAAGACGATTATCAGCTCCAAAAGGCAATTGAGCTTCTGAAAGGCGGACAATACGCTGTAAAATTAGCAGAATCTCAAGGTTAATCCCGCAATTCGAGTCCATGCGCTTTTTAAACACTCTCACTCTCTGTCTTTCATCCGTCCTTATACTGGGCCTGACGGCGATAGCCATTAGCCCAATGGCGGCGGCTCAAATTGCGGAGAAGAACAAAAAAGCGGACGCCCCGACTGAGGCGGAAATACTGGCAAAAATGGAATTATTTGCCGAGGTTCTCGCCCGCGTGCGCGATCATCACGTTACTGAGGTCTCTGAAAAAGAATTAATCGAGGCTGCCTTGAACGGCGCTCTCGCTTCCCTTGACCCGCACTCTAGCTACGCCCCCCCTGCAGAGTTTCAGGAGCAACGCGAAGCCGCAAAACGTGAATATGGCGGTCTCGGCATCGAAGTCACCATGGAAGGCGGCTTGGTAAAGGTGAATTACGCCATTGATGAAGGCCCTGCTTATAAGGCAGGCATACGGACAGGCGATTTCATCACCGCCGTCGCAGGTGACTCCGTCTTAGGGAAAGATTTAAGCGCCGCAGTCGAAAACATGCGCGGCCTGTCTGGCGACCCCGTCACCGTCACAGTTTTGACGGGCGATGCGGCTCCGCGTGACGTTGTCGTTGTCAGAGCCCAAGTCCGAGGGCGAGCCGTACGTCACCGTGTTGAGCAAGGTCTAGGCTATGTCTTTATTGAGACTTTCAACAATGACCGCCTAACGTCTGACTTGAAAAAAGCCCTCAAAGAGCTTGAAACACAACTCGGCAATCCCCTTCCAGGTTTAATTATTGATATGCGCGGTAATCGCGGCGGTCTTTTAACGGAATCCGTCAGTGTGTCTGGATTGTTTTTGGATGGCGGTGAAGTTCTCTCTTCTCGTGGGCGTACCAATGACGACACGCAACGCTATCACGCAGAGGCTGGAGAGCTGTACCCTGACATGCCCATTGCTGTACTCGTTAATTCGGGCTCGGCCTCGGCCGCAGAAATCGTGGCGGGTGCGTTGCAGGACCGCGGACGCGCCGTTGTTATTGGACGGCGTACTTTCGGCAAAGGGTCTGTGCAATCGGTCATTCCGCTGGTGGATAATGGCGGCGCGTTACGTATCACCACCCAACGTTATTACACACCATCCGGCAACTCCATCCAAGGAAAAGGCATTATGCCGGACCTACTCGTTGCGGCTCAGCCTGATAGCGGGGAAATTCGCAAACGTTTCCGTGAAGACAGTCTTCCTCACTCTTTAATCAATCCGGATAATACAGATTACAAAGAGGATCATGATGCGATTTTATATCCGACAGAGGAACAAGCAGAACGCGTTGATTTCCAACTCCGAAAAGCGATTGATGTATTGAAAACGTCCCGTTACCAAACGCTCTTGCAAGCACAGAACCGCTATCCGGGCCAAACAGGCGCAGCGCCCTCAGTTTTGCAATAAAGCCCATAACAGCTAGACATATAGACCTGACCCGCGAAACGATTTAACGCGGACATATGAGCCGTGATTCACACTCCACTGCAGACAGCCCAGTAAACGTTACCGTCAACAGGCGTAGACGGTTTCAACTCCCCAAGCGCCGTTGGCATATTCTTGGCGCTGTCCTCGTTTTAGCCTTTTTCGTTGGGGCATTGGCGCGCGTCGCCCTCGTGCCCGTTCTAGATAAAGACCCCAATGTAACTGGCGAGGTCGCTTTGGACGCCATCCCGCAACCCCTGCCCTCGACGCATTTGGAAGCCGACAGTCAGGCTCTACCGGACCTTTTGGCGGGTGATGTGGCGCAAGGCGACAATCCGACTGCCGCCTCTACCGCATTGGCAGGTGGACAGAAGCCGGAGGGCCAAAAATTGGATGCTTTAGGCAACCCGATAAAACCCTCTTCAAATGCTACCTCCTCCAACACGTCAAACGCCCCTAACGCCGCTACGCCTAAAACGATTTTGATTGATGGCAAAGTACTGGGCGGCGGAACGGGCGGCGCGTCTGCAACGCTTAACCCCGCCCTCACCCGTCAGGGACGTTTTGGCCCTCTGCCGACGATAGCGCCTGATGGAAATACAGCCGCAAAAGCCTATCGCCGTACCAATGTCTTGCAATCAGGTCGTCAACCTGTCGCCCTTATAATCGGCGGTCTTGGCGTGAACAGGCAAGTCACCCAACAAGCCATTGATATTCTCCCCGCGAATGTAACCCTGTCATTCGCCGCCCATAGCGTAGGTCTGCAAGAATGGATAAACTTGGCCCGCAATGATGGCCATGAAGTGTTGATTGAAATTCCCATGAACTCTAACGGGTTCAACCCCAGCGAACCAGGAGCCAATCGCACGCTGAAGGCCGGGGAAGAGACTCAGAACCAACGTCATCTGGATTGGCTCTTGAGCCGCGCGCAGGGATATTTTGGCGTCACGAATTATAATGGCGATTTATTTCTCAACCGCGCCGATGCGAGCCTTACGACATTAGACAGGCTGTCGAAGTCGGGGCTGAGCTTAGTGACGGACGGCGCATTCGACACGACGGGTCTTGATACGCTCGCGCGTTCTGTCGGCCTGCCTTACAAACAAGGTTTCGGATTAATTGATCCAGAGCCGCAAACCGTCTTGATTGAGATAGAACTCGCCCGCCTTGCCGCGCAGGCCACGTCAGGCCGCGGCCCCGTCGGAATTGGCTTCGCTTACCCTGAAACATTGGAAGCCGTAAGTGCTTGGTTGACCACCCTGCCCTCGCAATCCTTACAACTCGTTCCAGCCTCTTCGCGATTACAGTAAGCCTATCAGATGACACGCAATCCAAAACATTATCGCCGCAATGTCGGCGTTGCGATATTCAATACAAACGGCGAAATTTGGCTCGGCAAACGCTTCGGTGAAGACGGCCCCTATGCGTGGCAATGTCCGCAAGGCGGCATTGATAAAGGGGAAAAACCCGGCAAAGCGGCCCGCCGCGAATTATTCGAGGAGACAGGCCTTCAAGGTGACTGCCTCAAGAAAATCGGCAAGATTAAACCTTGGCTCTATTATGACTTTCCGGCAGACGCCTTAAAGGGAAAGCGCAAAAAATGGGGCTATGTCGGCCAACGTCAAAAGTGGTTTGCCTTTCGCTATTATGGTGATGGTCGTGAAGTCGACTTAACGGCTCATGGAGAACAAGAGTTTTCGGAATGGAAATGGGCTGATCTGCGCACAATCCCCGACACGGTTGTCCCGTTCAAACGGGGCGTCTATGAGCGTTTGGCTGAGGAGTTCTCCGACTTCTCAAAACCCATTTCGAGCCAAGAGCCTTAAGCCGAAAGCCCTAAATTCAAATGAAACCCACAGCCTCACCAGATCCGAACACCAAGGCACTAAACGCCAAGAAAGCCCATGGCAAAAACGCCATTCTTTTTGTGCTGATTACGGTGATGATCAATTCTATTGGCTTTGGTATTATGATTCCGGTCTTGCCGGATTTGCTCAAGGAGCTAACCGACCTTCCCAATAATGAGGCCGTTCTCTACGGCATGTGGCTCACTTTCGTTTTCGCGCTGTTTCAATTTATTTGCATGCCGATTGTCGGCGGACTCTCAGACCGTTTTGGCCGCCGCCCTATCATGCTCTTATCTCTTTTTGGGCTCGGTATAGATTATTTCATTATGGGCTTCGCTCCGACCGTCGCCTTCCTTTTTCTAGGGCGCATCATTGCAGGGGCTTTTGGCGCGACATTCAGCACAGCCAATGCCTATATAGCCGATATAAGCCCGCCTGAGACACGCGCGCAGAATTTTGGATTAGTTGGCGCCTCCTTTGGCGTTGGTTTCATGCTTGGTCCTGTCGTAGGCGGATTGATTGGCGACAGCCTTGGTCCCCGTGCGCCCTTTATCGCGGCAGGGGTTATTTCGCTTATCAATGTGATTTACGGCTTCATCTTTCTCCCGGAAACTTTAGCCAAAGAGAAAAGACGCGCCTTTAGTTGGAAACGCGCCAACCCATTTGGCGCCGTCATATCATTGGGGCGCATTTCAGGCGTGAAGAGCCTGATCTTTATCCTGTTCCTCTTGGCCATGGCGCATACGGTTTATCCCACCACCTACACGTTCTCGACACAAGAAGGGCTGGGGTGGACATCGGGCGATGTGGGTCTCTCTTTAGGGGCGTTCGGCGTTGCCAGTATGATTGTGCAGGGCGGCTTAATTCGTATTATCATCCCCAAGGTCGGCTTATTCTGGGCGGGCGTCTTGGGCATTATCTCCGCTATTATTGCTTATACCATGATGGGAAGTGCGGATAAGGGATGGATAATCTACGCCGCCGGGCCGTTCGCGGCCCTAGCCGGTCTCTATGGCCCTGCCTTGACCAATATGATGAGCTCGCGCGTGTCAGAATCCGAACAAGGTGAGCTCCAAGGCGCAATCGGGGCCGCCCAAGGCTTGGCGCTCATGATAGGCCCGTTCGCGATGGCGGGGATGTTCTGGCAGTTCGGCGATACGGACGCCAAAACAGAAGCAGGCTTAGTCACCTTCCCGCAAAACTTCATTCAAATATTCCATCATGTACTCGGCGACGGGCCCCTGCCCTATATCCCCGGCGCGCCTTTCCTCACAGCCGCGGGATTGGCGCTCATCGGCATAATTCTCTTCGTGAGCGTTACCACAAAAGAAGATCGCAATGCGCGCTACGCGCCCAATCCTTTAACCGAAAAGGGTGTAGATGAGACTGTATCGGAGCCGGAAGCGACGCCTTAAATTCCTCAGACGCGCCCTCTCTCTTGCGCCCCTATCGTCCGCGTGATTAAAAAGAGATATGGAGCCCGTTAAAAACACACCAAACCCAAGCGCGATCTCGCAAGAGAACACAGAATCGTTTCAGTGGTTATCCGGATAGTCGCGGCTATTTTTTGAAATGCTCGCCATTACCTTCGGTGTGGTTCTGGCTTTTATGTTGAATGAGTGGCGGGTTGACTCCAAACGGGACGCCTTTGTTGAACGTAGCCTGGCTGCAATTGAACAAGAATTATCGGAGAATTATGACCGCGTTCTCGCCGCACGTAATTATCACTTGGACCTCTATCCCGATATCCTCGCTATCGTTAGCAGCGACGGAAACATGTCCGAATTCCAGAGAGGTAAATTCCGCGGTATGCGCCCCCCTCGTATCCAAACAGCGGCCTATGATATTGCCATTCAGAGCGCAATTTTATCTGACGTGCCCATCGAGGACGCCAAAGACATTGCCACAGCCTACGCGGCTTTGGTTAGCATGCGTGATTTGCATCAACGCTATTCCTCCGCCGCATTCTCTCAAATAACAGGCACGTCAGGTGACCCCCGCCAGTTCGCAAACTTTCTCCGCGTGGCCTTTATGGATTTTCTTTATTCTGAAGAAGAAACGCTTGATATGATTGGAGGGGTTATTAAGACCCCGGATTTAGAGCCTTGGTGGAAAAAAATCTATCCGGAGAGACAAGACACTATGGCTGCGTCGCCGGACGCAAAGTCAGCACCACAAGCTCAGGCGGAGCGCGAAAACGCGCCGAAAGAATAGATGTGCCGATACCCGCCGTAATGAAGACTGGCACGCCGCCTACTTCTTTCAGTCCATAGGCAAGAGGCCGTCCGGCCTGTGTGGCCGTGACGCGCCGCCCAATGAGAGGCAAATTAATCTGGCCGCCATGCGTATGCCCCGCGACGGCTAGCACCGTATCATTGGCTAAGTATCGAAAGGAGTCAGGTGAATGCGTGACCACAATCGGGAATTGGCCTTTCGCGCAATCCGAAAAAGGCTCTGACGAGGGATTAGCCGTATCGAAATCGGCCAAGCCCACAAAACAAAGCTGACCCTTGTGTTCCACCGAGTTTTCCAGCACTGTGATTCCTTCGTCCGACAGCGCCTTTGCCACCCAAGCCCCATCATACCAATTATCATGATTGCCAATGACGGCATATACGCCCTGTTTCGCCGTAAGACCGCCCAAGGCCTTTAGGCCTGCTTCAATCTCTTGATTAAAGGCGGCGTTATGGGTTTCTCGTCTGTCATGACCGTCGACGTAGTCACCCCCCAAAAGGATAATGTCAGGCGACTGAGCATTCACCTCTTCAACAATTCGCTCTACGCGCTTGGCCGTAATTGGCGCGCCGCCAATGTGGATATCGGAGAGAAAAACAATACGCTGCGGCCCCCCCGTATAGCGGGGGCTATCCACGACAACTTCGCGCAGAACGAGGCGTCTCGGCTCAATCATGAAACCATAAAATAGACACAGCAAAGCCGCGGCAACGGCCCATTTGAAGATATAAAAAAACCGAGCTTTCATAGGCTCGGTTTTAAAAAGATTTGTGGCAAGGATAAGGCTTTAAAGCGAGGCCAATAAGGCATTTAAGCCGTCCAAATTTTGTTGTCCGGCCAAGGCTGCATCACCTTCTAATCCGGCCAATGCAGCTTGTGCCTCAGCAATTTCGGAACTTAAACTATCGCGATTAACATCAGCCAATGGCGAAGCGCGTTCTGCAAGAACAGTCAGACCATCCGGCGTCACATCGGCGAAGCCGCCTTGGATGAAGAACTGTGTCTCCTGACCATCATTCATGACCGTAATCGCGCCTGTGCGGATGGCCGCCATAAGCGGGGAATGATTAGGCAGAATACCCAAATCACCCTCGGAACCAGGGATATTCACTTGGTCGACTTCACCGGAAAACAATTCACGCTCTGGTGACACCAATGAAAATGTAAGTTTATCAGCCATTTTTCAACTCAGCCTTTTCGTATAGAACTGGAATTTTACGTAAGCGCACATACCGAATATATGCGCCAGTGGGAACTTATTTCTTTACGGGTTTTGCAGTTTTGACATTTTTTGTTTGAAAACGGCTTTCAAGCTTTCCGCGCCGACACTCAAGCCAATATGGTCCATGGGTTGCGCAGGTTTACCATAGGATGCCACAACCATACCCACGACATACCCTCTATTGTCAACGAGAGGTGCGCCCGCTGACCCTTTATTGAAACCCCGATCAGTATAGATAATTTCGGTACTATCCGCGTAACGTGGAAATTCGGTTCCTGACTCCTTAAACCCGGCCACAATACGAGGTTGATACATCATTCCTAAGGTTTCAAAATGACCAAAGACATGAACATTCTCTCCAATTCTTGGGCGCTGTGCGGCCCACTTTAAAGGCTCGCAATATTCTGACGGGTGTTGCAGCAAAGACAAATCCGTGTCGCTGTCCATCCATTTTGGCGTGACTTTATGAACAGTGCCGTCCGGATCAACAACTTCTGTAACGAGGTCGTCAGACACAACAAATGATGCCGTTAAGATATAACCTTTCTCACCATCAATACAGAAACCATTTCCCATATCATGATAAGGAGACCTGTTTCTTTCGCCATCATCAAAGAATTTTTGGAACTCTGCCAACGCACTATCAGCTTCAAATAAGATTTTGTCTTCATTAGACCGGACTGTGCGCACGGTGAAGAGGCTAGGCTTCAATTGCTCCACGACTCTCATTCGCATTTGCTCATCGAACGACTGCGCCTGTGCATAATGTGACTGTGGTGAACAGCACATCATAATAAATGCGGATATAAAAATGAAAAAGCCGACAGTGAACTGTCGGCTTTGAAATAATATTGATAGCGTCACAGAATTTATGCCGCGTCGGCTGCCATTTTAGCAGCTTTTTCGATCACGTCGTCAATGCCGCCAACCATATAGAAGGCTTGCTCTGGAAGGTGATCATATTCCCCTTCGACGAGGCCCTTAAAGGAACGCACTGTTTCTTCGATTGGAACCTGAATACCGTCTGACCCTGTAAAGATTTTCGCAACGTCGAAAGGTTGTGACAAGAATTTCTCAACTTTACGTGCACGTGCAACAGTGAGTTTATCTTCTTCTGAAAGCTCATCCATGCCCAAAATCGCGATGATGTCTTGCAAAGACTTATAACGTTGCAGAATTTCCTGAACCTGACGCGCAACTTCGTAATGCTCAACACCGACTGTACGGGGCTCGAGAATACGTGATGTTGAGTCAAGCGGGTCAACCGCAGGGTAAATTCCTTTTTCTGAAATAGCGCGGTTCAAAACAGTTGTCGCGTCCAAATGCGCGAAAGATGTCGCTGGCGCCGGGTCAGTCAAGTCATCGGCTGGAACATAAATCGCCTGAACGGATGTAATTGACCCTTTATTTGTTGACGTAATACGTTCTTGCATAGCGCCCATTTCAGTCGCCAATGTCGGCTGATAACCCACAGCAGATGGGATACGACCAAGAAGCGCGGACACTTCGGAACCAGCTTGCGTGAAACGGAAAATGTTGTCGACGAAGAATAG